>NZ_LUVY01000002.1:0-332688 GCF_002992185.1 Pseudomonas sp. LLC-1 | reverse complement strand
AAAAGCCAGATCAAAAGCTAGATCAAAAGCTAGATCAAAAGCTAGATCAAAAGCTAGATCAAAAGCTAGATCAAAAGCATTGCGCAAAAAAAACCCGGGTTCTGGGGGGGGAATCCGGGTTAAGACCATTAGGAGTAAAACAAAGGTACGCGGTCCCTGAGCACCTTTATCGGCGCGCCACTTGGGGGGGATGCGCCGCGCCAACACTTCAAGTATTGGTCAGGTTTGGCGCAGTGCCAGTGCATATTGGTCGTTTTTTAAACAGATTTGGAATACGCCGAGGTTCCATTCCTCCCGCAGCGCATGGCCATATGCATCGTGAAACACAGACATGCTTGGATGATCCGTGCAATTTCCCGCAAGTTAGGCATAATAAACCGCTTCGATTGTCATCCAGTCCTTCCCATGCAGAAAGAACCTCGTAAGGTCCGTGAGTTTCGCCGTCGCGAACAGGAAATCCTCGACACCGCGCTCAAGCTGTTTCTCGAACAGGGTGAAGACAGCGTCACCGTCGAGATGATCGCCGACGCCGTGGGCATCGGCAAAGGCACGATCTACAAGCACTTCAAGTCCAAGGCGGAGATCTACCTGCGCCTGATGCTCGACTATGAGCGTGACCTGAACGCGCTGTTGCACTCGGCCGACGTCGACCGCGACAAGGAAGCCCTGTCGCGTGCCTACTTCGAGTTCCGCATGCGCGACCCGCAACGTTACCGGCTGTTCGACCGCCTGGAAGAAAAGGTGGTCAAGGGCAATCAGGTGCCGGAAATGGTCGAGCAACTGCACAGCATTCGGGCCTCCAACTTCGACCGCCTGACCCAGCTGATCAAAGGCCGCATCAGCGAAGGCAAGCTTGAAGACGTACCGCCCTATTTCCACTACTGCGCCGCCTGGGCACTGGTGCATGGCGCCGTGGCGCTGTACCACTCGCCGTTCTGGAGCAATGTGCTGGAGGACCAGGAGGGCTTCTTCCAGTTCCTGATGGACATTGGCGTGCGCATGGGTAACAAGCGCAAGCGCGACCCGGAACCCTCGAACTGAAGCGCAGCTTCGTTCGCTGCTGATACCCGGTATGAAGTGGGGGCTTGCAAAAACCTGATTTATGAGTCAGGTTTTGCCAGCCCTCATCATCCATGCCGGAGTCATTCATGATTGTCGATCGTCAAGGCAGGCGTTTTCGCAACCTGCGCGTCAGCCTGACGGCTGCCTGCAATTACGCCTGCACCTACTGCGTACCAGACGGCAAGCGTCTGGTGGCGGCGCATGACGAATTGTCGGCGGATGCCCTGGCCCGTGGCGTGGCCTACCTGATCGAAGCGGCCGGTATCGAGCGGCTGCGCATCACGGGCGGTGAGCCGCTGGTCAGCCCACGCCTGGATGCCTTTCTGGCCGCTGTGGCCAAACTAAGCCTCGATGATATTTCGTTGACCACCAATGGCCAGCTGTTGGCGCGCAAGTTGCCCCAGTTGCAGGTAGCTGGCATCCGCCGCCTGAATGTTTCACTCGACACCCTTGACCCTCAAGCCTTCCGCCGCATTGCGCGGGGTGGTGACCTGGCCAATGTGCTGGCAGGCATGGAGCAGGCCAGTGCGATGGGGATGCGCATCAAGGTGAACATGGTGCCGATGCGCGGGCAGAACCTCGACCAGGTAGTGCCGCTACTGGATTACTGCCTTGAACGCGGCTTTGAGCTTCGCTTCATAGAGCTCATGCGCATGGGCCACCTGGCGCGTGACCGCAATACCTTCCTGCAACAGTTCCTCGGCCTTGACCCACTGCTCACGCTGATTGGCAGCAGGCACACCTATGCCCAGGTCGATGCGCCAGTGGACGCCACGGCTTTGCGTTATGAAATACCTGGACGTGGGCACTTCGGCGTCATTGCCAACGAAAGCCAGCCGTTCTGCCGCACCTGCTCGCGTTTGCGCTTGTCCTCGACAGGCTGGTTGCATGGCTGCCTTTCGTCCAGCAATCGCCACTTCGTCGGCGATCTGCTGGATAAGCCACGCCATCAGGCATTGCCGGCCCTGCAGCGCTTGCTGGTCAAGGCCCTGGCTGACAAGCAAGAGCAAGCGTTTTCCGGGGATGTGATGGTGATGAAAGTGATCGGTGGCTGAAGCTGGCGCAAAAGCTGCATCCGCCGGCTATTCGCCGGTTTTTCGTCACCGGCCACTGGAGGAAAGATGCGTAGCCTGGTCTTGCTGCTGGCGCTGATGGCGCTGGGCGGTTGCATGAATGTCAGCGATATGGGCGAGGGCGTTCGTTATCACATGAGCGATGCCGGTCTGCTGGACCACAGTGATACCCGTCGCACCCTGTCGATCCGTCTGCAGCCCGATTCGTTCATCTTCATCGGCCAAGGCGCGTTCGTGCCACCAGGCAAGGGGCCAGTGCCTCGGCAGAACGTGGTGGCCGAGCAGGCCTTCAAGAGCTTTGTCGAATATTTCCCGCTGGTGCGCCGCGCCCAAGGCCCGCTGGGCCTGGAAGAAGCCGTTGCCCAGGCGCGTTCGGTAGGTGCGGACTACGTGTTGTACACCCGCTTCGCCCGTACCGACGACCGTATCGGCAATGGCGACGAATGGTATGACGAACAGGCGGTCGACCGCTTGGGTTGGGACAGTGGCGTGGTGCAGATGATGCTGATCGAAACCAATACCCGCTACCTGATCGATACCGCACGCATCAAGAGCCGTGGCGGTTTGTTGACGTTCCACGACAATACCCCCGAGGATTTGCTTGGCGCCCCGATGCGCGAGTACGCTCGTAGCCTTCTGGGCATGAGCGAATGAGGCAGGTGTGATGAGCGATTCCGGCAAGGCCAATGATCTTCTGGCGCAGATCCCCAAGGCCAAGGGGTTGCCGCCGGTGCATCTGTGGAACCCGGACTTCTGCGGCGACATCGACATGCGGATCGCTCGCGATGGCACCTGGTACTACCTGGGTACGCCGATCGGGCGCAAACCGATGGTGCGGCTGTTCTCCACCATCATCCGCCGCGATGGCGATGACTACTTCCTGGTTACCCCGGTAGAAAAGGTTGGCATCCGCGTGGATGACGCGCCGTTCGTGGCGGTGGCGCTGGAGGTGCTGGGGGAGGGCGAACAGCAGGTGCTGCGCTTTACCAGCAATGTCGAGGACCAGGTGGATGCCGGGCCGGACAGCCCGCTGCGTGTGGTGATCGACCCGGTGACGCAGGAACCGTCGCCCTATGTGCTGATGCGCAGCAACCTTGAAGCGCTGATTCATCGCAACGTGTTCTACCAGCTGGTGGAACTGGCGGTGCCGTGTGTGATCGAGGGCGAGGAGTGGCTTGGGGTGTGGAGCCAAGGGGCGTTTTACCCGATCGGCCGGAGTAGCTGAGATCGCCGGGGCTGCGAAGCGGCCCCCTGTTTTTCCTGCGGATTGGCCATTTCGCTTCCGTGGGCCTGGGCCTAACCTGCTGGCAACCGCCATCCAGGAGAAGCCCACCATGAAACCCTTAGCCTTCGTTCTTTTTGCGCTGTTCGCCGCCCAAGCCCCTGTCTGGGCGCACGGCAACGTTGCCGATCAGGTCAAGGTCCTGCAACAACAGCAGCCTTCAAATGCCCCCGGCAAAACCGCCGTCATGCTCACTGTGAGCTACGCGCCCGGCGAAGCATCACCCGCGCACCAGCACCCGGGCGCGGTAATGGCCTATGTGCTGGAAGGGAGCGTGGTATCGAAACTTAACAACGAGCAGGAAAAGACCTACAAGGCCGGCGACTACTGGTATGAGGCGCCTGGTACCGTGCACAGCGTGTCCCGCAATGCCAGCAAGACCCAGCCCGCCAAGCTGCTGGTCTGGAGCCTGGTGGACGAGGGCAAGCCGGTGACCGAGGTGCTGGGCCAATAAACCCGGCGCATAGAAAAAGCCCCCGGTTGCTTGCGCACCCGGGGGCTTTTCAGTGTTTGGCTCCGCGACCTGGACTCGAACCAGGGACCCAATGATTAACAGTCATTTGCTCTACCGACTGAGCTATCGCGGAATCTGCGCGTATCTTACTGATTGCCAAGAGGATGTCAAGCTACCCCTTGGCAAAACAATGAGTTACAGCACTTCCACGATGGCCTTGGTGACCACGTGGATGTTGCTCTGGTTCAGCGCGGCCACTGCGATGCGGCCGGTGTCCAGGGCGTAGATGCCAAAGTCGTTCTTCAGGCGGGCAACCTGTTCAACGGTCAGGCCCGAGTAGGAGAACATGCCAACCTGACGGCCAACGAAGCTGAAGTCGCGGTTGGCGCCATATTCGGCCAGCAGCGAAACCATCTGCTTGCGCATGCCGTGGATACGCTCGCGCATTTCGGCCAGTTCGGTTTCCCACATCTGGCGCAGTTCGGCACTGTTCAGCACGGTGGCCACGATGGTGGCGCCGTGGGTTGGCGGGTTGGAGTAGGTGGTGCGGATCACACGCTTGACCTGCGACAGCACGCGGGTGCTCTCGTCCTTGGACGCGGTGACGATCGACAGTGCACCCACGCGCTCGCCGTACAGCGAGAACGACTTGGAGAACGAGCTGGAAACGAAGAACTCCAGGCCCGACTCGGCGAACAGGCGCACGGCGAAGGCGTCTTCGGCGATGCCGTCACCAAAGCCCTGGTAGGCCATGTCGAGGAACGGTACGTGGCCTTTGGCCTTGACCACTTCCAGGACGTTTTTCCAGTCATCCAGGCTCAGGTCGACGCCGGTCGGGTTGTGGCAGCAGGCGTGCAGCACCACGATCGAGCCGGATGGCAGGTTGTTCAGGTCTTCGAGCATGCCGGCGCGGTTGACGTCGTGGGTCGGCGCGTCGTAATAGCGGTAGTTCTGCACCGGGAAGCCGGCCGATTCGAACAGGGCGCGGTGGTTTTCCCAGCTTGGGTCGCTGATGGCAACCACGGCGTTCGGCGAGATACGCTTGAGGAAGTCGGCGCCAATCTTCAGTGCGCCGGTACCGCCGACGGCCTGCACGGTAACCACGCGGCCAGCGGCCAGCAGTGGCGACTCGGCGCCGAAGATCAGTTTTTGCACAGCCTGGTCGTAGGTGGCGATACCGTCGATCGGCAGGTAGCCGCGCGAGGCGTGCTGGGCGGCACGCTGGGTCTCGGCTTCGATCACGGCGCGCAGCAGCGGAATGCGGCCTTCCTCATTGCAGTACACGCCTACGCCCAGGTTGACCTTGTCGGTACGTGGGTCGGCGTTGAATGCTTCGTTGAGGCCCAGAATAGGGTCGCGGGGTGCCAGCTCGACAGCGGAAAACAGGCTCATTGTTACCTTGGCTCTGATTGGAGAGTGATAGGACGTACACGCTCCAGCCGAATGCACTGAAGCGGTGCACAAACGGGGAGTCAGTATAGTGATACCGACCGGTCACTGCGACACTCTGGCACAGCTTTTCCGGCTATTTGCGCAAATATTTTTCGACCATTGGTCGAATTGCCGGGTCCACCGTTACACGCGCTCACAGCTACGCCTTGAAAGCGCCCCCGGGCGGGCGCATTTGGGTATAGACTACTGGCTAAATTTACAGTTGCTGCAGCACCGTGAGGTCCGTCATGTCCGAGTTCCAGCTCGTCACCCGTTTCCAGCCGGCCGGCGACCAGCCCGAGGCCATTCGCCAGATGGTCGAAGGCATCGAGGCGGGGCTGTCGCACCAGACGTTGCTCGGGGTGACCGGGTCGGGCAAGACCTTCAGCATTGCCAATGTCATCCAGCAAGTGCAGCGCCCGACCCTGGTGCTGGCGCCGAACAAGACCCTGGCCGCGCAGCTGTACGGCGAATTCAAGGCGTTTTTCCCCAACAATGCGGTGGAGTATTTCGTTTCCTACTACGACTACTACCAGCCGGAAGCCTACGTGCCGTCTTCGGACACCTTCATCGAGAAGGACGCCTCGATCAACGACCATATCGAGCAGATGCGCCTGTCGGCGACCAAGGCGCTGCTGGAGCGGCGCGATGCGATCATCGTCACCACCGTTTCGTGCATCTATGGTTTGGGTAGCCCCGAGTCCTACCTGAAAATGGTCCTGCATGTAGACCGTGGTGACAAGCTCGACCAGCGCGCATTGCTGCGCCGTCTGGCGGACCTGCAATACACCCGCAACGAAATGGACTTTGCCCGTGCCACGTTCCGCGTGCGCGGTGATGTGATCGACATTTTCCCGGCGGAATCGGACCTTGAAGCCATCCGCATCGAGCTGTTCGATGACGAGGTGGAAAATATCGCCGCCTTCGACCCGCTCACCGGCGAGGTCTTCCGCAAGCTGCCGCGTTTTACCTTCTACCCCAAGAGCCACTACGTGACGCCGCGGGAAACCCTGCTGGAGGCGGTGGAGGGTATCAAGGAAGAGTTGAAGGAGCGGCTGGAGTACCTGCACAAGGCCAACAAGCTGGTGGAGGCGCAGCGTCTGGAGCAGCGCACCCGCTTCGACCTGGAGATGATCCTGGAGCTGGGCTACTGCAATGGCATCGAGAACTACTCGCGCTACCTGTCTGGCCGCCCGGCCGGCGCACCGCCGCCCACCTTGTACGACTATCTGCCGCCGGATGCGTTACTGGTGATCGATGAATCCCACGTGAGTGTTCCGCAGGTCGGCGCCATGTACAAAGGCGACCGCTCGCGTAAGGAAACGCTGGTCGAATATGGCTTCCGCATGCCCTCGGCGCTGGACAACCGCCCCATGCGTTTCGATGAATGGGAGGACGTCAGCCCGCAAACCATCTTTGTGTCCGCTACCCCTGGCCCCTACGAGGCTGAGCACGCCGGGCGCGTGGTGGAGCAGGTGGTGCGCCCGACCGGCCTCGTCGACCCGCAGGTCGAGGTGCGCCCGGCACTGACCCAGGTGGACGACCTGTTGTCGGAAATCCGCAAGCGTGTGGCCCAGGGCGAGCGGGTGCTGGCCACCACGCTGACCAAGCGCATGGCCGAAGACCTGACCGACTACCTGGCCGACCATGACGTGCGGGTGCGCTACCTGCACTCGGACATCGACACCGTGGAGCGGGTGGAAATCATCCGCGACCTGCGGCTGGGTACCTTCGATGTGCTGGTCGGTATCAACCTGCTGCGTGAGGGCCTGGACATGCCGGAGGTGTCGCTGGTGGCGATCCTCGATGCCGACAAGGAAGGGTTCCTGCGTTCCGAGCGCTCACTGATCCAGACCATCGGGCGTGCTGCGCGAAACCTGAATGGCCGGGCAATCCTTTACGCTGATAACGTCACGGGCTCGATGCAGCGAGCGATAGACGAAACCGAGCGCCGCCGCGAGAAGCAGATCGCGTTCAACGAAGCCAACGGCATCGTGCCCAAGGGTGTGGTCAAGGACATTACCGACATCATGGAAGGTGCCACCGTCCCCGGCGCACGCAGCAAGAAACGCAAGGGCATGGCCAAGGCGGCGGAGGAGAGCGCCCGTTACGAGGCCGAACTGCGCACGCCGGGCGAGATCACCAAGCGTATCAAGCAACTGGAAGAGAAGATGATGCAGTTTGCCCGCGATCTGGAATTCGAGGCGGCGGCGCAGTTGCGTGATGAAATTGCCCAACTGCGCGAGCGGTTGATTACCAGCTGAAGCCTGCCGCCGGCTCTGTGGGAGCGGCCTTGTGTCGCGATTGGGCCGCGTAGCGGTCCCCGGATTTCAGCTTTAAAGCAAATAATGCCGGGGCCGCTGTGCGGCCCAATCGCGACACAAGGCCGCTCCCACTGGGGCTGCGCAGAACTTGAAAGTTGTTTAGTGGGCTTCCCCGGCTTTCAAGCCTTCCGGCAACTTCCGGGTCAGCAACACCGCCACCATGCTCACCGCCAACCCGATCCCGACGAAGTGGAAAGCATCGTTGTACGCCATGATCAACGCCTGCTGGTGGGTAATCTCGCTCAGCTTCCCCAACGCAGCATTGTCATTCCCCAGCCTTTCGGCCAGTTGCGCCAGCCGCTCCGCCACCTGCGGGTTGCTCGGCACCACTGCCTCCCGCAGGTAATCGAAGTAGACCTTGGTCCGCGCATCCAGCAGGGTGGCCAGCAAGGCAATACCAATCGCTCCGCCCAGATTACGCAGGATATTGAACAGGCTCGAAGCCGACCCGGCATCCTGCGGCTGGATATAGGCCGTGGCAATCAGCGAAATGGTCACCATGATCATCGGTTGGCCCAAGGCGCGGATGATCTGGATATGGTTGAACTGCGGCCCGGCAAAATCCGGGTTGAGCACCCCCGAGCCGAAACTGGCCGCACCGAACAGGCAGAACCCCAGCGCACACAGCACCTTGGGCGATATCACCTTCATCAATTGCGGCACCAGCGGTATCAGGAACAGCTGCGGAATCCCCATCCACATGATCACCTCGCCGATCTGCAAGGCGTTGTAACCCTGCACCTGCGCCAGGTACAGCGGTAACAGGTAGATCGACCCGTACAGCCCCACGCCCATGCCCAGGCTGGCAATGCTCGACAGGCCGAAATTGCGGTTGCCCAGGATGCGCAGGTTGATCAGCGGGTGTGGCTTGGAAAACTGCAGGATGACGAAGGTGATCAGGCTGACCAGGGCGATGCTGCCCAGGCCCACGATGAGGTGCGATTCCAGCCAGTCCTTGCGGTGGCCTTCCTCCAGAAACACCTGCAGGCAACCCAGCCCCAGGCCCAGGGTGACGATGCCGGCGTAATCGGTGCTTTTCAGCAGTTCCCAGTGCGCTTCCTTCTTTTCCAGCCCGTACAGTAGGCCGGCGATCATCACCAGCCCCGGCGGGATGTTGATGTAGAAGATGTACTCCCAGCCCCAGTTTTCAGTCAGCCAGCCACCCAGCGTGGGGCCGATGGACGGGGCGAAGGTGGCCGTCATGGCAAACATGGCCATGCCTTTGGCGCGGTGGTGCTCAGGCAGTTTGATCAGGGTGAGGGTGAAGGCCAGCGGGATCAGCGCGCCGCCAGTAAAGCCTTGCAGGGCCCGGAACAGGATCATGCTCTCCAGGTTCCAGGCCATCGAGCACAGCAGTGACGACAGCAGGAAGCCTGCCGATACCCACACCGCCAGGCGACGGGCGGACAATAGCTGCACCAGCCAGGCGGTTAGCGGGATCATGATGATTTCCGCTACCAGGTAGGAGGTGGAAATCCATGAACCTTCTTCCAGCGTGGCCGACAGTGCGCCCTGGATGTCCTTGAGCGACGAGTTGGTGATCTGGATGTCCAGCACCGCCATGAAGGCGCCGAGCATCACGCTCATCACTGCGATCCAGTCGCGTCGGGTGGGCTCGGCTGTAGGCCTGAGCAGTTGATCACCGGCCATCGTGGCCTTCGTTTTCGCTGCGCAGGTCGACGGTGGCGGTTACCGACATGCCGGGGCGGATGCGCCCGTGCAGCGGGTTGTCGGCGCGGAAGGTGAGTTTTACCGGGATGCGCTGCACCACCTTGGTGAAGTTGCCGGTGGCGTTGTCGGGCGGCAGCAGGCTGAATTGCGCGCCCGACGCGGCGAACAGGCTGTCGACCCGGCCTTCGATGGGCGTGTCGGGGTAGCTGTCGAACAGCAGTTCAGCGCGCTGGCCGGGCTGCATGTGGCCAATCTGCGTTTCCTTGAAGTTGGCCTGCACCCAGATGTCTTCGTCTGGCACGATCGACAGCAGGTAGGCGCCGGCCTGCACCACCTGGCCATTGCGCGCATTGCGCTGGCCGATGGTGCCGCTGATTGGTGCGCGGATCTCGCAGCGGGTCAGGTTCAGCTCAGCCTGGGCCAGGTCGGCGCGGGCATTGGCGATTTGCGCATCGAGGCGTTTGAGGTCGGCGTTCAGCGCGTTGACTTGCTGGCGCTGGCTTTGCAGGTCGGCGCGGGCCTTGTCGACCTGGGAGCCGGCGACGTGGCTGTCTGCCGACAGGGTGGTGACCCGTTCTTCGGATACAAAGCCAGGCTTGCGCAGCTTCTCGGCGCGGCTCAGGTCCAGCCGTGAGCGGTCGAAAGTGGCCTGGTTGGCCGCCACCTGGGCCTGGCCGGCAGCAATCAGGCTGCCTTGCTGGGTCAGGCGGCTTTGCGCCTGTGCGTACTCGGCTTCGCGGGTGGCGAGGGCGGCGTGGGCGCGCTCAACCGCCAGCTCGAAGTCGGCGGCTTCCAGGCGCACCAGCAGGTCGCCCTTGTTGACGTGCTGGTTGTCCTCGACCGGCACCGTGTCGATGCGGGCGCCCAGCTGGCTGGAAATGCGCGTGATTTCGCCCTGCACGTAGGCGTTGTCGGTGCTCTCGTAGAAGCGGCCTTTGAAGTACCAGTGGGCCAGGAAGGCGAGGGCGATGAGGGCCACGAGGGTGAAAAAGACCAGCAGGCGGCGTTTGAGTTGGGCGGGCATGGGGACTATCGTTCCAGAAATGTAAATAAATTTAACAGCGGCACAGGGCCTGTCGACAAGTGACGTTCGCGCCATTGCTGGAGCCCGGTGCCTGCCTCCTGCTAACATCCCGCCTTTGTTTCATCTTTCGTTCGAGACCTTCCATGACCACCGTACGCACGCGTATCGCGCCATCGCCTACCGGCGACCCCCATGTCGGCACTGCCTACATCGCCCTGTTCAACTACTGCTTTGCCAAGCAGCACGGCGGTGAGTTCATCCTGCGCATCGAAGACACCGACCAGCTGCGCTCCACGCGCGAGTCGGAACAGCAGATCTTCGACGCCCTGCGCTGGCTCGGCATCGAATGGAACGAAGGCCCGGACGTCGGCGGCCCGCACGGCCCTTACCGGCAGAGCGAGCGTGGCGAGATCTACGCCAAGTACGCCAAGGAACTGGTCGACGCCGGCCACGCCTTCTATTGCTTCTGCACCGCTGAAGAGCTGGACCAGATGCGTGCCGAGCAGCAAGCCCGTGGCGAGACCCCGCGCTACGACGGTCGCGCACTGCTGCTGAGCGCCGAGGAAGTAGAGCGCCGCCTGGCCGCTGGCGAGCCGCATGTGATCCGCATGAAGGTGCCGAGCGAAGGCATGTGCGTGGTCCCGGACATGCTGCGCGGCGATGTCGAAATCCCGTGGGACCGCATGGACATGCAGGTGCTGATGAAGAACGACGGCCTGCCGACGTACTTCCTGGCCAACGTGGTCGACGACCACCTGATGGGCATCACCCACGTACTGCGTGGCGAAGAGTGGCTGCCGTCGGCACCCAAGCTGATCAAGCTGTATGAGTACTTCGGCTGGGAACAGCCAAAGCTGTGCTACATGCCGCTGCTGCGTAACCCGGACAAATCCAAGCTGTCCAAGCGCAAGAACCCGACCTCGGTCACCTTCTACGAGCGCATGGGTTTCATGCCCGAGGCGATGCTCAACTACCTGGGCCGCATGGGCTGGTCGATGCCGGACGAGCGCGAGAAGTTCTCGCTGGCTGAAATGGTCGAACACTTCGACCTGTCGCGCATCTCGCTCGGCGGGCCGATCTTCGACATCGAGAAGCTGTCCTGGCTCAACGGCCAGTGGCTGCGCGAGCTGCCGGTCGAGGAATTTGCGGCACGCCTGCAGAAGTGGGCATTCAACAGCGACTACATGATGAAGATCGCCCCGCACGTGCAGGGCCGTGTGGAAACTTTCAGCCAGGTTGCCCCGCTGGGCGGGTTCTTCTTCGAAGGCGCGCTGAAGCTGGATGCCAAGCTGTTCGAAAGCAAGAAACTGTCGGCTGACCAGGTACGTCAGGTGATCCAGCTGATCCTGTGGAAGCTCGAAAGCCTGCGCCAGTGGGAAAAAGAGCGCATCACCGGCTGCATCCAGGCCGTGGTCGAGGCGCTGGAACTGAAGCTGCGTGACGCCATGCCGCTGATGTTCGCCGCCATCACTGGCCAGGCCAGTTCGGTGTCGGTACTGGACGCCATGGAAATCCTTGGCCCGGACCTGACCCGCTACCGCCTGCGCCAGGCCCTGGACTTGCTGGGTGGCGTGTCGAAGAAAGAAAACAAAGAGTGGGAAAAGCTGCTGGCCTCGATCGCCTGATTCAGCTTTACGCCTAACCTGTGGGAGCGGGCGTGCCCGCGAATGCGATGGTAAATTCAATACCGCATTCGCGGGCATGCCCGCTCCCACAGGTCCATGTAAGCCCCAAAAACCGGGGCAGGGCGGTAAGTTATTGTTATCTGTGAAAAAACTTTTGAATATTTTCGAAATTTCGTTTGACAGCCCGGCAATCCGATCTTAATATGCGCCCCGTCCACAGCGATGAACGAAAACGAAACGCCAGCCACCCAGCCAGCGATTCTGTTCAGAGCGACATTGTGGGGCTATAGCTCAGCTGGGAGAGCGCCTGCATGGCATGCAGGAGGTCAGCGGTTCGATCCCGCTTAGCTCCACCAAATTCCGCTTGGCAGCCAAGGCTGTCGAGCAAGACCGGGTCCAGCAACCGGGTCTTGAAGGTAAGAAGGTTCGTCCCCTTCGTCTAGTGGCCTAGGACACCGCCCTTTCACGGCGGTAACAGGGGTTCGAGTCCCCTAGGGGACGCCAGTTTTGCACAAGCGATGTTTCACGATGTCGCTGGGCCGCGAGGCTAAAAATCCGGGGCTATAGCTCAGCTGGGAGAGCGCCTGCATGGCATGCAGGAGGTCAGCGGTTCGATCCCGCTTAGCTCCACCAATTTTGCCGCGGTTCGCACAAGCGGATCGGCACGAAGGTTACGTCCCCTTCGTCTAGTGGCCTAGGACACCGCCCTTTCACGGCGGTAACAGGGGTTCGAGTCCCCTAGGGGACGCCACTTTTTCCTGCGTTTTGCAGGGCTTAAAAAGGCTCGTCGTTTATTGATGAGTCTTTTGTTTCGGGGCTATAGCTCAGCTGGGAGAGCGCCTGCATGGCATGCAGGAGGTCAGCGGTTCGATCCCGCTTAGCTCCACCATTTCTGCCAGGGTTCACGCAAGTGGATCTTCGCGAAGGTTACGTCCCCTTCGTCTAGTGGCCTAGGACACCGCCCTTTCACGGCGGTAACAGGGGTTCGAGTCCCCTAGGGGACGCCATTTTTACCCGCGTTTTGCGGGACCTTTAAGGCTCATTCGATTATTGAATGGGCCTTTTGTTTTTCTCCCTCCCGAAAAATTCGTAACCGACAGGCGGCGAGAAATTCTGCTTGCCAAAAAATATTATGAGAATAATATTTCGATCATCATATTTTGTCCGGCGAATGTTCAGATGAGCGACAAGAAGAGCAAAACCCGCGAACGCATTCTGGAAGCCGCACGCAGTGCGCTGATCCAGCACGGCCCGGCCGAGCCCAGCGTTAGCCAGGTAATGGGCGCCGCAGGCCTGACCGTCGGTGGTTTTTATGCCCACTTCGACAGTAAGGACGAGCTGATGCTAGAGGCGTTCCGCCAGCTGTTGGGTGAGCGCCGCGCCTTGCTCGCCCAGATCGACCCCAGTCTCGATGGTGCGGGGCGGCGTGCGCTGGCCAGTGCCTTCTACCTGTCGCGCAAACACCGGGATGCCGAAGTGCACGCCTGCCCGCTGCCTAATTCGCTGGGCGAGATGCAGCGCTTGCCGGAAGTCTTCCGTGAGGTGTTGGCCGAACACATCGAGCTGATGACCGCTGCCATGGTCGATCGCCCCGAGGATGCCGACAAAGCCTTGGCCGATCTGGCGTTGATGGTCGGTGGCCTGGCCCTGGCCCGCGCCCTGGGTACCAGCGAGTTGTCAGACCGCATTCTGCGCGCCGCCAAATCGGCGGTGCTTTAACCCTGGAGCATGGCAATGACTACCCTGAGCTGGATTCGTGGTGTCAATGGCACCCTGGGCCGCCTGGCCCCCGAGCATGTCGCGGGCAGGATGCGCCGTGCCTTCATGACGCCGCGCAACTTGCCGCCGCGGGATTGGGAGTTGCCCGTGTTGGCCAGTGCCGAGCGCATTACCCTGCGCTTCGGCTTGTCGGCCCTGCGCTGGGGTAATGGGCCGACCGTGCTGCTGATGCACGGTTGGGAAGGGCGCCCGACCCAGTTTGCTGCGTTGATCGAAACCTTGGTCCAGGCCGGGCACACGGTGGTGTCACTGGAGGGGCCGGGGCATGGGCGTTCGCCTGGCGAGCAGGCCAATGTGGTGCTGTTTGCCCGGGCCCTGCTGGAGGCCGCCGCCGAGCTGCCGCCGCTGCGTGCGGTCATTGGCCATTCCATGGGCGGTGCCAGTGTGTTGCTGGCCTTGCAGATGGGGCTGCGTACAGAGGCTGCGGTCAGCATTGCGGCCCCGGCGCGGCTGTTGGGTGTGTTGCGTGGTTTTGCTCATCGCCTGGGGCTTCCGGCACGGGCGCGGGCGGCGTTCATTCGGCAGATTGAGCGGGATGTGGGGATGCAGATAGCCCGGCTGGATGTGACCGGTTATCAGCTGGAGTTGCCGGGGCTGGTGGTGCATGCCGCTGATGACGCCTTGGTGGCCGCCGATGAGGCTCAGGTTATCCATAAAGCGTGGTTCGACAGCCGCCTGATGCTGCTGGAGGCGGGTGGGCATCAGCGTGTACTGTCCGACCCGCGGCTGGGTGAGGCAGTGCTCGAATTGCTCGCCCGCGCTGCTGCACCGGCGCGTCAAAGCGCCTGAGTGGCAGCAGGGCTGGACATTCCCTCACTCGTCACGGCTAAATTCACTTTTTCCGCCAAGGAAGCGAACATGAGCTGGGACCTGGCAACACCCTTCGTCATCGACCTGCGCGTCGGCAGCGAGGACATTGATGGCCTCGGCCACGCCAATAACGCGGTGTACGTCACCTGGCTGGAGCGCTGCGCCTGGCGCCACTCCCAGCGTCTGGGCCTGGACCTGGCCGAATACCGTCGGCTAGACCGCGCCATGGCGGTAGTGCGTCACGAAATCGACTACCTGGCCGCCGCCTACGAGGACGATGAACTGCAACTGGCCACCTGGATCATCGATTGGGACCAGCGCCTGCGCATGACCCGCCGTTTCCAGCTCAAGCGCCCGCGTGACGGCGTGACCCTGCTGCGTGCGCAAACCACCTTCGCCTGCATCGAGCTGTCCAGCGGTAAGCCCAAACGCATGCCGGCAGAATTCCTTGACGGTTACGGCCCGGCGCTGATCGGCGCCTGAAACCCCGGCAATTTTTGTTAGACTGCCAGCTTTTTCCGCCGAGACCCCGACATGCAAATTGCCCTGGCCCCCATGGAGGGGCTGGTCGACAACATCCTGCGCGACGTACTGACCCGCGTGGGCGGCATCGACTGGTGCGTCACCGAGTTCATTCGTGTGTGCGACCGCCTGCTGCCGCCTTCTTCGTTCGACAAGCTGGCGCCCGAGCTGCGCCAGGGCGCGCGCACGGCTGCCGGGGTGCCCATGCGTGTGCAGTTGCTGGGTTCGGACCCGGTATGTCTGGCGGAAAACGCCGCGCTGGCCTGCGAGCTGGGCGCGCCGGTGATCGACCTGAACTTTGGCTGCCCGGCCAAGACCGTGAACAAGTCGCGGGGTGGTGCCGTGCTGCTCAAGGAGCCGGAACTGCTGCACGCCATCGTGCGCGAAGTGCGCCGTGCCGTGCCGGCAGATATCCCGGTGACCTCGAAGATGCGCCTGGGCTTCGACAGCCCTGATGGTGCACTGGAGTGTGCCACGGCGCTGGCCGAAGGCGGCTCGGCGCACCTGGTGGTGCATGCACGGACCAAGGTCGAAGGCTACAAACCGCCGGCGCACTGGGAGTGGGTGGCGCGGGTGCAGGATGTGGTGAAGGTGCCGGTGTTCGCCAATGGCGAGATCTGGACTGTCGATGACTGGCGGCGTTGCCGTGAGGTCAGTGGGGCCGAAGACATCATGCTGGGCCGTGGGCTGGTATCGCGTCCCGACCTGGGTCTGCAGATTGCGGCCGCGCGTGACGGGCGCGATTATCAGCCGATGAGCTGGGACGATTTGCTGCCGTTGCTGCGCGAGTTCTGGCGTCAGGCGCAGCACAAGCTGTCGCCGCGCTATGCGCCGGGGCGGATGAAGCAGTGGTTGGCGATGCTGACGCGCAGTTACCCGGAGGCGGTGGTGCTGTTTGCCGAGTTGCGGCGGGAGGATGATTGCGCGCGGATCAGCCGGTTGCTGGGGGTTGAGGCTGCGTCCTTCGAGGCTTGCGTTGCCTGATTCGGCCCTTTCGCGGGCGTGCCCGCGAAAAGGGCGGCACTGATTTCAGATTTTTTCTACTTGCCCCTTGAAAGCATTTCCCCCGGCCATATCTCTTGAGTACGCGATGCCGAAGTCGGGTCGCGTAATGACTTACTTGCTGAATCTCAGGAGTTTATCACCATGACCACCGCTTTCTCTCTCGCACCCCTGTTCCGCCATTCCGTAGGTTTCGACCGTTTCAACGACCTGTTCGAATCTGCGGCACGTAACGAGGCCGGTAGCAGCTACCCGCCCTACAACGTGGAAAAGCATGGCGATGACCACTATCGCATCGTGGTTGCCGCAGCCGGTTTCCAGGAGCAGGACCTCGACCTGCAAGTCGAAAAAGGCGTCCTGACCGTGACCGGTGGCAAGCGCGACAATGGCGCCGCTGAAGTGACCTACCTGCACCAGGGTATCGCGCAACGCGCCTTCAAGCTGTCGTTCCGCCTGGCCGACCATATCGAAGTGAAGGCCGCCGGCCTGGCCAATGGCCTGCTCAGCATCGACCTGCTGCGCATCGTGCCTGAAGAAGCCAAGGCCAAGCGCATCCCGATCAATGGCGACAAGCCAGCGCTGAACTGATCGCGCTGCAGTGAAGAAGGGCACCCTCGGGTGCCCTTCTTGCGTTTGCAGGCCGGATCAGTAACCCGCCGGCGCCTCCAGCAACATCTGCCGAAACTCCGGCAACGGCAATGGCCGGCTGTGCAGGTAACCCTGGTACAAGTGGCAGCCCAGCCGTTCGAGGAATTCCAGCTGTTCGGTCAGTTCTACCCCCTCGGCAATCACGGCCAGGTCCAGGCTGCGGGCCATGGCAACGATGGCGCGCACGATTTCCGCGTCGTTGGGGTCGACCGGCGCGTCGCGCACGAAGGTCTGGTCGATCTTCAGCGCATCCACCGGCAGGCGCTTGAGGTAGGTGAGTGAGGAATAACCGGTGCCAAAGTCATCCATGGCAAAGCTCACCCCGAAGCGCTTGAGTTCGCGCATTTTGCTGATGGTGTCTTCCAGGTTCTGGATCACGATGCCTTCGGTGATTTCCAGCTTGAGCATGTGCCGAGGCAGGCGATAGTCGTCCAGGCTGCGCAGCACGCGCCCGACAAAGTCGTTCTGACGGAACTGCCGCGGGCTGATGTTCACGCACAGGCTGAAATCATCCGCGTCGATCAGCCCGTCGGTCAGCATGCGTGCGCAAGCATCGCACGCTTCATCGAGGATCCAGCTGCCAACTTCCAGAATCAGGCCGCTTTCCTCCAGCACCTGGATAAACTGCCCGGGTGGTTGCTGACCCAGTTGCGGGTGGTGCCAGCGCAGCAGCACTTCAGCCCCGACGATGCGGTTGTCGCGGGCATCCACCTGGGGCTGGAAGTGCAGGGCCAGTTCGCCACGGGCCAAGGCCAGGCGCAGGTCGTTTTCCATGCGCAAGCGCTCGCTGGCGGCCTTCTGCATGGTGGTGTGGAACAGCTGGGTGGTGTTACGCCCGGAGTCCTTGGCCCGGTACAGGGCAATGTCGGCACGCTTGAGCAAATCGGCCGGGGTAGCGCCGTGGTCAGGGATCAGCGCCACGCCGATACTGGGCGTTACCTGCAGCCGCTGGCCATCCAGCGACATCGGTTCGGCCAGCAGTTCGCGCAGGGTGTCGGCCAGTTCGCGCACTTTTTCCTCGACCAGTTCGCGGCTGCCTTCCAGGCCGCTGAGCAGTACCACGAACTCGTCGCCCCCCAGCCGCGCCACGGTGTCTTCCAGGCGCACGCTGGCCTCCAGGCGGGCGGTGATGATCTTCAGCACCGTGTCGCCCACCGGATGGCCCAGCGAGTCGTTGATGTGCTTGAAGTGGTCGAGGTCGAGGAACAGCAGGGCGCCGCGCAAGTTGTGGCGCTTGAGCAGGGCGATCTGCTGGCTCAGGCGGTCCATCAGCAGGGCGCGGTTGGGCAGGTTGGTCAGCGGGTCGTGGTAGGCCAGGTGGCGAATCTGCGCCTGGGCATTCTTCAGCTGGCTGACGTCACGGGCGGTCAGCAGCAGGCAGTCCACCTCGTTGAGGGTGATCGGCTCGACCGAGACTTCCACGGTAAGGATATCGCCGCGCTTGTTGCGCCCGAGCATTTCCCGGTGATGCACGCGGCCGCGCTCGCGTAACTCGGCCAGCAGCGCGCTGCGCTGCTTGTCGTCCGCCCAGATACCGATCTCGTACACCGTGTGGCCGACTACTTCGGCTGCGCTGTAACCCGTCAGGCGGCAGAAGCCATCGTTGATTTCCAGGTAGCGTCCGCTATGGCGTTCGGTGATGGTGATGGCGTCGGGGCTGGAGTGGAAGGCCTTGGCGAACTTCTCCTCGCTGGACTTCAGTGCGGCTTCGGCGCGTTGCTGCTGGGTAATGTCGCGCAGGGTGGTCACGCTGCACGGCTGGTCATCGACGGTGATCAGGCGGCTGGAAATCACGCACGTCAGGGGGGCGCCATTGCGGTGGTTGACCACCACGGCGACGTTGCTCAGGGCCTGTTCGCGGATCACCCGCTCGATGCGTTGCGCACGCTCGATGGACTCGGCCCACAGGCCGATTTCCTCTGCGGTGCGGCCAAGCACCTGCTCGCTGCCCCAGCCGAAGGTCTGGGTGAACGCCGGGTTGATCTCGATGAACTGGCCGGTGTCCTGGCGAGTGACGCAGATCGGGTCGGGGCTGACCTGGAACAGGCTGGCGAACTTCTCTTCCGAGGCGCTCAGGCGCTGTTCGCGCTCCACCTGGTCGGTGATGTCGAGCAGGGTGCCGGCCATGCGCAGCGGGTTGCCTTGTTCGTCGCGGTACAGGCGTGCGCGGCTTTCGATATAGCGCGAAATGCCGTTTTCCAGTTGCACCCGGTAAGTGATCTGGTAGTTGCCGGCGGGCCCTTCGCGCAGGCTGCGGTAGGCCTGGCGCATCGAGTTGCGCTCCTGCTCCGGTACCCCCTCGAAAAAGGCATCGAACGATTCATGAAAGGGGATGGGCGGTAGGCCGTGCAACTGCGCGGCCCGGGCAGAGCCGTAGAGCATGCCGCTGGGGATATGCCAGTCCCAGGTGCCCAGCTGCGCCGAATCCAGGGCCAGGTCCAGGCGCTCCTGGCTGTCCTTCAGGGCCTGCTCGGCGCGCTTGCGCTCGGTGGTGTCGACGAAGGTGCTGATCAGAAAGGTCACGCCTTCCAGTTCGATGCCCTGAGTGCAGAGGATGCCGTCATGCACCTTGCCGCTGGTGGCGCGGAACTGCACCTCCATGATCAATGGGCCGCCGTTGGCGCGGGTTGACTCCATCACCTGGTGGCGTTGTTCGGGGTTGACCCACAGGCCCAGCTCCAGGCTGGTCTTGCCGATCACCTGGCTGCCAGGCCAGCCGAACATGTCTTCGAAGTGCTGGTTGACCTCGAAAATCATGCCGTCGTGGCGGCGGGTGAGCAAAATGGCGTTGGGGCTGAGGTGGAACAGCGTGGCGAAGCGCTTTTCCGAATTGATCAGCGCGGTTTCCCGCTCGCGCTGGCGGGTGATTTCGCGGATTACCCCGATCATCTGCGGCCGGCCATGCGGGTCGTGGGTCAGGCTGCCGTTAATCTCCAGCCAGTGCAGGCTGCCGTCCGGCCAGCGGATGCGATGACGCATGGCCTGTTCCACCGGCTCGCCGTTGAACACCGCCTGGAACACCTGGCGCGTGCGGGCGCGGTCTTCTTCGGGCAGCAGGTCGAGGTAGTCGACATCGGCAGGCAGCGGGCGCTGCGGGTCGAAGCCGAACAGGGCCTGGGTGCCCCGTGACCAGCTGACACGGCCGCTTTCAATATCCCACAGCCATGCCCCCAACCGGGCGCCGTTCAGCGCGGCCAGCAGTTGTGGGGCGTTCTGCCAGGCCTGTTCGGACTCCTGGGGGTCGGCCGCAGGAATACGCGGCAGGCGCAAAAAGCGGTTTGCTGATTTGGGCATCGGTACCAGACCTTTGGCGTATGACGCGTCCTTGGATTCGGAAATACCTGGCTGACGGCCGGTCAGGCGGGCCCCGCGTGGCTGTCGAGCAGGGCCATGAATGCCCTGGCCGCGTTCGATAGCGTACGCTCCGTGTGCAAAATGTAGCCTAGCTGGCGCGACAGCTGTATGCCGGGCAAAGCGATGGGTGCAACCTGTTCGTCGAGCATGGTGCGCGGCAGCACGCTCCAGGCCAGGCCGATCGACACCATCATCTTGATGGTTTCCAGGTAGTTGGTGCTCATGGCGATGTTCGGCGTGAGGCCCTGGCTTTCGAACAGGCGCTGGACGATGTGGTGGGTAAAGGTGTTGCCGCCGGGGAAAACCGCCGGGTGACGGGCCACATCGGCCAGGCCGACCGCATTGTTGGCCAGCGGGTGCTCGGGGGCGGCGACAAAATCCAGGGCGTCGTCCCACACGGGCACTGCCTTGACCAGGTGATGCGGCTCGGGCGCCAGGGTGATCACGGCGATTTCGGCGCGGCCATGCAGAATCTCGTCGTAGGCCTGTTCTGAATCGAGAAACTGAATATCCAGCGCCACGGCCGGGTACTGGCGGGTGAACGCCCGTAATAGCGGGGGCAGGCGGTGCAGGCCGATGTGGTGGCTGGTGGCCAGGGTGAGGCGACCGCTCACTTCCCCCGACAAATTGGTCAGCGCACGTCGGGTATCATCAAGGACGTTGAGGATCTGGTAGGCCCGGGGCAGCAGGGCGCGTCCGGCCTCGGTCAGGGTGACCTCGCGGCCCAGGCGGTCGAACAGGCGCACATCCAGCTGCTGCTCCAGCCCGGCGATGCGCTTGCTGATGGCGGGCTGGGTCAGGAACAGGCGTTCAGCCGCCCCGGAGAAGCTGCCGGTTTCGGCAATGGCGATGAAGGCGCTGAGGTTGGCCAGGTCCAAGGGTTGCATTCCTCTTGGTTATCCAAAGGATAAAAATTATGAATTTGAGTTATTCAATCTAACCCCATAGCATCGTCCGTACAAGCCAAGGGGTCTTTGGCATAGAAAGACGCTGATGAGGAACAGTCTGATGGCTGGCAAAACGCTCTACGACAAACTCTGGGAAGCCCATGAGGTCAAGCGCCGTGATGACGGCTCGTCCTTGATCTACATCGACCGCCACATCATTCACGAAGTGACGTCGCCCCAGGCCTTCGAAGGCCTGCGCCTGGCCAACCGCAAACCGTGGCGCATCGACGCCAACATCGCCACGCCCGACCACAACGTGCCGACCACGCCAGAGCGCAAGGGCGGTATCGAGGCCATCGTCGACCAGGTGTCGCGCCTGCAGGTGCAGACCCTCGACGAAAACTGTGACGAATACGGCATCGTCGAATTCAAGATGAACGACGAGCGCCAGGGCATCGTTCACGTCATCAGCCCGGAGCAGGGTGCCACCTTGCCCGGCATGACTGTGGTCTGCGGCGACTCGCACACCTCCACCCACGGCGCCTTCGGTGCCCTGGCCCATGGCATCGGCACCTCTGAAGTCGAGCACGTGCTCGCCACCCAGTGCCTGGTCGCCAAGAAGATGAAGAACATGCTGGTGCGCGTGGAAGGCCAATTGCCGGCCGGCGTAACCGCCAAGGACATCGTGCTGGCCGTGATCGGCAAGATCGGCACCGCCGGTGGCAACGGCCACGCCATGGAATTCGCGGGTAGCGCCATTCGCGAGTTGTCGATGGAAGGCCGCATGACCATCTGCAACATGTCCATCGAAGCCGGTGCCCGTGTGGGCCTGGTGGCGACCGACGCCACCACCGTTGCCTATGTCGAAGGCCGCCCGTACGCGCCGAAGGGCGAGCAATGGAAGCAGGCAGTCGAATCGTGGAAAGACCTGGTGTCGGATGACGACGCCGTATTCGACACCGTGGTCGAGCTGGATGCCAGCCAGATCAAGCCGCAAGTCAGCTGGGGCACCTCGCCCGAGATGGTGTTGGCCGTAGACCAGCGTGTACCGGACCCGGCTGCCGAAGCCGACCTGGTCAAGCGTGGTTCGATCGAGCGCGCCTTGAAGTACATGGGCCTGACCGCCAACCAGGCGATCACCGACATCCAGCTGGACCGCGTGTTCATCGGTTCGTGCACCAACTCGCGTATCGAAGACCTGCGTGCCGCGGCGGAGATCGCCAAGGGCCGCAAGGTGGCCGCGACCGTCAAGCAAGCCATCGTCGTGCCGGGCTCGGGCCTGGTCAAGGCGCAGGCCGAGCGTGAAGGCCTGGACAAGATCTTCCTCGAAGCCGGTTTCGAATGGCGTGAACCAGGCTGCTCGATGTGCCTGGCGATGAACCCGGACCGCCTGGAGAGCGGCGAGCATTGCGCGTCCACCTCCAACCGCAACTTCGAAGGCCGTCAGGGCGCCGGTGGCCGTACCCACCTGGTCAGCCCGGCCATGGCCGCCGCCGCTGCGGTAGCCGGCCACTTCATCGATGTCCGCGAGTTGATCCAAGGGAGCGCAGCATGAAAGCCTTTACCCAGCACACTGGCCTCGTCGCGCCGTTGGACCGTGCCAACGTCGACACCGACCAGATCATCCCCAAGCAGTTTTTGAAGTCGATCAAGCGCACCGGCTTTGGCCCTAACCTGTTCGACGAATGGCGTTACCTGGACGTGGGCCAGCCCTACCAGGACAACAGCAAGCGCCCGGTGAACCAGGAGTTCGTGCTCAACCACGAACGCTACCAGGGTGCCAGCGTGCTGCTGGCGCGGGAGAACTTCGGTTGCGGCTCCAGCCGTGAGCACGCACCTTGGGCGCTGGACGAGTACGGTTTCCGCAGCATCATCGCGCCGAGCTTTGCCGACATCTTCTTCAACAACAGCTTTAAGAACGGCTTGCTGCCGATCATCCTCAGCGATGAAGAAGTGGACGAGTTGTTCAAGCAGGTCGAAGCCAACCCGGGCTACCAGCTGACCATCGACCTGCAAGCGCAGGCGGTGACCCGCCCGGACGGCAAGGTGCTGCAGTTCGAGATCGATGCGTTCCGCAAGCACTGCCTGCTCAACGGCCTGGACGACATCGGCCTGACCCTGCAGGACAGCGATGCGATCAAGGCCTTCGAAGGCAAGCACCGCGCCGGGCAGCCTTGGCTGTTCCGGGATGCCTGAGTGATATAGCCGGCATTTGCACTGCCAATGCCGGCCTCTTCGCGGCTAAAGCCGCTCCTACCTGGATACGCGCTCTTTGTAGGAGCGGCTTTAGCCGCGAAGAGGCCGGTACAGGCAGCAAAAAACATAAGGATTGAGACATGACCAGCACCCAGCACACCGATGTGGTCCAACGCCAGTTCGGCGAACAGGCCAGCGCCTACCTCAGCAGCGCCGTGCATGCCCAGGGCAGTGAATTTGCCCTGTTGCAGGCCGAGCTGGCAGGGCAGGGCAATGCCCGCGTGCTGGACCTGGGCTGCGGTGCCGGTCATGTCAGTTTCCACGTCGCCCCGCTGGTTGCCGAAGTGGTCGCCTACGACCTGTCGCAATCCATGCTCGACGTGGTCGCCAGTGCCGCCGCCGAGCGCGGCCTGGCCAATATCACCACCGAGCGCGGTGCCGCCGAACGCCTGCCGTTCGCCGATGCCTCGTTCGAATTCGTCTTCAGCCGCTACTCGGCCCACCACTGGAGCGACCTGGGCCTGGCCCTGCGCGAGGTGCGCCGGGTACTAAAGCCGGGTGGCGTGGCAGCGTTCATTGATGTGATGTCACCGGGCAGCCCGCTGCTCGATACCTACCTGCAAACCGTCGAAGTGCTGCGCGACACCAGCCATGTCCGTGACTACTCCGCCGCCGAATGGCAGCGTCAGGTCAGCGAGGCTGGCCTGCATGTGCGCAGTCACACCCGCCAGCCCTTGCGCCTGGAGTTCGGCAGCTGGGTGGAGCGCATGCGCACCCCCGAGCCAATGCGCGTGACCATCCGCCAATTGCAGCAAGCCATGGGCGAAGAAGTACGGCAGTATTACCAGATCGAGGCCGATGGCTCGTTCAGCACCGATGTGCTGGTGCTGTGGGCCGAGCGTTAAGCACTTTTCGGTGGGGCCCGTTTGGCCGCACCGCGTGAATGGATAGAGGAAAGCATGAGCAAGCAGATTCTGATTCTCCCAGGTGACGGTATCGGCCCGGAAATCATGGCCGAAGCGGTCAAGGTGCTGGAGCTGGCCAACGACAAGTTCCAGCTCGGCTTCAGCCTGGAGCACGACGTGATCGGTGGCGCCGCCATCGACAAACACGGCGTGCCGCTGGCCGACGAAACCCTGGAGCGTGCGCGCAAGGCTGATGCCGTGCTGCTGGGCGCCGTGGGCGGGCCGAAGTGGGACAAGATCGAGCGTGACATCCGCCCGGAGCGTGGCTTGCTGAAAATCCGTTCGCAGCTGGGCCTGTTCGCCAACCTGCGCCCGGCCATCCTCTACCCGCAACTGGCCGATGCCTCGTCGCTGAAGCCGGAAATCGTCTCGGGCCTGGACATCCTCATCGTCCGTGAGCTGACCGGCGGCATCTACTTCGGTGCCCCGCGTGGCCAGCGCGAGCTGGAAGGTGGCGAACGCCAGGCCTACGACACCCTGCCGTACAGCGAAAGCGAAGTGCGCCGCATTGCCCGTGTCGGCTTCGACATGGCCCGCGTGCGTGGCAAGAAGCTGTGCTCGGTAGACAAAGCCAACGTACTGGCTTCCAGCCAGCTGTGGCGTGAAGTGGTCGAAGACGTGGCCAAGGACTACCCGGATGTGGAACTGAGCCACATGTACGTCGACAACGCCGCCATGCAACTGGTGCGTGCACCCAAGCAGTTCGACGTAATGGTGACCGACAACATGTTTGGTGACATTCTGTCGGATGAAGCTTCCATGCTCACCGGTTCCATCGGCATGCTGCCTTCGGCGTCGCTGGATGCCGACAACAAGGGCATGTACGAGCCGTGCCACGGCTCGGCACCGGACATCGCAGGCCAGGGCATTGCCAACCCGCTGGCGACCATCCTGTCGGTGTCGATGATGCTGCGTTACAGCTTCAATCAGTCGGCTGCCGCCGAAGCGATCGAGAAGGCCGTGAGCCTGGTGCTGGACCAGGGCCTGCGCACCGGCGACATCTATTCGCAAGGCTGCCGCAAAGTTGGTACGCAGGAAATGGGCGACGCAGTAGTCGCAGCGCTGCGGAATCTGTAATCTCTCTGGCCCGCCACCCCAAATTCCCGGTGGCGGCCCACTTTTAGCAAAGGTGTAGTTGCGATGAAACGTGTAGGTCTGATCGGTTGGCGCGGTATGGTCGGTTCCGTGCTCATGCAGCGGATGCTGGAGGAGCAGGACTTCGACCTTATCGAGCCGGTGTTCTTCACTACCTCCAATGTTGGCGGCCAGGGCCCGAACGTGGGCAAGGATACAGCGCCGCTCAAGGACGCTTATTCGATTGAAGAACTCAAGACCCTCGACGTGATCCTGACCTGCCAGGGCGGCGACTACACCAACGAGGTCTTCCCCAAGCTGCGTGAAGCCGGCTGGCAGGGTTACTGGATCGACGCCGCTTCGTCCCTGCGCATGCAGGATGACGCGGTCATCATCCTCGACCCGGTCAACCGCAAGGTCATCGACCAGCAGCTGGACGCGGGCACCAAGAACTACATCGGCGGCAACTGCACCGTCAGCCTGATGCTGATGGGCCTGGGCGGCCTGTTCGAGGCCGGTTTGGTGGAATGGATGAGCGCCATGACCTACCAGGCAGCCTCCGGTGCCGGCGCGCAGAACATGCGCGAGCTGATCAAGCAGATGGGCGCCACCCACGCCGCCGTGGCTGATGACCTGGCCAACCCGGCCAGCGCCATCCTCGATATCGACCGCAAGGTTGCCGAGACCATGCGCGGTGATGCATTCCCGACCGAGAACTTCGGTGTGCCACTGGCGGGCAGCCTGATCCCGTGGATCGACAAGGAACTGCCGAACGGCCAGAGCCGCGAAGAGTGGAAGGCCCAGGCCGAAACCAACAAGATCCTCGGTCGCTTCAAGAGCCCGATCCCGGTCGACGGCATCTGCGTGCGCATCGGCGCCATGCGCTGCCACAGCCAGGCGCTGACCATCAAGCTGAACAAGGACGTGCCGCTGGCCGATATCGAAGGCATGATCAGCCAGCACAACCCTTGGGTGAAGCTGGTGCCGAACCAGCGTGAAATCAGCATGCAGGAACTGACCCCGACCAAGGTCACCGGCACCCTGAACATCCCGGTTGGCCGCCTGCGCAAGCTGAACATGGGTTCGCAGTACCTGGGCGCGTTCACCGTGGGTGACCAGCTGCTGTGGGGCGCGGCAGAACCGCTGCGCCGCATGCTGCGGATTCTGCTGGAGCGTTGATCGTTCTGCTGTAATTAAAAACCCGCGCTGGCGACAGCGCGGGTTTTTTTATGGGTGTAATTACGGATCAGCCTTTTTGTAACAGCGCCAGGAACAGTGGCAAATTGCCTAGATTAACGAGAAATATTCTCATTATAATCGGGTTCCCCAGTTTGCCTGAGCATAGGAAAGTGCTGACGTGCTGGAACAACTCTTCAACGAACACGCCTCCGCCTTGCACCGCTACCTGCTGCGCAAGAACTGCACGCCAACCCTGGCGTCGGACATCGTCCAGGAAACCTTCCTGCGGCTGGCGCAGATGGACGGGGTAGAGCGGCTGCTCGCCACCCCGGCCTATCTGTTCCGCGTTGCCCACAACCTGATGATCGACCATCATCGGCGTTATGGCAGCAAGCGCTACGAGGCCGAACCGGCCAGTATCTTTGATGGCCTGATCGATGAAGCCAGTTCGCCAGAAGACCAGGCCTTGGGGGCTCTGGAGCTTGAGCGCCTGCACGCAACCCTGGAGCTGCTGCCCGAGCGCACCCGCGACGTGTTCCTGCTGTGTCGGGTGGAGGGCATGACGCACAAAGAGGCCGCCCAGTATTTACGGATTTCCACCAGCTCTGTACAAAAACACCTGGCCAGTGCGCTGGCCAGGATCGGCCGAGGGCTTGAACCTGACCAGTAGACCAGGCGCAAGCGCTGACCTGGCCGGGCTACCAGAAAAACACCAACAGGCAGCAACACCGTACCGTGAACCCCTCAGAACCTGTTGACCCGATCGAGCGCAAAGCCGCCGATTGGGTCATGAAACACCGTCAAGGTCGCCTCGGCCCCGCCGAGCAAGCGGCCTATCGGCGTTGGCTCGAAGCCGACCCCCGGCACGCTGCCGTCGCCCAGCGCCTCGACCGCGCCTGGCAGGCCAGTGCGGCGCTGCGCCAAGGGTATGTGCGGCCGCCACGGCCGGCCCGTGCTGCTGGGCCGTTGGGTTGGCTACAGGCTGCATGGCAACGGCCGTGGGCCAGTGGTGGTGCGCTCAGCGGGTTGGCCATGGCCTGTTGGCTGTGGCTGGCGCCGCCGTTCTGGGTGCAAGGCCTTGGCGCCGACTACCAGACCGGCTATGGCGAGGTACGCCATGTCACGCTGAATGACGGCAGCCAGGTCGAGCTCGGCAGCCGCAGCATTCTCAGCATCGCCTATGACGGGCAACGACGGACTGTGCACCTGAAACGCGGCGAGGCGGTGTTCAGCCCGTCACCGGTAGGTGAGGCGGAGCCACGGCCATTCACGGTCAGCACGCCAGGCGCAACCGTGACTGCGCGCGGGACCCGCTACCTGGTCGCGGTCGATCAGGACGAACGCTCCGGCTGGGTGGGCGTGCTGCAGCACAGTGTCGAGATCAACCTGATATCCCATGGGCTGAACGATGTATCGGCTTCTGCCGTATTGCAGGAAGGCGACAGCCTGTACTTCGGCCCGCATGCCGGGTTGAAGCCACTCGAGCAATCCCCTGAGGAGTTGGCCAGCTGGCAGGAGGGCAGGCTAGTACTGCGCCAGAAAACCCTGGCTCAGGCGGCCGAGCAGTTGGGCCGTTATCGCGCGGGCCTGACGGTGGTGCGCGGCGAAGCGCTGCGGCGCTTGCCGGTGAGTGCCGTGGCACGGATCGACCACGTCGATGACGCCCTCAGGCAACTGGCCAGCCAGGCGCACGCCCGGGTACTGGAGCTTCCAGGTGTGCTGCTGATTTACTGATCTAAAAAATATATTTAATAGATCATATCGCTCTACTGTGTTTTCCAGCTTCGCACGTTACTGAATGCAAATAACTCTTATTTGTCTTTAGCTAGGGTGCTTGGAAACGATGTCAAAGGGAGCTTCAGGGCGTTTCGCCCCTCAACGTGGCAAGCTGAGCCTGGGAATTCAGCTGGCACTGTTGGCCTGCTGCGGTGCCACGGCGGCACTGCCTGCCATGGCCGCCACCGACTCGGCTGCCGCCGCGCGCAGCCAGCCTGGCCAGTACCATCAGTTCGATGTGAAGGGCGGGGCGCTTGAAGGTGCCATGTTGCAGCTGGCGCGCCAGGCGGGCGCCGAGCTGTACCTGACCGGCGATGCCTTCAACGGCCTGTACGCCAACCCGGTGCAAGGCCGTTACTCCCTGGAAGGTGCGCTGCAACAATTGCTGAGCGGCCTGCCGGTCAGCTTCAGCCTGAGCGGCGGGCCCGACCGCCCGGTGATCCACCTGCAATCGGCTACCAGTGCCGGCAGCGATGACCTGCACCCAACGTACGTATACGGCCAGCGTGATGGCCGTTCGCGGGACGAGAAGGGCTACAGCGACATCTACGACCAGGACATTTCCACCGTTTACGCCGGCAAGGAGCAGATCGAGCGCTACAAGGGCGCCGCCCCTGCCGACGTGTTCAAGGGCATGCTCAACGTCTACAGCGGCGACGCCCGCAACAGCGGTGCACTGGACCCGAACGTACGCGGCATTCAGGGCCCTGGCCGGGTGCCGCTGACCATCGACGGCACCGAACAGGCACTGACCGTTTATCGCGGCTACATGGGCGCCAACAACCGCAACTACATCGACCCCAACCTGATCGGTTCGATCAAGGTCATCAAGGGGCCGAACCTGGAGCGCAATGTCTACAGCGGCGTGGGTGGTGCGGTGGTGGCCAATACGCTGAGCGTCGATGACATCCTCAAGGAAGGCGAGGAATTCGGCGGCGAGTTCAAGATCGAGGGCAGCAACAATTCGGTTTCGCCGAAGCTGCCGACCTTGTTGACCGGGCAGATGCCCGGCGCGGATTACCAGTACATCCCGATCAACTCCTACTACGACCCGTCGCTGTACAAGCACCCGCGCACCAGTAGCAGCAACGACCTTTTGTCGAGCGACGACAAGGCTTACCGGTTGGCGCTGGGGACGCGTCAGGAGCATTTCGACCTGATGGGTGCATATGCCTATCGGGAAAAGGGCAACCATTACGCGGGCAAGAACAAGAGCAGTTATTACTCCAGTGGCGAACTGGTGGACGGCAAGTGGGACTATGTGCCCAACCTGGCGCGTATCTACAAACCGGGCGATGAAGTGCCCAACAGCTCCAGCAAGATGGAATCGTGGCTGGCCAAGGCCACCTGGAAAATTGACGAAGGGCAGAGCCTGGAGTTCGGCTACCGCGCTACCGACTCGTTGTATGGCGAAATCCTGCCTTCGCGTATTTCATTCTTCACGCCGGGTAGCACCTATGATGCCGCGACCTACGGCGTGCCGCAGTGGCCGCTGAGCCATGTGGACAGCAAGGCCTATAACGTCGAGTACAAGCTCAATCCCGAAGACAATCGTTGGGTCGATTTCTACTCGAACCTGTGGATGACCCGGACTGTCAGCGATACCTACAGTTCGGGTGGCGTGCCCAACGAAACCACGGCGCAGAACCGCGAGTTTCGTAATACCGCTGTGGCCAACGCCAAGCATGACCGGGCAGGCCTGACCGTCAGCAACAAGCTGAAGTTGCTGGACAGTCTCGACCTGACGCTGGGGGGCAGCTACCAGCATGAAAAACTGAGTTCGGGTGACGGCATGTTAGACCCGAGCACGTTTGGGGCAACGCGACTTTTTCCAAGGGCAGGGCGTCGCGAGGAGCAGGAATACAACTTCAACTTTGATTGGCAGCCGGTTTCCTTTGCACGCTTTACTGCGGGCGGGCGCTATTCCTCGTACTGGTCGTTCGATGACTTTCTCAAGGAGCGGCAACAAGAAACAGGCGTGACGACACAGAGCATACAAACAGGCAAAGAGGTGACGTACTACACGCGCAAGCAATTGTCGCAGGACGAGTGGCGCGAGGCTGTGAACGCCAACATAGAATCACAAAAGATATTCTGGGAATTGTTCGGGTACACCGAGGCCGAGAAACAGGAGTCCATAGCGCTGGTAGAGCGTGAGACGCCGCGAGAAATCGAGACTCAGCACATCGCTGACTGGAAGCACGATGGCAAGGGCCGATACCAGCGTAGTAACAATCCTTGCATCGCCGCAGCGGCGGCAGGGGAGGTATACAATTGCTCTGCCACTTTCTACGACGGTTCACCGGGGTACGTTGACAGCGACGGTAATCTGGTTAATCAAACCGTCGACACGTCGGCAAAGCATCGCAAGGACCAGGGCTGGGTCCCCAATCTTTCCGCTACGTTCTTTACCTCGGAAAACGGCCGGTTCTACTTGCGTTACAGCGAGGCAATCCGTTATCCGAGTATGTTTGAAAGCACCATTGGTTTTTCCGCTTCGCTGACGCCTTGGCAGTTGGAGCCAGAGCACGCTCATAACTATGAAGTTGCGTATATCCATAACCTGAGCGGCTGGCTGGGCAGTGAACAGGCAGATGTAAAGCTTACCTACTATCACAACACCACGGATAACGTGATCGAGCGCAGTCCGCAGTTGGTGTTCACCAATGTGGACAAGCAGACAACGGCAGGTATCGAACTGCAAGGTCGCTACGACAACGGTGGTTTCTTCACCGACCTGAGTGTTGCGCATGTGCTCAAGAATAAAGTGTGCGATGAAAACTCAGCCATGCAACTGGATGCCAGCGGCGGTATCGCCAACTGCGTTGATGACGGTTTTATCGGTGGCTATCTGGTGGGCATGGCGATGCCCGAATGGTCCGCCAATCTGGGGCTGGGGGCGCGCTTCTTTGATCGTCGTCTGGAAGTGGGTGGGCGTGTTGTTTATTACAAAGGGCATGATAGCAAGTTCCACAGTAATTACAGTGGCAACCCAATGGTTACCTATTACCTGAACACCCCGTTGTCTTGGGATGACATCGTAACCTATGACGCCTATGTCAATTACAAGTTTACCAAGGACGTGAGTGTCGAGTTGGTGGGTACGAACCTTTCCAATCTTTATTACCTGGATCCCCTGACACGTTCGGCAATGCCTGCGCCAGGGCGAACTTTGAAAATCGGTCTGACTGCAAATTTTTAAGGGGTATAACCATGAACGGGTGAGTGCATCGCGGTTGGCTGTATGTGCTGGATATATTCTCAATTTATCAAAGGATCATGAAATGAAAGTGTTGAATGTTTCGGTAGTCGCAGTAGCTCTTCTGGGTCTTGCCGGTGTTGCTCAAGCTGCCAGTGATTCCGGGCTAAGCTATGATAATGCCATCAAGGTGGGTGGTTCGCTTGGGAGCACCCCCAACCATACCGGTGAAGCGGGTACTCCATCCGTTGGTGTGGTTGCATTCTATGGCGGCACCAAGGTGGGCTTCAGCAACCTCAAAAGCATGGTTCCGACCGATGGCAATGGTGTGACCACCATCACGCCCGCAATGATGCCTGCCTCCCACGCCGCCTTGGGCAACTTTGATTTCAAACAGGTATCGACCCAGCAAGTGTATTTCGGCGAATGGTCGCAGAACGGTACCAACAATGATCCAACCCGAGCTGTCTACTATTCCGGCGACACTACTGGCCGCGTACTGCCGACCACGAATGTTTCCTATGCTGTCCAAGGCATCAGCAATTACTCCGGTGCCAACCTGTTGTCGGGTAACCTGACCGCTACCTTCGGTGCGGCCACTCCAACTCTTACCGGCAACCTGGCCAACGGCGCGCTGAAAGTCCAACTGGCGGCGAATATCGACAAATCGACAGCGGCCTTCTCGGGCGCGGCGGCAGCGTTCAACCCGACCACCAACGCACAGCTTTCGACTGGTACCACCCAAGGTAGCTTCTTCGGCGCCGGCGCTACCGCCTCTGTGGCCGGCATCGCCAAGTTCGCCAATCGCAACTACGACACCGCTTTCGGCGGTGTGAAGCAGTAAGCCGGCCTGCTTGATGCTGGTCAGTTAAGTGCAAGCAGGGTTGCCACGCAGCCCTGCTTGCAGCTATTTCAAGGCACCCCGAGAGCCGAGCAATGCCCCAGCCTTCACGCCTGCATTACCTGTTGCTGCTTTACCTCCCGTTTACCTTCCCCTCCATTACCCAGGCCGACCAGGACACCAACCTGCGCCTGAACCAGAGCATCGAATACCGCGCCAACCGCCAGGAACGCGAACTGCTCAAGGACGAAATGGCCGGTACCACGCTGGTCATCGATGGCCAGGCGTACCGGGTGGAGAACAACCTCAACGACCTGGGCCGCGCCCTGTATGTCTCGGTACAGCGTCAGCAATGGGCCGATGTAACCGCGTTCCGCGCCCGCTACGTTGCACTGCCGGGTCACGATCCGATGCTGTTGGCCTACGCCGATGGCGCACTGGCCCGCTCCCGCGGCGATCTGGATCAGGCTGAGGCTCATTACCGACAGTTGCTGACGCTACAGGGCGACTTCCTGCCCGGCCAACTGGAACTGGCCCGGGTATTGTTCGAAAACCGCAAGGACCGCGAATCTACCGAAGCCTTCCGCCAGATCAGCCAAAGCCTCGGCCCGGCCGATGCGCGCAACCAGGGCCTGGCCAACACCGTCGACAGCTTCGTCGAGGCGCTGGACCACCGCGAAAGCTGGCAAGGCTCGCTGGCCGTCGGCCCGACCTGGAACGACAACCTCAACCAGTCCTCGGAAAGCACCACCCATTACCGCCTGGAAACCAGCGACGGGGTGTACCTGGTCGAGCGCAAGATGCCCAAGGCCGTATCGGCACAGGGCATCGACTACGAAGCCACATTGAACAAGCGCGTTGCGCTGTCCGGCCATCATGGTGTGTTCGGACGGGCGCTGGCCTATGGGCAGGCTTACGACAAAGAATCGAAGTACAACGAAGACACCTTCATCGGCAACGCCGGTTACAGCTACCAGGACGGGCGCAACCAGTACAGCCTGGGCCCGCAGTTCGAATACAACCGCATTGGCAGCGACCCGATGTACTCGGCCTGGGGCCTGCGCGGTGAATGGATGCACACCCTCTCGGCCACGCGCATGCTCAAGCTGGAAGGCGAATACAAGGACATGGCCTACCGCCGCCAGGCCGCCGACACCTATGACGGCAGCGCCGCCTCCGTGTACGCCACCCTGTGGCAAGCCCTGCCACAGCAGTGGGTGCTGTTCGGCGGTTTCGACCTCACCGACCGCAACACCCGCGACACCACCGAAGCCTACTTCCAGCGGGGCCTGCGCCTGGGCGTCGCCAAGGACTTCGACATCGGGCTGAGCACCGTGCTGTTCGCGTCCTGGCGCACCCGCCAGTACAACGCCTACAGCGCCTTGCTCGATGACCGGCGCCATGAGGAAGAGCAGGGCTATACCTTTATCGTGCGCGCACCCGGCCTGGCCTTCCACGACCTGGTGCCCAGCCTTACCTTCAAATACAACAAGGTGAACAGCAACGTCGACTGGCTATACAGCTGGGAACGCAACAGCGTCAGCCTCAAGCTGGAGAAGCAGTTCTGAAGGGCGGCACATCGGCGGCGTTGGCCTCGCCCGGGCAATGCGAGTAAAGTGCCGCTCCCGTTTCGCCAGAGGCAGCCTGCAGCATGAACCCTACATTCGATATCGCCGTCGTCGGCGCCACCGGCAGCGTCGGTGAAACCCTGGTACAGGTGCTCGAAGAACTGGCGTTCCCGGTCGGCACCTTGCACCTGCTGGCCAGCATGGAGTCGGCGGGCAGCAGCGTGATGTTCGCCGGCAAGAAGCTCAAGGTGCGCGAGGTGGACAGCTTCGACTTCGCCCAGGTCAAGCTGGCCTTCTTCGCCACAGGTGCCGCAGTCAGCCGCAGCTTTGCCGGCAAGGCACTGCAAGCAGGCTGCACCGTCATTGACCTGTCCGGTGGCCTGGACGATGCCCTGGCCCTGGTACCTGAAGCCAACGCCGAACGCCTGGCTGGCCTGGCGCTGCCGGCACGCATTGTCAGTCCGTGCTCTGCCGCCGTTGCCGTGGCTGTCGCGCTGGCACCGCTCAAAGGCCTGCTGGACATCGAGCGGGTTCAGGTAATGGCATCGCTGGCGGTGTCTGCACAAGGCCGTGAGGCGGTCAGCGAGCTGGCCCGTCAAACGGCAGAGCTGCTCAATGCCCGGCCGCTGGAGCCGCGCTTCTTCGACCGCCAGGTGGCTTTCAACCTGCTGGCCCAGGTTGGCGCGACCGACGAACAGGGCCACACGGCGCTGGAGCGCCGGCTGGTCAACGAGTTGCGCGTGCTGCTGGGCATGCCTGAGCTGAAGATTTCCGTGAGCTGCGTTCAAGTCCCGGTGTTTTTCGGCGATAGCTTCAGTGTGGCCGTGCAGAGCCGTCGCCCGGTCGACCTTGAAGCGGTCAACCAAGCCCTGGAGGCAGCCGAAAGCGTCGAGCTGGTAGAACGTGACGATTATCCGACGCCGGTTGGTGACGCAGTGGGCCAAGACGTGGTCTATGTTGGTCGTGTACGTCACGGTGTTGATGAAGACCAGCAGCTCAATCTCTGGCTGACCACCGACAACGTGCGCAAAGGCGCCGCGCTCAATGCCGTGCAAGTGGCGCAATTGTTGATTAAACACATGCCGTAAAAGATACTGGCGAGCACTTTTGTCCTGCTCCGCATGCAGGTTTCGGGACGATTCATACAAGGGAAGAGGTCATGCTTCGAATTCGCAAACTGGTTCTGGCCATGGCTGCAGCATCGGCGCTGTCGTCTGGCATGGCGAATGCGCTGGGCCTGGGGGAGCTGACCCTGAAGTCGGCACAGAATCAGCCGCTGGACGCCGAGATCGAATTGCTCGATGTGCGCGACCTCAAAGCCGCCGAAGTGGCGCCTAGCCTGGCGCCACCGGAAGAGTTCAGCAAGGCCGGGGTGGCGTTTCCGACCTACCTCGAAGACCTGACCTTCACACCGGTGATCAACCCCAACGGTAAAAGCGTGCTGCGGGTTACCTCCAGCCAGCCGCTGCCGGGGCCGGTGGTCAAGTTCCTGGTTCAGGTGATGTGGCCGCAAGGCCGCCTGCTGCGCGACTACAGCGTGCTGCTTGACCAGGCCAAGGCCCAGGGCGACAAGCCGGCTGCAGGCAATGTGACACCGGCCACAACCGGTGCCAGCAGCTACACCACCCAGCGCCGTGACACCTTGTGGCAGATTGCCGCGCGCAACACGCAGGGTGGCTCGATCCAGCAGACCATGATCGCAATCCAGGCGCTGAACCCGGATGCCTTCATCGGCAACAACATCAACCAGCTGAAGGTGGGCCAGGTACTGCGCCTGCCCGACCAGCAGCAGATCCAGAACATTCCGCAGGGCGAGGCCAACAGCGAAGTGGCCGAGCAGTATGCCGCCTGGCGTGAAGGCCGGCGCCTGGGCCCGCGTGCCCGCCAGCTTGACGCTACCCGCCGTGGTGCCGCCGAGGCTGCGCCGGCGCGCATCGCCCAGGGCGACAACTTGCGCCTGGTCAGCCCGGGCAACCAGGCCGGCCAGACCAAGGCGTTGAATGACAAGCTGGCGGTGGCCCAGGAAAGCCTGGATACCAGCCGGCGCGACAACGAAGAACTGAAAAGCCGCATGTCCGACCTGCAGAGCCAGTTGGACAAGCTGCAGCGTCTGATCGAGCTGAAGAATGACCAGTTGGCCCGCCTTCAGGCCCAGGGTGTGGCAGCGCCGGCTACGGCTGCCGCTGCCGCCAAACCGGCTCAGCCGGCGGCAACTGCCCAGCCGGCGGCCAAACCCGCACCGGCTGCCGTCGATACCGCGCCCAAGCCGGTGCCGGCAGCCAAGCCTGCGCCTGTCGGCCAGCCGAATGGCGCGCTCGACCAGATCCTGGGCAACCCATGGCTGATCGGCATAATTGCCGGCTCCAGCCTGCTGGTGCTGGCACTGCTGTTATGGCTGCTGGCGCGCAAGCGTAAAGCCCAGCAAGAAGCTGAAAAGCACCTGCGCATGGCGCGGGCGCTGGAGGAAGAGCAGGGCACAGGCTTCGACACCGATACCGAGAGCCTCGATGGCGTCGAAGTTTCGGAGCCGAGCGTTACCCTGTCGCCAGCCGTGGTCGCCGCTTCAGCCGCCGCTGCCGTTGCTGCGGAAAAAGTGGCTGAGCCTTCTGCCGAGTCGGCGCCGGAAGCTGAACCGCAAGCCGACCCGCATGCCGCGCTGCTGGCGGAAGTTGACCAATGCCTGGCCGAAGGCCGCCTGAACCGCGCCACTGACCTGCTGGAGCCCGCCGTGGCTGGCGCGCCGGAACGTGACGACCTGCGCCTGAAGCTGATGGACGTGTACGCCCGCCAGGGTGACCAGAGCGCGTTCGCCGAGCAGGAGCGCAAGCTGCCGGCCAGCGAGCAGAACATTGCCGAAGTCGCCGGGTTGAAAGAACGTTACCCCGCCATGCTCGGCCTGGCCGCTGCCGGCCTGGGCGCGGCGGCGCTGGCTGCCGAAATGGATGAGCAGTACGTGCAGGAGTTGCTGCACGATGAGGCCGAGGCGCCAGTGGTTGCCGACGTGGTGCCTGAAGAAGTGCCTGAATTCGAGCCGCAAGTGGAGGCTGAGCCAGAGGTCGTCGCGCAAGCGGAGCCTGAAGCCGTGTTCGAGCCAGAAACCGAGCTGGATGCCTTCGATGATGTACCGACCCTTGATGTATCGGGCCTGGAAGCGCATGGCCTCGATGAGCAGGATCTGGACAGCGCCTTCGACTTGAGCCTGGGTGAAGACCTGCCCGAAGAAGACCCGCTGGCCGCGCCGCTGCTGGACGAGCCTGTACAGCAGGAGCCTGTACCTGACGAGTTGGTCATTGCCGAGCCTGTGCTGGATGAGCCTGCGTTTGAAGAGGCTCAGCCAGAAGAACCGCCGTTTGCCGTGGATGCCGAACTGCAAGCCGACGCTGACGCCGATTTCGAGGCCATGCTGGACCAGGCTGAGCCGCAGCCAGCCGTGGACCTGTCTGACTTCGACCTTGATGTCAGTGAGCCGGTCGCCCCGGCCGCTCCAGATGCCGTTGAAGAGGCCCCGGTGGATGTTGCCGCCGAACTGGCTGCTTTCGACAGCGAGCCGGCATTCGACCCGGCCTCCGACTTCGACATGCCGTCGGACTTCGACTTGTCCCTTTCGCTGGAAGACGATTCGCCGGCAGCCAAGAGCTTTGCCTCGGAGCTCGACGACGTGAACGCCGAGTTGGACAAGCTGTCGCAGAGCCTGGAATCGCCCTCTCTGGAGCCGCATTTCACTGCAGAAGACGCGGTTGCGCAGCCGGATCCCGAGCCGCCACTGGACGACCTGGACTTCGACTTCTTCTCCGGCAGTGACGAAGTGGCCACCAAGCTCGACCTGGCCCGCGCCTACATCGACATGGGCGACAGCCAGGGTGCGCGCGACATCCTTGATGAAGTGGTCAAGGACGGCGACGACGGTCAGCGCCAGGAAGCCGAGGACATGCTCTCTCGCCTGGTTTGACATAGCCCTCAAATGAAGCGCACATCAACGGCAGCCCTACACGGCTGCCGTTGTCGTTATAATCCCCGCCATTCCGTACACCCCACAGGTTTCAAACGCTTGGACATCATCGACACCGCCACCACCGAATCCGCGGCCGAAGGCTACTCCCGCATCGCCCTGGGCGTGGAATACAAAGGCGCGCGCTACCGCGGCTGGCAGCGCCAGGCCAGCGGCGTGCCAAGTGTCCAGCAGGCCCTGGAGCAAGCATTGTCCAAAGTCGCGAACGAGCCGATTTCGGTGATCTGCGCCGGGCGTACCGACGCTGGTGTCCACGGCTGCGGGCAGATCGTGCACTTCGACACCCGCGCTGTGCGCGATGAGCGCGCCTGGACCATGGGCACCAACTTCAACCTGCCGCACGACATCAGTGTGGCCTGGTCGCGGCCGATGCCGGCCGATTTCCATGCACGCTTCAAGGCTTGTGCCCGGCGTTATCGCTACGTCATCTACAACGACCCGATCCGCCCGGCGCACCTGGCCGAGGAAGTCACCTGGAACCACCGCCCGCTGGATGTCGAGCGTATGGCCGAGGCTGCGCAGTTCCTGCTCGGCACTCACGACTTCAGTGCCTTCCGCGCCAGCCAGTGCCAGGCCAAGTCGCCGGTCAAGCACATCTACCACCTGCGCGTTACCCGCCATGGCCAGATGATCGTGCTGGACGTGCGCGCCACTGCTTTCCTGCACCACATGGTGCGCAATATTGCCGGTGTGCTGATGGCCATCGGTGCCGGCGAGCGCCCTGTTACCTGGGCGCGTGAAGTGCTGGAAGGGCGCGACCGCCGTGAAGCCGGGGTCACGGCCCATCCATACGGGCTGTACCTGGTGCAGGTCGAGTACCCCGAGGAATATGCACTGCCCCAGCGTTACATCGGCCCACACTTTTTGACCGGCTATGAGGCGTTGGCAGACTGACGGGCGAAAAGTCATTTGCTAACATCCGGCCTTTCACCGGAATAACCAAGGTTCGCTGTCCATGAGCAATGTTCGCAGCAAGATCTGTGGGATCACCCGTATCGAAGACGCACTGGCCGCTGCCGAAGCGGGTGCCGATGCCATCGGTTTCGTCTTCTATGCCAAGAGCCCTCGCGCCGTGGACGTGCGCCAGGCGCGTGCGATCATTGCCGAACTGCCGCCGTTTGTGACCACGGTCGGGCTGTTCGTCAACGCCTCGCGTTGCGAGCTGAACGAGATCCTCGAAGTGGTTCCGCTGGACCTGCTACAGTTCCACGGCGACGAAACGCCACAGGACTGCGAAGGCTACCACCGCCCCTGGATCAAGGCCCTGCGTGTTCGTCCGGGTGACGACCTGGAGGCGGCGTGCCAGCGGTACTCGGGGGCGCGCGGTATTTTGCTGGATACCTACGTGGCGGGTGTGCCGGGGGGAACCGGAGAGGCGTTCGACTGGTCTCTGGTGCCGGAGCGCCTGAGCAAACCGATCATCCTGGCGGGCGGGCTGTCGGCCGATAACGTCGGCCAGGCCATTGCCCAGGTGCGGCCTTACGCGGTGGATGTCAGCGGTGGCGTCGAGCAGGCCAAGGGCATCAAGGATGCCGCGAAGATCGAGGCGTTCATGCGGGCCGTTAAACAGGCGTGATGGCAGATGTGACGGCTGGCTGCGCGCCATCGTCCATAGCTTTCGCAGCCCTGCTGGGCAGCTGCCTGCACAGGTGGCAGAACAACACATTAGCGGTGGAGCGGTGCGCTGGAAGCCCCGGCGGCCGGTCCACCATCGTTTGATAAAAGATTTTGAGCTCAAGGGCAGGGCAGGGCCGGCGACACCGGCCCCCGCCTGCCAATACTGGAGAAAGAAAGCATGAGCAACTGGTTAGTCGACAAACTGATCCCTTCGATCATGCGTTCCGAGGTGAAGAAGAGCTCGGTGCCTGAAGGCCTGTGGCACAAGTGCCCGGCTTGCGAGGCCGTGCTGTATCGTCCGGAGCTGGAAAAGACCCTGGATGTCTGCCCCAAGTGCAACCACCACATGCGCATCGGCGCACGTGCGCGCATCGACATCTTCCTCGACGCCGAAGGCCGTGCCGAACTGGGTGCCGAGCTGGAGCCGGTCGACCGCCTGAAGTTCCGTGACGGCAAGAAGTACAAGGACCGCCTGGTCGGCGCCCAGAAGCAAACCGGCGAAAAAGACGCCCTGATCTCCATGAGCGGCACCCTGATGGGCATGCCGATCGTGGTCAGCGCCTTCGAGTTCTCGTTCATGGGCGGTTCCATGGGTGCCATCGTCGGCGAACGCTTCGTGCGTGCGGCCAACTACGCCCTGGAGCACCGCTGCCCGATGGTCTGCTTCTCCGCTTCGGGCGGTGCACGTATGCAAGAAGCGCTGATCTCGCTGATGCAGATGGCCAAGACCTCGGCCGTGCTGGCGCGCCTGCGCGAAGAAGGCATCCCGTTCATCTCGGTACTGACCGACCCGGTGTACGGCGGCGTTTCCGCCAGCCTTGCGATGCTCGGCGACGTCATTGTCGGTGAGCCAAAAGCCCTGATCGGCTTCGCCGGCCCACGCGTGATTGAGCAGACCGTACGCGAAAAGCTGCCAGAAGGCTTCCAGCGCAGCGAGTTCCTGCTGGAGCACGGTGCCATCGACCTGATCATCTCCCGTGGCGAACTGCGCCCGCGTCTGGCCCGCCTGCTGGCGCAGATGACCGGCCAGGAAACCCCGGAGCAAGCGCGTGAGGCGGCAGCCGTCGCGTGATGAAACAACGATCCCTGGGCGAGTGGCTCGCCTACCTTGAGCAGTTGCACCCCTCGGCCATCGACATGGGCCTGGAGCGGTCGCAGAAGGTGCTTGCCCGGCTGGCGCTGGGCAAGCTGGCGCCACGCGTGGTGACGGTAACCGGCACTAACGGCAAGGGCTCCACCTGCGCCTTCGTGGCCTCGCTGCTGCGTGCCCAGGGGCTCAAGGTCGGCGTGTACAGCTCGCCGCACCTGTTGCGTTACAACGAGCGGGTGCTGATCGATGGTCAAGAGGCCAGCGATGAGCGCCTGTGTGACGCCTTCGCCGCCGTCGAGGCGGCGCGGGGCGATATTTCCCTGACCTACTTCGAGATGGGCACGCTGGCTGCGTTCTGGTTGTTCTACCAGTCGCAACTGGATGCCGTGGTGCTGGAAGTGGGCCTTGGTGGCCGCCTGGACACCGTGAACGTGGTGGATGCCGACCTGGCCCTGGTGACCAGCATCGGTGTCGACCATGTCGACTACCTGGGTGATACCCGTGAGTTGGTGGCTTTCGAAAAGGCCGGCATCTTCCGCCCGTGCAAGCCGGCTCTGTGCGGCGACCTGGATCCGCCACAGCCGTTGCTGGACAAGGCCGCCGAATTGGCTGCGCCCCTGTTCCTGCGCGGTCGTGATTTCGACCTGGCCACTACCGATAGCGCGTGGAGCTGGCGGGGTACCGCAGCAGATGGCGCGCAGGTAGAGTTGCGTGACTTGCCATTGCTCGATCTGCCCATGGAGAACGCCACGCTGGCCCTGCAGGCCTACCTGCTGATGGGCCTGCCCTGGGATGCAGGGCAGGTGCGCCAGGCGTTGCTGGCGACCCGCATCACCGGCCGTCTCGACCGTCGTGTGCTGCAGTGGCAGGGCAAGTCGGTAGAACTGCTGCTGGATGTGGGTCATAACCCCCATGCAGCGGAGTATCTGGCCCGTCGGCTGGCGGCTCGCCCGCTCAAGGGGCGCCGTCTGGCAGTGTTCGGCCTGCTCGCCGACAAGGACCTGGGCGGCGTTGTCGCGCCGCTGAAGGGCTTGGTCGATGACTGGGCCGTGGCGCCGTTGGATACCCCACGTAGCCGCCCGGCTGCAGAACTGGCCACGGCCTTGACGAACCTCGGCGCTGCGGTGAAGTCTTATGCCAGCGTCGACGCGGCCCTTGAGGGGCAATGCGCGCAGGCGACGGCGGATGACCAGATCCTGCTGTTCGGTTCGTTTTTCTGTGTCGCCCAGGCGCTGGAATGGCTGCAGCGGCACACCCAGGAGGGTGAAGTAGATGGCAGTGCTGGATAAAGGGATGAAACAGCGCATGGTGGGTGCGCTGGTGCTGGTGGCGTTGGCGGTGATTTTCCTGCCGATGCTGTTCACCCGCGAGGACGAGATGCGCCAGGTGCATGTCGAAGCCCCGCAGGCGCCGGCGATGCCCAGCCTGCCCGAGGTGAAGGTGGAGCCGGTTGCCGTGCCGGAGCCACAGGCCATCCCGGAAGAGCCTCAGCACCCCCCCGTGGTGGTTGACGAGTCCACGGCACCCGCGAGCACGCCCAGCCAGCCGATCACGCCATCGCCGCAGACCCAGGCGCAGGTTCAGCCGGCCAAGCCGCAGGCGCCAGCGCCCAAGGTCGAGCCGAAACCTGTGGCTACGCCTGCGCCGACCGCAGCTGTGGCAAAACCGGCTGCGCCCTCGAAGATCGACGTCAATGGCCTGCCGGTCAGTTGGTCGATCCAGTTGGCCAGCCTGTCCAACCGCGCTGGCGCTGAAAAGTTGCAGCAAACCCTGCGTAGCCAGGGCTACAACGCCTACATCCGCTCGGCAGGTGGGATGAACCGGGTATACGTGGGGCCGTTGATCGAGCGGGCCGAAGCCGAGCGCACGCGTGATGCCATCAACCGCCAGAACAGCCTCAAGGGTTTTGTGGTGCGCTTCCAGCCTGAGCGCAGCTGATAAAGCCGGGGCGGCTTTGCCGCCCATCGCCGGCAAGCCAGCTCCCACCTTTATCGCATCAACTTTGATTCATGTGCAGTCCTGTGAAGGCAACTGTCATGTGCAAAGCTTCAAAGCGTGTGCGATCCCTGTGGGAGCTGGCTTGCCGGCGATGAATCCAACACCAATCCACCTGACATTCCGCTTACCCAACCCCCCGCTGCTCTGGTAAAATGCGCCGCCTCAAACGTCTGCAGGCAGCACCGTGGCATTTACCTTGGTTGATTGGGCGATCATCGCGATCATCGCCGTCTCCACACTGATCAGTCTCAAGCGCGGCTTCGTCAAGGAAGCCTTGTCCTTGCTCATCTGGATCATTGCCGGTGCGGTTGCCTGGATGTTCGGCGGTTCGCTCTCGGTGTATCTTGAAAGTTATATCCAGACGCCCTCCATGCGCGTCATCGCGGGCTGCGCCATTCTTTTCGTCGCCACCTTGCTGGTGGGGGCCATGGTCAACTTCCTGGTCGGCGAGCTGATCCGTGTAACCGGGCTGTCCGGCACCGATCGTTTCCTGGGCATGGCCTTTGGTGCCGCGCGCGGGGCCTTGCTGGTAGTGGTGGCCATAGGCCTGATCAGCCTGGGGCCGGTTCAACAAGACACCTGGTGGCAGGAATCACGCCTGATACCACAATTTCTCTTGGTCGCCGACTGGTCGAAAAACCTGATTCTGGGTTTCACCGGCCAGTGGTCGCCCAGTGGGTTGATCAGCGCTCCGGCTGATCTTCCGTTCAAGGAACAGTTGCTCGGGCCGTCCAAGCCCTGAGCGCTATTCACTCAAGTTTCGTCAAAGTAGGGGTTGCGTCGCATGTGTGGCATCGTCGGTATCGTCGGTAAGTCGAACGTCAATCAGGCGCTGTATGACGCGCTTACGGTCCTCCAGCACCGCGGCCAGGACGCTGCCGGTATCGTGACCAGCCATGACGGCCGGTTGTTCCTGCGCAAGGATAATGGCCTGGTGCGCGATGTGTTCCAGCAGCGCCACATGCAGCGCCTGGTGGGCAGCATAGGCATTGGCCACGTGCGCTACCCGACAGCGGGCAGCTCGACCTCGGCCGAGGCCCAGCCGTTCTACGTCAACTCGCCGTACGGCATCACCCTGGCACACAACGGCAACCTGACCAACGTCGAGCAGCTGGCCAAGGAGATCTACGAGTCTGACCTGCGCCACGTCAACACCAACTCCGACTCGGAAGTGCTGCTGAACGTCTTCGCCCATGAGCTGGCGGTACGCGGCAAGCTGCAACCGACCGAAGAAGACGTGTTTGCTGCGGTTTCCCACGTGCACAGCCGCTGTGTCGGCGGTTATGCCGTGGTGGCGATGATCACCGGCTACGGTATCGTCGGCTTCCGCGACCCCCATGGCATCCGCCCGGTGGTATTCGGCCAGCGTCACACCGACGAAGGCGTGGAATACATGATCGCCTCGGAAAGCGTGGCCCTGGACGTGCTCGGCTTTACCCTGATCCGCGACCTGGCACCGGGCGAAGCGGTGTACATCACCGAAGGCGGCCAGCTGTTCACCAAGCAGTGCGCCGAAGCGCCGACCCTGCAGCCGTGCATCTTCGAACATGTCTACCTGGCCCGCCCGGATTCGATCATCGACGGTATCTCGGTGTACAAGGCCCGTCTGCGCATGGGTGAAAAGCTGGCCGACAAGATCATGCGTGAGCGCCCTGAGCACGATATCGACGTGGTCATCCCGATTCCGGACACCAGCCGCACCGCCGCGCTGGAGCTTGCCAACCGTCTGGGCGTCAAGTTCCGCGAAGGTTTCGTCAAGAACCGTTACATCGGCCGTACCTTCATCATGCCTGGCCAGGCTGCGCGCAAGAAGTCGGTGCGCCAGAAGCTCAACGCCATCGAGCTGGAATTCCGCGGCAAGAACGTGATGCTGGTGGACGACTCGATCGTGCGCGGCACCACCTGCAAGCAGATCATCCAGATGGCCCGCGAAGCCGGTGCCAAGAATGTCTACTTCTGCTCTGCAGCCCCTGCAGTGCGCTACCCCAACGTCTACGGCATCGACATGCCGAGTGTTCACGAGCTGATCGCCCACAACCGTACCACCGAACAAGTGGCCGAGTTGATTGGCGCCGACTGGCTGGTCTACCAGGACCTGCCTGACCTGATCGATTCGGTCGGTGGCGGCAAGATCAAGATCGATCACTTCGATTGCGCGGTATTCAACGGTGAATACGTCACCGGCGATATCGACGCGGCCTACCTCGACCGCATCGAGCAGGCCCGTAATGACCTGGCCAAGGTCAAGAACCAGGCCGTCAGCGCGATCATCGACCTCTACAACAACTGATTCAGGGAGCGACGGCATGACGGATCAATGGGATGCCGGGCGACTGGACAGCGACCTCGAGGGTGTCGGTTTCGACACCCTGGCGGTGCGCGCCGGTCAACACCGTACACCCGAGGGCGAGCACAGCGAAGCGCTGTTCCTGACCTCCAGCTACGTGTTCCGCACGGCGGCCGATGCTGCTGCGCGCTTTGCCGGCGAAACGCCGGGTAACGTTTACTCGCGCTACACCAACCCGTCGGTACGTGCCTTCGAGGAGCGCCTGGCGGCGATGGAAGGTGCCGAGCAGGCCGTGGGCACGTCCACCGGCATGGCGGCGATCCTGGCCGTGGTGATGTCGCTGTGCAGCGCCGGTGACCATGTGCTGGTGTCGCAGAGCGTATTCGGCTCGACCATCAGCCTGTTCGAGAAGTACTTCAAGCGCTTTGGTGTGCAGGTGGACTACGTGCCACTGGTCGACCTTGCTGGCTGGGAAAAGGCCATCAAGGCCAACACCAAGCTGCTGATCGTCGAGTCGCCGTCCAACCCGCTGGCCGAGCTGGTCGACATCACCGCGCTTAGCGAAATCGCCCATGCCCACGGTGCCATGCTGGTGGTGGACAACTGCTTCAGCACCCCCGCGCTGCAGCAGCCGCTGAAGCTGGGTGCCGACATCGTGTTCCACTCGGCCACCAAGTTCATCGACGGCCAGGGCCGTTGCATGGGCGGCGTGGTTGCCGGCCGTGCCGAGCAGATGAAGGAAGTGGTGGGCTTCCTGCGGACCGCAGGCCCGACCCTCAGCCCGTTCAACGCCTGGATCTTCACCAAGGGCCTGGAAACGCTGCGCCTGCGTATGCGTGCGCACTGTGAAAGCGCCCAGGCCCTGGCCGAATGGCTGGAGCAGCAGGATGGCGTGGAGAAGGTGCATTACGCCGGCCTGCCTAGCCACCCGCAGCACGCACTGGCCAAGCGTCAGATGAGTGGCTTTGGTGCGGTGGTCAGCTTCGAGGTCAAGGGCGGCAAAGAGGGCGCCTGGCGCTTCATCGATGCGACCCGGGTGATTTCCATCACCACCAACCTGGGGGACAGCAAGACCACCATCGCCCATCCGGCCACCACCTCCCACGGCCGCCTGTCGCCGCAGGAGCGCGAAGCTGCAGGCATCCGCGACAGCCTGATCCGCGTTGCCGTGGGCCTGGAAGACGTGGCCGACCTGCAGGCAGACTTGGCACGCGGGCTGGCGGCACTGTGATCGAAATCGGCGGCAGTGTGCCAGGCCACAACGGCCGGGTAGCCCTGGTAACCGGTGCCGCGCGCGGCATCGGCCTGGGCATTGCCGCCTGGCTGATCTGCGAAGGTTGGCAGGTGGTACTCAGCGACCTTGACCGCCAGCGCGGTGCAAAGGTGGCCAAGGCCCTGGGTGACAACGCCTGGTTCATCACCATGGACGTTGCCGACGAGGCTCAGGTCAGTGCCGGAGTGTCCGAGGTGTTAGGGCAGTTTGGTCGGCTGGACGCGTTGGTGTGCAATGCGGCGATTGCCAATCCGCACAACCAGACGCTGGAAAGCCTGAGCCTGGCGCAGTGGAATCGGGTACTGGCGGTCAACCTCAACGGGCCGATGCTGCTGGCCAAGCATTGCGCGCCGTACTTGCGTGCGCACAATGGGGCAATCGTCAACCTCACCTCTACCCGGGCGCGGCAGTCCGAGCCCGATACCGAGGCCTACGCCGCGAGCAAGGGTGGCCTGGTGGCCTTGACCCATGCCCTGGCGATGAGCCTGGGCCCGGAGATTCGCGTCAATGCGGTGAGCCCGGGCTGGATCGATGCCCGCGACCCGTCGCAGCGCCGTGCCGAACCGCTGACCGAAGCCGACCATGCCCAGCACCCGACGGGCAGGGTAGGGACGGTGGAAGATGTGGCAGCCATGGTTGCCTGGCTGCTGTCGCGCCAGGCGGCGTTCGTGACTGGCCAGGAGTTTGTGGTCGATGGCGGCATGACCCGCAAGATGATCTACACCTGAGACCGGCGTTATAGGAACGGGGACCGAAAGGTCCCTTTTCTGTTTTTACCTTTTTTGAAAAAAATTCAATGGGGCTATTGACTTAGCTTCGCCACCTGCGTAAATTTCGCGGCCTCAGCGAAGCAAACGCAACAAGCAACATCGCGAGGGTGATTAGCTCAGCCGGGAGAGCATCTGCCTTACAAGCAGAGGGTCGGCGGTTCGATCCCGTCATCACCCACCACTTCCTGAGATGTTCCTGACGCTTCAGGTTTCGCAAGAAACCGAGAGCCAGAGAGGAACGCACTGCGCAGCGGTAGTTCAGTCGGTTAGAATACCGGCCTGTCACGCCGGGGGTCGCGGGTTCGAGTCCCGTCCGCTGCGCCATTTTTCAGTAACAGATGGGTGCCTGGCACCGGTCTGAAGTCACAAGGCAAAAACCTTGGGCTGATCCCAGTTTCAATCAGGCGCAAGCCTGAACGATACGCAGCGGTAGTTCAGTCGGTTAGAATACCGGCCTGTCACGCCGGGGGTCGCGGGTTCGAGTCCCGTCCGCTGCGCCATCTTCGCTTCAAGGTCCCTAGAACACCTTGAAGCAACACAAGAGAAGCGATCATGTTATCGCTTTTTTTGTGCCTGTCCTGAGGCCAATGCGCCGGAAGGGTAGACCCAGGTTTCAATCGGGCGCAAGCCTGAATGATACGCAGCGGTAGTTCAGTCGGTTAGAATACCGGCCTGTCACGCCGGGGGTCGCGGGTTCGAGTCCCGTCCGCTGCGCCATCTTCGCCTCAAGGCCCCTTGAACGCCTTGAAGCACAAAAAAGCGACCTTCGGGTCGCTTTTTTCGTTTCTGCGGGCAAGCATTCCCGGCCTTTACCCACATTTACACCAACCTGACAGGTTCGTCACCGACCAGTGGTTCCTGTGCCTGCCTGCTGTGTTGCACAATAGGCACCTTCTCGACATACCCGGAATTCGCAATGACCAGATCTTCCGTCTTTGGTGCGCTCGGGCTGGCCCTGGTGCTGGCGGGCGTGACCGGTTGTTCCTCGAAAAAGGCCGCCATCTACGAGCACGAGAACTTCGACGACTCGGGCACCTTCTCGCGCAGCTTCCCTGTGAGCGATGCCGGCTCTTGCGAGGCCGCGCGGCGTGCCTTGCTCAGCCAGGGGTACATCATCACCAGCAGTGGCGCCAACCAGGTGGTGGGTAACAAAAGCTTCCAGCAGAACAGCGAGAACCACCTGCAAATCAGCTTCAACGTTACCTGTGCACCGGATGTGAGCGACGAGCAGCGCTCGACCATGTTCGCCAACGCGCTGCAGGACCGTTATGCGCTGAAAAAATCCAACACCTCTGCCAGCCTGGGGGTGGGCGTGCTGGGTTCGGTGTCGATGCCGATTGGCTCCAGTGACGATTCAATGGTCAAAGTGGCCAGCGAGACGGTAACGGCCGCGCAGTTCTATGACCGCTACTTCGCCCTGGTGGAGAGTTACCTGCCCAAGCCGAAAAAAGTTGCCAAGGCAAAGGCTGAGGCGCCCAAGGTCGAAAAGCCCGCAGTTGATCTGGGGCTGCCGGAACAGGCCGCCGCTAACCCTGTGGCCCCGACACCCGCACCGGCGACTGAGGTTGCGCCCGCGCCAGCGGCCGTTGCCCCGGCCAATGAGGCGGTGGCAGCGCCAGTGGTGAATGACAGCCAGGGCTCGCAGCCGGTGGCACCGCCGGTAGAGGCTGCGCCGATTCAGGTGCAGCAGGATGCGCAGCCTGCCGAAGCGGCGTCACCCTCTCTTTAATGGGCGCCTGTACCGGCCTATCGCCGGCAAGCCAGCTCCCACAGGTACAGCACAGATTTCGAAAACTGTGATCAACCTGTGGGAGCTGGCTTGCCGGCGATAGGGCCGGTACAGGTTAGACACATCCCCTGTTACAGAAGCCCTGCGATAACTTCCTGAACACCTGCTACGTTTACCACTCATACGCTTGTCATCATTCCTTCACCTCACCTGCTTAGGTTGAAGGCGACACCGACGAAGACATAATGAGTAAAGAGGACGCAGGGCTATGGATGAATACCAGGAAGAACTACTCGAAACCCAGGCTTACGAACTGGACACCCCGGAACCGGCTGACGACGCCACCGAGCTTTAGCCCACCCGCCGCTGGCTGCGGCGGAACTCTCCCGGTGTAAGGCCCGTCCAGCGCTTGAACGCGCGCTGGAAGGCCTCGGCCGATGCAAACCCCAACAGATAGGCAATCTCGCCAAAGGCCAGCGCTGTATCGCGGATATAGGTCTCGGCCAGGTCGCGCCGTGTTTCATTGAGCAAGTCACGAAAGCGTGTGCCTTCCTCGGCCAGCTTGCGGCGCAGTGTCCAGGTTGGCAGCTGCAGGTGCAGGGCCACTTCTTCCAGGTCGGGCTCACGGCCGCCATTGAGCAGCGGGCCCAGCAGGTGGGTGATGCGCTCACCCAGGCTGCGCACCCGCGTGCGCTGCAGCATTTCTGCTTCACACAGCTGCAGCAGGTGCTGCCAGGTGCTCGGGCAATGCCTGGGGTTGGCCAGTTGCAGCGTGGCGCGGCTCAGGCGCAGGCGGTTGCCGTCGGCGGCGAACTGCACGGGTGTGCTGCAAAGCGGTTGGTAGCGTGCGGCATACGCGGGTGCGGCAAATTCGATGTCCAGGCGTTCGGCCTGCACCGAGGTGCCTGCAAGGTCGGCTAGCTGGGCTAGCCAACCCGCGAGCAGCGAGTCGACCACAAAGCGGTTGTAGGCGTTATAGGGGCTGATGGAGTAGAAGCGCAGCCAGGCGCCCTGGGCGTCTTCGTGAAAGCTGGAGTGGCCACGGTAGTTGGCCGCGTACAGCGGTTCGAAGTGCAGCAGGGTGCGCGCTGCCTCGCCAAGGGTAGGGGCCTGGGCGGCGGTGACCCCGGCCAGGCCGGCATGAGCCAGGCGGCTCAGGCGCCCCATGTGCAGGCCCAGGGCGGGCTCGCCGCACAGTTCGATGGCGGCGTGGCCAAGGTGCATGTAGCGGGGGATCGACAAGCGCGCGCCGGCTTCAGCCAGGCGCGGCCCATCCAGGCCATAGCGCAGCAGCAGCGGTTCGGGGGCGTGGCCAAGTTCGCGCAGGGCCTCGCTCAGCGGTTGAACAAAGCCAACCGACAAGTCGCCCAGGCGCACGCGGGGGCGGGCCATGGTGTTACAGCCACAGGTTCAGCAGGCGGGCACCCGGGCTTGGGGTGCCCACCAGCAACTCACCCGCCTGGTGGGCGAAGCCTTGGCCATCACTGCCTTGCTCCCAGAACTGCCCACGCATGAACACGCTCATGCTGCTGACACTGGCCCCGGCCGCCTCGGTCAGGCGTTGCCAGGCGGTCTGTTCGCTGACTTCGCCGCGCTGCAGGGGCAGCCCGGCGGTGGCGTGCTGGTGGCGGTTGCCGCGCCATGGCGCTTCCCAGCTGCTCTTGCCGCTGAGAAACACCGGGTTGGCGACCAGTTGTACCGCTTGTTGTGCCAGTTGCCGATGGTTTTCCGGGTACCAGCTGTCACTGCCTATCAGCACACCCAGCCGCCCGGCAGGCGTTTGCACGACCTGCAACGGGTGCTTGCGGCCATTGTGGACGTAGCGGCGCATTTCGCTGTCAGGGAACTGCTGGTGTTGTGGCTCGCCCAGTAGCGAGCCATCGCCAGCAAACACCATGCTGCTATTGAACAGCGGGCCACTACCGGCGTGCAGCACGCCCTGTTTCACGTAGGGTGCAGGCAGCACGATGGAGCCGGCCACCAGGGTAACGCCGAATTCCTTGGCCAGGCCGCCGAACAACTGCTGATAGTCTGCGGCCATTTGCTCGGCCTTCATGCGCAAGTGCGCATCGGCGCGCCAGTCATCGCCGTCGGCGCCGAGCATGGCCAGGCCGTAGCGCAGCGGGTTGCTCAGCTCCAGCCATTGCAGGGCCTCGCGGCTCTGGGTCACCTGATACAGTTCGTTTTTCTCACCGCGCGCCCACAGCCAGGTGCCGATGTGCTCCGGCAGCACCACTACCGTGCGCGGGCTTATCAGTCCTTGTGCGCGAGCCTGCTCAAGGTAAGCCGCGAGCTTGCGGTGCAGGCGCTGCAGGTTCTGGTAGTCACCCGGGTACAGCAGCGGCTCGACGCCCAGCAGGTTGCCGTGTTCGCCTGGCACGCCGTGGTTCAGTGCCAGCTCGATGCGCAGGTCGGACAGGTAGTGGCCTTCCGGACGCTGTTGGGTCCAGAAGCCATAACCAAAGAGGGCGGCGAGGAAGACCAGCGCCAGGGCGCCAGCAAGCAGTTTTCGCATTGACCGTGTCTATCCAGTTGAAACTGTGACAAGGGTACGAGCAAACCGGCGCCCAGCGGAAGGTCAATTGTGCGATTTGGTTGTACCGGGGCCGCAAACGGCCCCGGCGGCGGCATCAGAACTTGCCGCTCAGGCTGACCAGGAAGCTGCGCGGCTCGCCATACAGGTTGCCATAGCCGGTGGAAGACACGGTGCTGTAGTAGGTCTTGTCGAACAGGTTGTTGGCGTTCAGGGCCAGGGTCCAGTGTTCGTCCAGATCATACGCGGCACGTGCCGAGTAGATGGCGTAGCCGCTTTCCACGAAGGAGTAGTCCAGCGATTCGCTACCGCCCAAAGGCACCACGGTGCCCGATTCACTGTGCTCGCTCTGGGCGATCACCCCGGCGCCAAGGCTCAGTGCCGGCAGGCGCTGGAAGCGGTAGTCGGTCCACAGTTTGAACAGGTGGCGCGGGGTATGGGTGCTGAAGCGGGCATCGCCTTTGCGCTTGTTCTCGTTGGCGTTGTAGGTATAGCCCAACGCCACTTGCAGCCCTGGCAGCACTTCGCCGTTCAGCTCAAGTTCGAAGCCCTGGCTCAGCTGGTAGCCATTGCCGACATAGCAGCATGAGGTGACAGACCCCCACTGACGTGGGTAGTCGGGATCGATCTGGCCTTCGCCCTTCTTCTCGATACGGTACAAGGCAAAGCTGGCCAGCAGCTTGCCGTCAGCCAGCTCCTGCTTGATGCCGACCTCGTAGTTGGTGCCGGTCAACGGCTCCAGGGCCTTGCTGCCCGGTGGTGGGCCTTGCAGCAGGGTAGCCTGCGACTTGTAGATTTCAGCGTGGCTGGCATACAGGCTGGTGGTTTCGCTGAGGTCGTAGACGATGCCGTAGTACGGCACGAACTGGCGGTCCTCATCGATAGAGTTGAGCTTCTGACCATTGGCACCGACATACTCGGTGTCTTCCATGAGCGTGTAGCGGCCACCGATGATCAGCGACAGGTTGTCCACCGGGCGGATGCGCAGCGAGGTGTAGGCGCCTGCCTTGCGCACATCGGTGCTGGTGTCCGGGAAATTCTCGGCCGTGGGGAAGCGGTCCGGCAGGGTTGGCGAGAAGATCAGGTCGTCGTAAAGGAAGTTCCAGTAGCTGCCGCCACGGCTCTTGAGCTTGCTGCCGTCCACCCCCACGGTCAGGTCGTGCATGTGGCCGAACGCGTCGAACGAACCTTGCAGGTTCAGGTCCAGGGTGGTGTTGGTGGTTTTGAAATCATGCTGGTTGTTCCACCACGAGCCCCCGGTGCCAGTGGCCGGGTCGATGGGGTTTTCCAGCTCCACCACATTCTGCGCGTTGCGGTTGATGTTGTGGCGCACGTTGGCCACGGCTTTCCAGTTGTCGCTCAGTTGCTGGTCGAGGCGGGCGAACACCGTGGTGTTCTCGATATCGTTCCAGCTCCAGGGCGTGGTCAGGTTGGTGCTGCGCGACAGGCCCAGATCGCTGCCGTCAGAGAAGCGGCCCAGGGTGTTGCGCACGCCATTGAGGTCGTCACGCTGGTGGCTGGCACCGAAGAACAGCAGGGTGTCGTCGCTGGCATCGAACTCGAACGACACATAATTGAGGTTGCGTTTCTTGTGGTCGTAGTCGACGAAGTTGTGTTTGTCTTCCAGCACGCCTACATAGCGCCCGCGCAGGCGCCCATCCATTGCCAAAGGGCCGGTTACATCGAATTCGCCACGGTAGTTGTCCCAGCTGCCGGCCGAGGTCAAGGTCTTGACCTGTGGCACTGCCAACGGGCGCTTGTAGCTGAAGTTGATCACGCCGCCCGGTTCACCTGCACCGTACAAACCGTCGGCACCGCGCAACAGGCCGACGCTGTCGAACTGGGCAAGGTCTTCGTAGCGGCTGCTGTCGAGCATGCTCGACGTGGCGCCACCTTCATAGCGCACATCGTTGATTTCGAAGCCACGGGACACATAGGTGTTCTTGGCCCATGCCTCCTTGCGGGTAACACCGGTCATCTGGTTCATCACCTGGTCCATGTTGCGCAGTTGCTGGTCCTGCAAGCGCTGATCGGTGATGACGGTTACCGATTGCGGAATTTCGCGCAGTTTCTGCGGCCCCTTGCCGCCCATGGTGGTGGTGCCCGGCGCATAGCTGCCGGTGTTTTCCGTGCTGGCGCCCAGCCATTGGCTTTCGACGTTGGTGGCTGACAGCTCCATGGGGGGGGATACGTGTTTGCCGCCATCCTTGGCAGCCTCCTGTGTCGTCGGGTCCAGTGTTTCGGCGCGCAGTACGCCGGTTGGCAGTGCAGCGGCGACGCCGAGGCACAGGTGCAGCGACAGGGGAGACAGCCGGGTGAGGCGGGTTTTGACCATGAAGGCAGCATCCAATTGGTAGTTATTATCGGATGAGAATTATTTACAATTGATTTACGTTTTCAATACGCTCATGAAAATATTTTTACAATTCATGACATAGCGTGAGGTCTTCCTGTTTGTTTTGATCATTAACTTGTCAGTTTCAATCATTGAGTCAATTCAAACGGCTGTTTAATGTCGCTGACAGACAAACGACAGGCCCCGCTGACCGGTGAGGTGCCTGCATACCGTGATCACGCCACCAGGGGACCTTTCCATGGCCGCCGACCGCTACCCGCACCTGCTTGCCCCGCTGGACCTGGGCTTCACCACCTTGCGCAACCGCACCCTGATGGGCTCGATGCACACCGGCCTCGAAGAGCGCCCCGGCGGTTTCGAGCGAATGGCGGCGTACTTTGCCGAGCGCGCCCGTGGTGGCGTTGGCCTGATGGTAACGGGCGGCATTGCGCCCAACGATGAAGGCGGGGTGTATTCCGGTGCGGCCAAGCTCAGCACCGAGGAGGAGGCCGACAAGCACCGTATCGTCACCGATGCGGTACATGCCGCGGGTGGCAAGATCTGCCTGCAGATCCTGCATGCCGGGCGCTATGCCTACAGCCCACGGCAAGTGGCACCCAGTGCGATCCAGGCGCCGATCAACCCGTTCAAGCCCAAAGAGCTGGATGAGGCGGGCATCGAGAAGCAGATTGCCGACTTCGTCAACTGCGCGGTGCTGGCCCAGCGTGCCGGTTACGACGGCGTCGAGATCATGGGTTCGGAAGGCTACTTCATCAACCAGTTCCTCGCTGCCCATACCAACCACCGTACCGACCGTTGGGGCGGTAGTTATGAAAACCGTATGCGCCTGGCGGTGGACATCGTCAGCCGGGTGCGTGGTGCGGTAGGGCCGAACTTCATCATCATCTTCCGCCTGTCGATGCTCGACCTGGTGGAAGGTGGCAGTACCTGGGACGAGATCGAGCTATTGGCCAAGGCCATCGAGCAGGCTGGCGCGACCTTGATCAACACCGGCATCGGCTGGCACGAAGCGCGTATCCCGACCATCGCCACCAAGGTGCCGCGTGCAGCCTTCAGCAAGGTCACCGCCAAGCTGCGTGGCGTGGTGAGCATTCCGCTGATCACCACCAACCGTATCAATACCCCGGAGGTGGCCGAGGCCGTATTGGCCGAGGGCGATGCCGACATGGTCTCGATGGCCCGGCCATTCCTGGCCGACCCGGATTTCGTCAACAAGGCGGCAGCCGGGCGTGCCGACGAGATCAACACCTGCATCGGCTGCAACCAGGCCTGCCTGGACCACACCTTCGGTGGCAAGCTGACCAGTTGCTTGGTCAACCCCCGTGCTTGCCACGAAACCGAGCTCAATTACCTGCCTGTACGGGCCGTGAAGCGCATTGCCGTGGTGGGGGCCGGCCCGGCGGGCCTGGCAGCGGCCACCGTGGCGGCTGAGCGTGGCCACGCGGTCACCCTGTTCGATGCCGCCAGCGACATTGGCGGGCAGTTCAACGTCGCCAAGCGGGTGCCGGGCAAGGAGGAGTTCTTTGAAACCCTGCGCTACTTCCGCAACAAGGTGAAAAGCACGGGCGTGGACCTGCGCCTGGATACCCGTGTCGATGTGCAGGCATTGGTGGACGGTGGCTACGACGACATCATCCTGGCCACCGGTATTGCCCCACGTACCCCGGCCATTCCCGGTGTCGAACATGCCAAGGTGCTCAGCTATCTCGACGTACTGCTTGAGCGCAAGCCGGTGGGCCAATCGGTTGCGGTGATTGGCGCGGGTGGCATCGGCTTCGATGTGTCCGAGTACCTGGTGCATCAGGGGGTGGCCACCAGCCAGGACCGTGAAGCGTTCTGGAAAGAATGGGGCATCGATACCCACCTGGAAGCACGCGGTGGTGTGGCCGGGGTCAAGGCTGAGCCGCTTGCCCCGGCGCGGCAGGTGTACCTGTTGCAGCGCAAGAAGTCCAAGGTGGGTGATGGCCTGGGCAAGACTACCGGCTGGATTCACCGCACCGGGCTGAAGAACAAGCGGGTGCAAATGCTCAATAGCGTTGAGTACCTGGGTATCGACGATGCCGGCCTGCACATTCGTGTGGCGGATGGCGAGCCGCAGGTGTTGCCGGTGGACAACGTGGTGATCTGCGCCGGACAGGATCCGCTGCGTGAATTGCAGGACGGGTTGGTGGCAGCGGGTCAATCGGTGCACCTGATTGGTGGCGCAGATGTGGCGGCTGAGCTGGATGCCAAGCGGGCGATCAACCAAGGCTCAAGATTGGCGGCTGAACTCTGAGATTGCCGGGGCCGCTGCGCGGCCCTTTCGCGACACAAGGCCGCTCCCACAGGGACCGCGCTAGGCATAAAGGTTATGCGGTCCTGTGGGAGCGGCCTTGTGTCGCGAAAGGGGTGCGAAGCGCCCCCAGGATTTCCCTGTAAACTGCGATCCATGCATGTATTCGACCTCCCCCAAGCCCCTCTGCAACCCCTGAACCTGCCTTGGCTGCAACAAGCCCAGGTCAAAGCCGCCATCCTGCGCCTGGACCTGATCGACCCACTGATCAGCGGCAACAAGTGGTTCAAGCTGCGCCATCACCTGCAGCAAGCCAGCACCAGCAACGCCCCGGGCCTTATCAGCCTGGGTGGCAACCATTCCAACCACCTGCATGCCCTGGCCGCCGCCGGCAAGCGCTTCGGCTTCGCCACCGCCGGCCTGCTACGGGGTCACGCCCAGGACACACCCACTGTGCGTGACGTGAAGGCATTGGGCATGGAACTGCACTGGCTGGGCTATGGTGGCTACCGCGCGCGCAACGAACCAGACTTCTGGACCCCGTGGCAGGCCCGCTATCCCGGCTGGCACTGCATTCCGGAAGGCGGCGGCGGGCTGGCCGGCGCACAAGGTTGTGCCCTGATCATGGAGCAGGCGCGCTCACAAATCGCGGTACTGGGCTGGTCGGATTACGACGCCTGGTGGCTGGCCGCTGGCACCGGTACCACGTTGGCCGGCCTGGTACTGGCCGAGGCGGGTGCACATGCCGTACATGGCGCATTGGCCGTACCCCGGGACCACGGTGTACCCGAGACGGTGGCAGCCTTTGCCGGCGGCCACGGCTACCAGCTTCACGACGCCTGCCGTGGCGGCTTCGGCAAGTTCGATGATGACCTGCTGGCCTTTATCGCCGAGTGCGAGCAACACAGCGGCGTACCGTTCGAAGCCCTGTACACCGGCAAGGCCCTGCTGGCCTTGCGTGAGCAGGTAGGGGCCGGGCTGTTCGCGCCCGGCACCCGCCTGATCGTCGTGCACACCGGTGGCCTGCAGGGCCGGCGCGGTTACTTGTAAGGCAGCATGCGCAGCAGCGTGTTGTCGCGCTGCACATAGTGGTGGTACAGCCCGGCCAGCGCGTGCAGGCCGATCAGCCAGTAACCCCAGCTGCCAACCCGTTCATGCCAGCCCTTGATGAACTTGGCCTGGTCCGGGTCCGGGCCGATCAGGTGTGGCAGTTCCAGGCCGAAGAACGGCACCGGTTTGTCGGCGGCGCTGAGGATCAGCCAGCCGGCCAGCGGCAGGCCGATCATCAGCAAGTACAGCGCCAGGTGCATCAGGTGCGCAAGCCCGGTTTGCCAGGCCGGCGGCTTGGGCACGATCGGCGGGGTCGGGCGGCTCAGGCGCACGGCCAGGCGCAGCCATACCAGCACGAACACACTGAGCCCGAGCATGAAGTGCAGGTCTTTCATCAGGTTGCGTTCAACGCTGTCTTTAGGGAACAGGCCGCGCAGTTCGATAAGGGCGTAGACAGCGGCCAGCAGCACCAGCATCAGCCAATGCAGGGCGATGGACAGGCGCGCGTAGTGGGTCGCGGGGGTGGATGAAACCATGATCGGTCCTCGTCATCAGGTCGGTTGTATGGCTTTATATTTTTTGTGCTTGTGAGATCGAGCGCCGCCTGCGCGGCGCATCGCGGATAAATCCGCTCCTACATTTGTTGCAACGTGCCGAGCCTGTTATGCCATGGTCGCCTGCCCTGGTGCATGACTTGAGTCGTGCAAACCGGCTGACAACCATGGCCTGACAGGCATGGCACGTTGCAACAAATGTAGGAGCGGATTTATCCGCGATGCGCCGCGCGGGCGGCGCTCGATCTTGAAACCTCCGCAAATCTTAAGATAAGCGCTAAGGCAAATGTGGCCAACTGTCAGCCACCAGAAACACCCGCTCCACCTCCTGCCAGGCACCATCAACCTCCTGCTCCAGCCTCACCAGCAACTGCGCCGGAGCCTGGCGCTCCAGCACATGCAACCACGCGGCAAACTGCTCCACCGCCCAGCATTCACCAGCCTCGACCCGCGCCGGTGCCAGCCAGGCATGCCGCTGCAATGGTTGCCAATGCTCACCCTCAGCCATGACCCAGTCCCGCCTCCGTACCCAGCGCCCACGCAAGTGCTGCGGGTTGGCGCCCGTCGGTGGCTCGGCATGCCCCGGCCACGGGTAGAACAGATAGCCCCCCAGCCATACATGGGCCTGTACCTGGCCAACCCCCAACCCGTTCAACAGCTCGCGGCTGTGGGCCCCGTTCGACATGGGCAACTGATGCCCCGCCAGGTGCGCAAGCTTGCTCCCCAGCCGGTCATGGCACCCAGGCCCCAGCCAGGCATGCGGGTCGTGCCCGGCGCCTTCCGGCCCCAGGTACAGCTTGATCGCCAGTTCCAAGTGGTGCACGCCGTCACGGTCGCGCAACACCATATCCAGTTCGCCCAGCGTGCGCCCGGCATCTCGGATCGCCAGGTTGGCTGCCAGCAGCTCGATGCCCGGCGCCTGACCCAGGGCGAATTGCCACAGGCGTTCGTAGTAATGCCCCAGCCGCCGGCTGCTCAGCTTCGCCAGCCAGTCTTGCAATGGCCGGTCATCTTCATCCAGCGCCCGTAACCACTGTTCAAGGTGCTGCGGCTGCTGCGCCCACAGGCTGCCCGCCAGCGGGTGGCGCTGGGGGCAGGGCGGGGCGCTGAGCAGGGGCGGCGACAGCATGGCCCAGGCCAGGTCGCGCACGGCGGGGCGCTGCAGTTGCCGGGGCAGGTCGTGAAGCTGGAGGAATGGCGTCATCCTGCGAGCATAGCCGGTTTGCCGCTACCCGGTGGTTTCGCCCATAATCGGCCCATCGTCACCCGCCGCAGAGCCTCGCAGGAGCCCCATGGAGCAATTTCGCAATATCGGTATCATCGGTCGCCTTGGCAGCTCGCAGGTGCTCGACACCATTCGCCGACTGAAAAAATTCCTCCTCGAGCGCCACCTGCATGTGATCCTCGAGGACACCATCGCCGAAGTACTGCCCGGGCATGGCCTGCAAACCTCCACCCGCAAGCTGCTGGGCGAAGTCTGCGACCTGGTCATCGTGGTCGGCGGCGACGGCAGCCTGCTGGGCGCTGCCCGCGCCCTGGCCCGTCACAACATTCCGGTGCTGGGCATCAACCGTGGCAACCTGGGCTTCCTCACCGACATCCGCCCCGACGAACTGGAAGAAAAAGTCGCCGAGGTGCTCGACGGCCACTACCTGGTGGAAAACCGCTTCTTGCTGCAGGCCGAAGTGCGCCGTCACCACGAAGCCATCGGCCAGGGCGATGCGCTGAACGACGTGGTGCTGCACCCGGGCAAGTCCACGCGCATGATCGAGTTCGAGATCTACATCGACGGCCAGTTCGTCTGCAGCCAGAAGGCCGACGGCCTGATCGTCGCCACCCCCACCGGCTCCACCGCCTATGCGCTGTCGGCCGGCGGCCCGATCATGCACCCCAAGCTGGACGCCATCGTCATCGTGCCGATGTACCCGCACACCCTGTCGGGCCGGCCGATCGTGGTCGACGGCAACAGCGAGCTGAAGATCGTGGTGTCGAAGGATCTGCAGATCTACCCACAAGTGTCCTGTGACGGCCAGAACCACTTCACCTGCGCCCCCGGCGACACCATTACGGTCAGCAAGAAGCCGCAGAAGCTGCGCCTGATCCACCCGCTGGACCACAACTACTACGAGGTCTGCCGCACCAAGCTCGGTTGGGGCAGCCGCCTGGGGAGCAGGGACGACTGATGTTCGATCCGGCGCGAAGTTTCGACATCATCGGTGACGTGCACGGTTGTGCGCTGACCCTTGAACGCCTGCTCGACGCCCTCGGTTACAAGCGCGTGGCCGGCGTGTGGCGCCACCCGCGGCGCATGGCGCTGTTCCTGGGCGATATCGTCGACCGTGGGCCACGCATTCGCGAGGCGCTGCATATCGTCCACGACATGGTCGAGGCCGGCCAGGCGTTGTGCATCATGGGCAACCACGAGTACAACGCCCTGGGCTGGGTGACCCCGGCGCTGCCCGGCAGCGGCAAGGCCTACGTGCGCGAGCACACGCCACGCCATGCCCGCCTTATCGATGAAACCCTGACCCAGTTCGCCCACCACCCCGGCGACTGGCACGACTTCGTCAACTGGTTCTACCAGATGCCGCTGTTCGTCGACGCCGGGCGCTTCCGCCTGGTGCACGCCTGCTGGGACCCGCGGTTGATCGAGCCGTTGCGCCAGCAGTACCCCGACGGGCGCATCGATGAACACTTCATCCAGGCCTCGGCGGTGAGCAACAGCTTTGCCGCTACCGTGTGCAACCGCCTGTTGCGCGGCACCGACATGCGCCTGCCGGACGGCCTGACCCTGACGGGCGGCGATGGCCTGACCCGCGCCTTCTTCCGCACCAAGTTCTGGGAAGAAGACCCGCAAACCTACGGTGACATCGTGTTCCAGCCCGATGCCCTGCCCGAAGAGGTGGCCAGCACCCCGCTCAGCCACAGCCAGAAGAACGCCTTGTTGCGCTACGACGAAGACGAGCCCTTGCTGTTCGTTGGCCATTACTGGCGCAGCGGCCGCCCGGCGCCGATCCGCGCCAACCTGGCCTGCCTGGACTACAGCGCCGTGCTCTACGGCAAGCTGGTCGCCTACCGGCTGGATGATGAAACCCGCATCGACCCGCACAAGTTCGTCTGGGTCGACGTCGACCGCCCACAGGCCAACCAATGAACATTATCGAAGTGATGCGCCTGCCGCTGTCGGTCGACCTCAGCGGCTTCGTCCACCTGTTGCAGCGCCTGCAAGTGCCGCACCGGGTGAGCGAGGAGGGCGATGCCCAGGTGCTCTGGGCCCCCGACACCCTCGCCGAAGACGTGCTGCAACTCTACCAGCGCTACCCCGACGGCAACGCAGATATCCAGGCAACAGAGGAACCTGTGGGAGCGGGCTTGTCGGGGCGCCGAACCGCCGCGAATGCCCCAACACAGCCCTCCCTGACTGAACAGGCCAAAGCTTGCAAAGTCACGACGCTCACCCTGCTGCTGTGCTTCGTCGTCGCCGGCCTCACCAGCCTGGGCGACAACTTCACGACCATCAGCTGGTTCACCTTCCTCGACTTCCGCGTCCAGGGCGACTACCTGTACTTCAGCCCGCTGGCGCAAACCCTGGACGCAGGCCAGTGGTGGCGCCTGGTCTCGCCCATGCTGCTGCACTTCGGCGTGCTGCACCTGGCCATGAACAGCCTGTGGTACTGGGAGCTGGGCAAACGCATCGAACTGCGCCAGGGCCCGTGGATGTTGCTGGGCCTGACCCTACTGTTCAGCCTGGTGTCCAACCTGGCCCAGCACTACACCAGCGGGCCGAGCCTGTTCGGCGGCCTGTCCGGCGTGCTGTATGGCCTGCTCGGGCATGTGTGGCTGTTCCAGTGGCTGGCGCCAAACCGTTACTTCAACCTGCCCAAGGGCGTGCTGGTGATGATGCTGATCTGGCTGGTGGTATGCCTCACCGGCGTGGTCGGCACCCTGGGCCTTGGCCAGATCGCCAACGCCGCCCACGTGGGCGGGCTGCTCATCGGATGCCTGACCGGGCTCTTGGGTGGGGCGCTGGCCCGGCGTAAACTGTCGGCTTGAATCAGGAGACACTATGTCCACTTTCGCGCAAATGATCGAAAACATTACCCCGGAAATCTACGAGAGCCTGAAACTGGCCGTGGAAATCGGCAAATGGTCGGATGGCCGCAAGCTCACCGCCGAGCAGAAAGAGCTGTCGCTGCAGGCCGTTATCGCCTGGGAGATCAAGAACCTGCCTGAAGACCAGCGCACCGGCTACATGGGCCCGCAGGAGTGTGCGTCCAAGTCCGCGCCGATCCCCAACATTCTGTTCAAGTCGGACTCGGTACATTGATCGAACTCGCTCGTGGCTCGTTGAGCAAAATGGCGGTAAGCCTGCAGGCACCGGTGGTGCAATACAGCTTCCGCCTGGATGACACGCAGGTGGCGGTCAACCCGTTGATCGGCCAGCGCCTGCGCCTGGAATACCTCGGCGCCATTCATTGCAGCCATTGCGGCAAGCGCACCAAGACCAGCTTCAGCCAGGGTTACTGCTACCCGTGCATGACCAAGCTGGCCCAGTGCGACGTGTGCATCATGGCCCCGGAAAAATGCCACTACGACGCCGGCACCTGCCGTGAGCCGTCGTGGGGCGAACAGTTCTGCATGACCGACCACGTGGTCTACCTGGCCAACTCGTCGGGGATCAAGGTCGGCATCACCCGCGCCACCCAGCTGCCTACCCGCTGGCTCGACCAGGGCGCCAGCCAGGCCCTGCCGATCATGCGCGTGGCCACCCGCCAGCAGTCCGGCCTGGTCGAAGACGTGCTGCGCAGCCAGGTGCCGGACCGCACCAACTGGCGTGCGCTGCTCAAGGGCGATGCCGAAGTGCTCGACCTGCCGGCCATTCGTGAGCAGATTTTCGATGCCTGTGCCGACGGTTTGAGTGAGCTGCAAGCGCGTTTCGGCTTGCAGGCGATTCAGCCGCTGCCCGACGCCGAAGTGGTACAGATGAATTACCCGGTCGAGGCCTACCCGAAAAAGATCGTCAGCTTCAACCTCGACAAAGACCCGGTGGCCGAAGGCACGCTGCTGGGTATCAAGGGCCAGTACCTGATCTTCGATACCGGTGTGATCAATATTCGCAAGTACACGGCCTATCAGCTGGCCGTGCTCCAGTAAAAGGACCTCTACATGCGTACCGAACAACCGCAAGTGATCTACCTGAAGGATTACCAGGCGCCCGAGTACCTGATCGACGAGACGCACCTGACCTTCGAGCTGTTCGAGGACCACACCCTGGTTCACGCGCAACTGGTGATGCGCCGCAACCCGGCGCGCGGTGCCGGGCTGCCGCCACTGGTGCTCGATGGCCAGCAACTGGAGTTGCTGCGCGCTTCGCTGGATGACCAGGAACTGCACGCGGCTGACTATCAGCTGGACGTCGACAGCCTGACCGTGCACCCCAAGGCCGAGCGCTTCACCCTCGACACCAGTGTGAAGATCCACCCCGAAAGCAACACCGCGCTGGAAGGCCTGTACAAGTCGGGCAAGATGTTCTGCACCCAGTGCGAGGCCGAGGGCTTCCGCAAGATCACCTACTACCTCGACCGCCCGGACGTCATGAGCACCTTCACCACCACGGTGATCGCCGAGCAGCATCGCTACCCGGTGCTGTTGTCCAACGGTAACCCGATCGGCAGCGGGCCGGCAGAAGATGGCCGCCACTGGGCGACCTGGGAAGACCCGTTCATGAAGCCGGCCTACCTGTTCGCGCTGGTGGCCGGTGACTTGTGGTGCGTCGAGGACACCTTCACCCGTCAGTCTGGCCGGGACGTGACCCTGCGCATCTACGTCGAGCCCGAGAACATCGACAAGTGCGACCACGCCATGGTCAGCCTGAAGAAGTCCATGCGCTGGGACGAAGAAGTCTATGGCCGCGAGTACGACCTGGACATCTTCATGATTGTTGCGGTCAACGACTTCAACATGGGCGCCATGGAAAACAAGGGCCTGAACATTTTCAACTCCAGCTGTGTGCTGGCCCGTGCCGAAACCGCTACCGATGCCGCGCACCAGCGCGTCGAAGGCGTGGTCGCCCACGAGTACTTCCACAACTGGTCGGGCAACCGCGTCACCTGCCGTGACTGGTTCCAGCTGTCGCTGAAAGAAGGCTTCACGGTGTTCCGCGATGCCGAGTTCAGTGCCGACATGAACTCGCGCACGGTCAAGCGTATCGAAGACGTCGCCTACCTGCGTACCCACCAGTTCGCCGAAGACGCCGGTCCCATGGCCCACCCGGTGCGCCCGGACAGCTTCATCGAAATCTCCAACTTCTACACCCTGACCGTGTACGAGAAGGGCGCCGAAGTGGTGCGCATGGTCCGCACCCTGCTGGGCGCCGAAGGTTTCCGCAAGGGCAGCGACCTGTACTTCGAACGCCATGATGGCCAGGCGGTGACCACCGACGACTTCATCAAGGCCATGGAAGACGCCAATGGTGTCGACTTCACCCAGTTCAAGCGCTGGTACAGCCAGGCCGGTACACCGCGCCTGGAAGTCAGCGAAGCCTATGACGCTGCTGCGCAGACCTACAGCCTGACCTTCCGCCAGAGCTGCCCGCAAACCCCGGACAAGGCCGAAAAACTGCCGTTCGTGATCCCGGTGGAACTGGGCCTGCTGGACGCCGAAGGCAATGACCTGCCGCTGCGCCTGGCCGGTGAAGCGGCTGCTGGCGGTACCAGTCGCGTACTGTCGGTGACCGAGGCCGAGCAAACCTTCACCTTCCAGGGTATCCAGGCCAAGCCGCTGCCATCGCTGCTGCGTGGCTTCAGCGCCCCGGTGAAACTGAGCTTCCCTTACGACCGCGACCAGCTGATGTTCCTGATGCAGCACGACAGCGACGGCTTCAACCGCTGGGAAGCGGGCCAGCAACTGTCGGTGCAGGTGCTGCAAGAGCTGATTGGCCAGCACCAGCGTGGCGAAGCGCTCAAGCTTGACCAGCGTCTGATCACCGCCCTGGGCACCGTGTTGGGCAACGAAGCGCTAGACCCGGCCATGGTGGCCGAAATGCTCTCGCTGCCGGGAGAGGCTTACCTCACCGAGATCAGCCAGGTGGCCGACGTGGATGCCATCCACGCCGCTCGCGAGTTCGCCCGCCAGCAGATCGCCGATCAGCTGTTCGACGCCCTGTGGGCGCGCTACAAGGCCAACCGCGAAGTGTCGCGCAAAACCGCCTACGTAGCCTCTGCCGAACACTTTGCACGCCGCAGCCTGCAGAACATCGCCCTGTCGTACCTGATGCAGAGTGGCAAGCCGCAAGTGCTGGAAGCGACCCTGGAGCAGTTCGACCAGTGCGACAACATGACCGAGCGCCTGACGGCGTTGGCGGTGCTGGTCAATTCGCCGTTCGAAGCCGAGCGGGCCAAGGCGCTGGAAACCTTTGCCGAGCACTTCAAGGACAACCCGCTGGTCATGGACCAGTGGTTCAGCGTCCAGGCGGCCAGTGCGCTGCCGGGCGGGCTGGCGCGGGTCAAGGCGCTGATGCAGCACCCGGCGTTCACCCTGAAGAACCCGAACAAGGTCCGTGCGTTGGTGGGTGCTTTTGCCGGGCAGAACCTGGTCAACTTCCATGCGGCGGATGGTTCGGGCTATCGCTTCCTGGCTGACCTGGTGATCCAGCTGAACGCGTTGAACCCGCAGATTGCCTCGCGCCAGCTGGCGCCGCTGACCCGCTGGCGCAAGTATGACGATGCGCGCCAGGCCCTGATGAAGGGCGAGCTGGAGCGGATTCTGGCTTCGGGTGAGCTGTCCAGTGATGTGTATGAAGTGGTGAGCAAGAGCCTAGCGTAAGCCTGGTAGATCTTGGGGCTGCTGTGCAGCCCATCGCCGGCAAGCCAGCTCCCACAGGTACTCCACTGCCTTCAAGGCCTGTGCAGTACCTGTGGGAGCTGGCTTGCCGGCGATGGGCCGCACAGCGGCCCCAGCTATACAAGGCCGACAACAAAACATAACACCCTGCCCGTTGTAATCCCGCAAACATCCCCGCTACGATCCCCTCAAGCTATTGCAGGCCTCTAGATCAGGCTTTTCGCAGTGCCTGCAGTGCATTGACCCACCAAGAAGAACACAACAGGGGGCAGTCATGAGGGAACAGCTACAGGCGCCAGCCAGGCGCGGTGCCTGGCCATGGGCAGCCAGCGCAGTGCTGGCACTGGCATTGGGGGTGTGGGCCGACAGCGCCCAGGCCGCCGCCGCCGACGAATACTCCACCGAATCCGCCAAGGCCAGCCAAAGCCTGCTGATCGGCGCCACCCATGCCGGCAAACGCCTGGTGGTGGTGGGCGATCGGGGTCACATCCTGTTCTCCGACGACCAGGGCAGCACCTGGACCCAGGCCCGCGTGCCCACCCGGCAACTGCTCACCGCCGTGTTCTTCCTCGACGACAAACGCGGCTGGGCCGTCGGCCACGATTCGCAAATCCTCGCCAGCAGCGACGGCGGGGCCACCTGGAACAAGCAGTTTGAAGACCTCGCCCGCGAAGCGCCCTTGCTCGATGTCGCTTTCCTCGACGCCCGGCACGGCTTTGCCGTGGGGGCCTACGGCGCCTTGCTGGAAACCACCGACGGCGGCCAGCACTGGCAGGACGTGGCCGAGCGCCTGGACAACCCCGACCAGCTTCACCTGAACGGCATTACCCGAGTGCGTGATGCCGGCCTGTTCATCGTGGGCGAGCAGGGCGGCATGTTCCGCTCCGCCGACAACGGCCAGACCTGGGCCAAGGTCGAAGGCCCGTACGAGGGCTCGCTGTTCGGCGTGATTGGCACCGCGCAGCCGCACACCTTGCTGGCTTACGGCCTGCGCGGCAACCTGTTCCGTTCCACCGATTTTGGTGACAGCTGGCAGCCGATCGAACTCAAGGCCGCGCGCGGCAACCTCGAATTCGGCCTGGCAAGCGCTACGCTTCTCGATGATGGCACCTTGGTGCTGGTCGGCAACGGCGGCAGCGTGCTGCGCAGTACCGATGGCGGCCAGACCTTCAGCGTGTACAACCGTGCCGACCGTATCGCCCTGGCCGGCGTCAGCGGCCTGGCCAACGGTGGCCTGCTGCTGGTAGGGCAGGGCGGTGTACACCTGGCGGATGCCCAAGGGGCCGAGGGGGCAAGCCGATGACCAGCAGGGAGAGCATTACCATGCACCCGCACCACCAGGACAAGGCCACGTTGCTCGAACGCCTGATCTTCAACAACCGCCCCGTGGTCATCGCCCTGTGCGTCCTGGTGAGCATTTTCCTGTTCTGGCAGGCCACGCAGATTCGTCCCTCTACCAGCTTCGAGAAGATGATCCCGCTGCAGCACCCCTTCATCGAGCAGATGATGGAGCACCGCAACGACCTGGCCAACCTCGGCAACACCGTGCGCATTTCGGTGGAAGCAGTGAACGGCGACATCTTCGACAAGGACTACATGGAGACCCTGCGCCAGGTCCATGACGAGGTGTTCTACATCCCGGGTGTCGACCGTGCCGGGCTCAAATCGCTGTGGAGCCCCAGCGTGCGCTGGAGTGAGGTCACCGAAGAGGGTTTTTCCGGTGGTGAGGTAATCCCCAACACCTACAACGGTTCGCAGGACAGCCTCGACACCCTGCGCGACAACGTGCTCAAGTCGGGCCAGGTAGGGCGGCTGGTGGGCAACAACTTCAAATCCAGCATCGTCGATGTGCCGCTGCTGGAGAGCTACCCCGACCCGCAAGACCCGGGCAAGCAGGTAAAGCTGGACTACCAGCAGTTCTCGCACCTGCTGGAAGAAAAGATCCGTGACAAGTTCCAGGCCCAGAACCCCAACGTGAAGGTACACATCGTCGGCTTCGCCAAGAAAGTTGGCGACCTGATCGACGGCCTGGTGATGGTGGCAATGTTCTTCGGCGTTGCTCTGGCGATCACCTGGGTGCTGTTGTACTGGTTCACCTGGTGCATCCGCAGCACCATCGCCGTGCTCATCACCACCCTGGTGGCAGTGGTGTGGCAGCTGGGGCTGATGCATGCGGTGGGCTTTGGCCTGGACCCGTACTCGATGCTGGTGCCGTTCCTGATCTTCGCCATCGGCATTTCCCACGGGGTGCAGAAGATCAATGGCATCGCCTTGCAGTCGAGCGACGCGGATAACGCCCTCACGGCGGCGCGGCGTACCTTCCGCCAGCTGTTCCTGCCGGGGATGATCGCCATCCTCGCCGACGCCGTAGGCTTCATCACCCTGTTGATCATCGACATTGGCGTGATCCGCGAGCTGGCCATCGGCGCCTCCATCGGCGTGGCGGTGATCGTGTTCACCAACCTGATCCTGCTGCCGGTGGCCATTTCCTACGTCGGTATCAGCAAGAAAGCCATCGAACGCAGCAAGAAGGACGCCACCCGCGAACACCCGTTCTGGCGCCTGCTGTCGAACTTTGCCAGTGCCAAGGTGGCGCCGGTGTCGGTGGTGCTGGCGCTGGTCGCCTTTGCCGGTGGCCTGTGGTACAGCCAGAACCTGAAAATCGGCGACCTCGACCAGGGCGCGCCAGAGCTGCGCCCCGATTCGCGCTACAACCAGGACAACAGCTTCATCATCAGCAACTACTCCACCAGCTCCGACGTGCTGGTGATCATGGTCAAGACCCCGCCGGAGCAGTGCTCGATCCACTCGACCATGGCGCCGATCGACGAGCTGATGTGGACCATGCAGAACACCCCGGGCGTGCAGTCGGCGATTTCCCTGGTGACTGTGTCCAAGCAGGTGATCAAGGGCATGAACGAGGGCAGCCTGAAATGGGAGACCCTGTCGCGTAACCCGGACATCCTCAACAACTCCATTGCCCGTGCCGATGGCCTCTACAACGGCGACTGCTCGCTGGCGCCGGTGCTGGTGTTCCTCAACGATCACAAGGCCGAGACCCTGGAGCGAGTCACTGCCGTGGCCAAGGCGTTTGCCGACAGCCACAACAAGGAAGGCCTGCAGTTCCTGCTGGCGGCGGGTAACGCCGGGATCGAGGCGGCGACCAACGAAGTGATCAAGTCGGCCGAGCTGACCATCCTGATTCTGGTGTACATCTGCGTGGCGGTAATGTGCCTGATCACCTTCCGCTCGTTTGCCGCCACCCTGTGCATTGTGCTGCCCTTGGTGTTGACCTCGGTGCTGGGCAACGCGCTGATGGCCTACATGGGTATCGGGGTGAAGGTGGCGACCCTGCCGGTGGTGGCGTTGGGTGTGGGTATTGGTGTGGACTACGGCATCTACATCTACAGCCGCCTGGAAAGCTTCTTGCGGGCCGGGCTGCCGTTGCAGGAGGCCTATTACCAGACCCTGCGCTCGACCGGTAAAGCAGTGTTGTTCACCGGCTTGTGCCTGGCCATTGGCGTGTGCACCTGGATCTTCTCGGCGATCAAGTTCCAGGCTGACATGGGGTTGATGCTGACCTTCATGCTGCTGTGGAACATGTTTGGTGCGTTGTGGCTGCTGCCGGCGCTGGCGCGGTTCCTGATCAAGCCGGAGAAGATGGTGGGTAAAGAGGGGGGATCCATTTTTGCCCATTGATTGAAGGGGGCCGCTTTGCGGCCCATCGCCGGCAAGCCAGCTCCCACAGGGACTGCACAGGCCTTGAGGTCGATGCGATCCCTGTGGGAGCTGGCTTGCCGGCGATGGGCTGCAAAGCAGCCCCAAGGCTATAATGCCGGCTCATTTCAACCTGGTACCCCCATGTCCCCCCTCGCCACCGCCCTGCAAACCTGCGACATGCTCCTGATCGACGGCCTGCACGCCTTCGACTTCACCGCCGATGAGTCCGGCCTCACCGTCGAATGCATGGACGGCCGCCAACTGCGCCGCTGGTCCTTCACTCCCGAGCAAGTCGCCGCCGCCATCGCCACGGGTGATGAATGGCAACTCAACGATGCTGATGGCGAGCATCGTCTAGTCTGTATGAGTGCCTTTCGTGCCCCGGACGATGACCAAGATGAACCGGACCTGGACGAGCCTGCTGACCGCTAGCCTGATGAGCCTGACCCTCCATGCCCACGCCGCTACCTTGCTGGTGGGCAGCTACACCGATGGCGCCAGCCAGGGCATCTACCGTTATCAGTTCGACGACAAGGCCGGCCATATCGACCCTACACCCCTGCAAGTGGTGAAAAGCGTCAGCCCTTCGTGGCTGGTGCTGTCGGCTGACCAGCGCCAGCTGTTCACGGTAAATGAAACCCCGCAGGGGCATGCCAGCAGTTTCAGCATCAGCACCAAAGGCGAAATCAAACCCCTCAACCAAGTGGCCAGCCAGGGCGACGAGCCTACCCACGCCAGTCTCAGCCGCGATCAGCGCTTCCTGTTCGTGGCCAATTACGCGGTCAACCCCGACCCCGGTGGCAGCCTGGTGGTGATCCCGGTGGCCAAGGACGGCAAGCTCAAGCCCGTGGTGCAACAGGCCCGGCACAAGCCGAGCGGGGTCAACCCCGAGCGACAGGCCGGTGCCCATGTGCATTCGCTGGTGCTGTCGCCGGATGGCCGGCACCTGTATGCCAGCGACCTGGGTGCCGACAAGGTGTTCATCTACCGCTACGACGGCGCCAGTGCGGACCACCCGCTGACCCCGGCGATACCCGCGTCGGTGGCGTTGCCGCCGGGCAGTGGGCCGCGTCACCTGCTGTTTGACGCCAAGGGCCTGCACGCCTATCTCACCCTGGAAATGAGTGCCGAGGTGGTGGTGTTCGATGTGCAGGATGGCAACCTCGTGGAACGCCAGCGCCTGCCACTGACCGAACGCCACGAGGCAGCAGCGAAGGCGGCGGGTGCTTTGCACTTGTCGGCGGACGGGCGCTTCTTGTACGTGAGCAACCGTGGCACGGCCAACGAGGTCGTGGCGTTCAGCGTGGGCAAGCAGGACGGCAAGCTGGCTTTTCTGCAGCGCCGCTCGGTGGAGGGCGATCACCCGCGTGAGTTTGCCCTGGACCCGAGTGACAACTTCCTGCTGGTGGCCAACCAGAAGAGCAACCAGATCGTGGTCATACGCCGCGATCCACGCAGCGGCAAGCTGCTGGAGACGGTGCAGACGTTGAAACAGGATGCCCCATCGGACCTGAAGTTCATCAAGTGATATCGATCGGCGTGATAATCGATACTGCCGCAATGAATTTTTGCGTTCGGCCTCGGCGGCGTAAGTTTGACCCAAGGCCCAAACGGGCCACCGTCAAACCACCGCCGTCGAGGTCAGCCCAGATGAACTTCAATCTCTTCCCGGTCATTGCCGCATCCGCCATTTCCGCTTCGGTCGTACTGCCGGCCCATGCCCATGCCGACAGCAGCGGCAAGGCTGCTGTCACTCACAGCTACACCGAGCAGTACCTGCGCCAGAGCGCGAACTTCCATGCGGCCTTGAGTGGCAAACAGCACCACTGAATCCTGTACTGGCCCTATCGCCGGCAAGCCAGCTCCCACAGGGATTGAGCATGCCTTAGGCCCAGTGCTGTACCTGTGGGAGCTGGCTTGCCGGCGATAGGGCCAGTACAGGAAACAGGTTTTACTTGGCCATGACCGATCTGAACAGCTCCGAAGCCAACCACCCCTCCAGCCAGCTCCGCACCCGCGGATAAGCCGCCTCGGCGAACCACTGCGGTTCGACCCCGGCAAACTGGCGCATCAGGGGCAGTAACGCGGCATCGGCAAGGCTCGGGTGATCAGCCAGCAGGTAAGGCCGGCCTTCAAGCAGGCCTTCGAGCTCCGCCAGCCAGGCTTCGGCCTGCTGACGGTAATGCTCGCGGGAATACTCCGGGTAACGCTCAGCATACTTGTACAGGTTCACCTGCGCCTTGAACGTGCTGTCGTTCCGCGCAATCAGCCCGTCAGCCACCTGCGCCGCCGCAGGGGCTGCCTGCAAGCGCCAGTCCTGCGGGTCGTTTTGCGCCAGCGCCCAGCGCATGATGTCCAGGCTCTCTTCCAGCACCCCGGCACCGGTATCCAGCACCGGCACCGTGCCCTTGGGCGACAAGGCCAGCAGCTCTGCCGGTTTGTTCTTCATCGCCACCTCGCAGATTTCTACCTCGCAGCCGGCATAGCGCAGGGCCAGGCGCGCACGCATGGCCCAGGGGCAGCGGCGGAATGAGTAGAGGATCACCCGCACACCTCCACGTCACTCAGGCCATTGCCCTGGCGACGCACCTGGATTTGTACCGGAATGCGTTCGTGCATTTCCTGCACGTGGGAGATCACTGCCACCTTGCGGCCTTGGGCCTGCAGGCCGTCGAGCGCGTCCATCGCCAGTTGCAGCGACTCGGGGTCCAGGCTGCCAAAGCCTTCGTCGATGAACAGCGATTCGATGCGCAGGGTGCTGGAGGCCATCGATGCCAGGCCCAGGGCCAGGGCCAGCGACACCAGGAAGGTTTCCCCGCCCGACAGCGAGTGTACCGAGCGCAGCTCATCGCCCATCTCGGTGTCCAGCACCAGCAGGCCAAGGGCGCTGCCGCCACGCTTGAGGCGGTAACGGCGGGCCAGCTGACGCAGCTGGGCGTTGGCGTGGTGCAGCAGCAAGTCGAGGTTGTAGCCTTGGGCGATCTTGCGGAACACATCGCCCGAGGCCGAACCGATCAACGCGTTCAGGCGGGCCCAGCGTTGCCACTGCTGGTGAGCCTGTTCGATTTCGGCCGCCAGTGCCTGATGGGCCTGCTGGCGACGCTGGTCGTCGGCCTGCTGGGCGCGCAGTTCGGCGCACTGCTGTTCGTGGTTGGCCAGGCGTTCGCGCAGCGCGGTCAGGGCTTGCTCCAGGGCTTCGGCCGAAGTGTCCACGGTCATGTGCGCGGCGTGCTGTTGCAGGCGTTGCTCACGTTCCTGCAGCAGTACGCGGCCTTGTTCGATGGCCTTTTCCGCGCCTTGCAGGCGTTGGCGCAATTCATGGACGTGCGTGTCATCCATGGCCAGCAAGCGATCCAGCCCGTCGTCATCCAGCTCCGGGTGCTCGCTGCGCCACTGGCTGATCTGGCCCTGCAACTGCTGGCACTCGGTGTCCAGTGCCTGTTGCTGCTGGATGTTGGCTTTGAGTTCGCTGGCCAGCTGCACGCCCTGGGTGCGCAGCGCTTGCAGGCGTTGGGCGGTATCGGCGTCGAGGGCGCGGGCCTGTTCCAGCGTGGTGTCCATGTGCTGCTGCCAGGCTTCGGCACTGGTGTGTTCGCCAAGCAGTTCGCCGAGGGAGGCCTGGGCCTGCTGGCGTTGCTCGTCGAGGGCGGTCAGTGTCTGCAGCAACTGCTGCTGGCCTTGTATACGTGCCTGTTGCTGGTCGCGCAGCTTGTCCAGTTGGGCCTGACGGGCTTGCTGTTCCTCCAGTTCGTCCTTGCGTTGCTCCAGTTGTTGCAGGCGCTGGGCGATCTGTTGGTCCAGGGCAAGGAAGGCATTGGCCGGGTCGTCGCTCAAGGCCTTGACGGCTTCGTCGGGCAATACGCCGGCCAGATCGTCGAGGCCTTGCTGCAGTTGCTGCTCGTCGTTGGCCAGGGCCTGGTGTTGTTGCTCCAGGTGGCGCTGGGCCTGCTGTTGCGCTTCGTGGGCGGCCTGCAGTTGCTGATTGAGGCGGGCTGCATCTTTTTGCAGGGCGAGCAGGGCGCTCTGACGCTTCTCGTCCTGGCCGATTTCTTCGTCCAGACGTCGCAACTGGCTGTCGAGCCAGGTGCTGCGGGCCTTGTCGTCCTGCGGGGCGAGAGCAGGCCACAGGCTATGCGCCTGCACCTCGGCTACTTGAGTCTGCAGTTGCTCGCCCAGTTGCAGTTGTTGCTGCTGATAGTCTTTGAGCTGGGCGTTGACCACACCCAACTGTGTGCGCAGCTCCACCAGTTTGCTGTTGAGGGTTTCCACCTGCTTCTGCGCGGCGTCCACCTCGGCCTGGTCGTGACGTCCCAGGCTTTGCAGCAGCGCTTCGGGTTGATGGAACGGGTGCTCGGCGCTGCCGCATACCGGGCAGGGTTCGCCATCGCGCAACTGGCCACGCAGTTCTTCAACGCTGGTATTGCGCGCCAGGCGCTGGCGCTCCAGCAGCTGGCGGGTCAGGTTCAGCGCCTGCTCGGCGGTTTCGAGTTCGGCCTTGGCAGCGGTACCCTCGGTAATCAGTTGCTGGCGCTGCTGCATGGCTTGCTGTTGCCGCTCGCGCACGGCATCCAGCTGCTGGCGCAGCTCCATTTCGCGGCCATGCAGGCGCGACAGCTGTTCAATGGCGCGTTGCTGCTTGCGGTTGTCCTGCAGCATGCCGCCCAGCAGGTCGATCTGTTCCGCCAGGGCGTGCGGTTCGGCCTTGGCTTCGCGGAACAGCAGGTCGTAGGTGTCGCGTTCGGCCTGCAAGTGCGCATTGGCCTGGCTGGCCAAAGCTTGCAGGCCAGGCAGTTCCTCGCGGCCCTTGGCCAGACGGCCGCCAATCAGCATCACCTGCTTTAGTTGCGGCAGGTAGGCATGCCAGGCATCGGCCAGGCCCGCCAGGTGCTGGCTGTCGGCGAGCGCGGTGTCGATCTGGGCCAGTTGCTGCACGCTGCGTTGCTGGTTGTGCTCCAACTGCTGCAACTGTTGCTGGCCGTCGGCAACGTGCTGTGCGGCCTGTTCGCTGCTGCTGCGCTGAGCGGCCAGTTCCTGGTCCAGGCGGGCCAGGTTGTCCTGTGCGGCAAAGGCCTGGCGCAGGCGCGGGGCGTTTTCACCGTGCCGGGCCTGGTTGTCGGCCAGCGCTTGGCGGGCATTGTCCAGTGCCTGTTCAAGTTCACGGGTACGCAGTTGCAACTCAGTTTGTTGCTGTTGCTGTTCCGCGATCGTCGCTGCGACTGGCGCCAGTTGAGCGGTTAGCGTTTGCTGGCGATGGAACTGGTGACGCTGCGGCGCCAAACGCTCCAGGCGAACGAGGTCCAGGCGAGGTTCGGCCAGTTGCTGCCAGTCCTGCTCGGCGGCCTGCAGCGCGGTGCCGGCTTCGGCGTGCTGGGCCTGCAGTTGGCGTTGTTCATTCAACCAGTTGCGCTGCTGCTCCAGCTGACGCTCGTCGGCCTGGTCGGCCTTGAACTGCTGCTGCGCTTGCACCAGGCGCTGGTCTAGCTCGGCGCGGGCTTCGGCGGCCATTGGCAGCAGGTGGCTGGCGCGGTCCTTCAGGGCGTTGTGGGCTTCACCGGCTTCACGGGCCTTGCTGAAGGCGCGTTGGCCCAAGCGGGTGTAGATGGCGGTGTTGGTGAGCTTTTCCAGCAGTTCGCTGCGCTCTTTGTCGTCAGCCTTGAGGAAGGCCCCGAACTCGCTCTGGGCCAGCATCACGGCGCGGGTGAACTGCTCGAAGTTCAGGCCGAGGCGGGCTTCGATGAGTTGCTTGTACTCGTTCTTGGCGCTAGCCAGCACTTGCTCGCTGTCCAGGTCATAGAAACTCTGGCGGCTCAGCTGAAGTTTGCCGTTGGCTTTGTCGCGGGCGCGGTTGGCTTCCCAGCGGGCGCGGTAGCGGCGGCCATCGATGCCGACGAAATCGACTTCGGCAAAGCCGCTGCCGGTGCCACGGCGCAGTAGGTTGCGCGGGTCGGACGTGGGGATTTCGCCGTCGGCGTCGGGCACCTTGGCTTCACGGCCGATGTCGTTCAGGCGTGGCACTGTGCCAAACAACGCCAGGCACAGGGCGTCGAGCAGGGTACTTTTGCCGGCCCCTGTGGGCCCGGTGATGGCGAACAGGCCAGCGCTGGCCAGCGGCTCGGCGGTGAAGTCGATTTCCACTGGGCCGGCCAGCGATGCCAGGTTTTTCAGGCGGATGGCGAGAATCTTCATGGCTGCTCTTCTTCCTGCTGCACGTCCTGCAACAGCAGGGCAAAGTCGGCCAGGGCCTGTTCGTCGGTGGGGTTGCCGTAGGCCTGTTCCCAGGCGCGGCTGAACAGGTCTTGCGGGGTCATCTGGGCCAGTTCGACAAAGGCCAGGTCATCGTCTTCGGCGTTGGTGCGGCCAGCGTATTCGGCGCTGATGCGGATCAGCCGCACGGCTTTGCCTTCCAGGGCGGTTTCGATCTGCTGGCGCAAGTCGGGTTGCGGCTCGTCCAGTATCACCCGCACCTCCAGCCAGGGCTGGCGGTTGGGGTCTTCGAGCAGGTCGACTACCGGCAGGTCAGCCAGTTGCTGCAGCAGTTCGCCCAACGGTGCCGGGCCAACCCGTTGCAGGGCCACGGCGCGCGGTACCGGGCGCGGTTCGACGCTGACCAGGCCGGTGCCGTCCAGCTCCACTTCCAGCACCTGGTGCGGGTAGTTGATTTCAGCGAACGACAGCGGGATCGGCGAGCCGCTGTAGCGGATACGTTCTTCGCGGTTGACCTTCTGCGGCTTGTGCAGGTGGCCCAGGGCAACGTAGCTGATGGCCTTGTCGAACAGCTTGGCCGGCAGCGCCTCGGCGTTGCCGATGATCAGGCTGCGCTCGGAGTCCTCCGACACCGCGCTCCCGGCCATGTGCGCATGGCTGATGGCAATCAGCGCCTGGTCTTTCTTGCGCTTTTTTTGCGCGGCGGCGATCAGTTGCTGGTGTACCTGAGTAATGCCTTGCAGGTAGTCGTCACCCAGGTGCGGGCCAGTCACTTCGGCCGGGCGCAGGAAGGGCAGGGCCAGGCACCAGGCGGCGACCTTGCCACGGCCATTGGTCAGCGGAATCAACAGGCGCTCGGCATCCAGCTGGCCTTCGTCCAGCCAATGCACACGGCCCAGCGCATGGGTACGCAGGCGGCGCATCAAGGCGGCGGGCAACTCGATGCGCGAGCCCGAGTCGTGGTTGCCGGCGATCATCACAATATCCAGCTTGGGCTGCTGCTCGTGGGCCTGGACGATGAAGTCGTAGAGACGTTCCTGGGCTTTGACCGGCGGGTTGACCGTGTCGAAGATATCGCCGGCGATCAGCAGCGCATCGGGTTGGCGCAGGCGCAGTTGGCCGAGCAACCAGTCGAGGAAGCAGGCGTGTTCGAAGTCGCGTTCCTGGCCGTGCAGGCTTTGGCCCAGGTGCCAGTCGGAGGTATGAAACAGACGCATGGATGACCTGTTGGTGTCGAGTCGGGCAAGCGGGGAAAGGGCGGTATGGTAACCCAAGCGCGGGGCTGCTGTGGGAGCGGGTTACTTGGTGCATGGCACCGGCTGCGCCGGTGTTCGCGGGCACGCCCGCTCCCACAGGTATTGCATGAAATTCAGGGTATGCGCGGTCACTGTGGGAGCGGGCTTGCCCGCGAAGAGGCCCGTGAAGGCGACAATTTACTTTGGATAGAGCGGCGGCAGCCCGCCATTCTCCCCGGCCGGCAACAACACTTGCTCGGCCGGCGGGATAGTGCCAATCGCCCGCCACAACTCCTCACCCTGCCAATACTGGCCACTCTCGCTGTACAGCGCCCCGTTCAACCCGTCCAGCGCATCCGACAACGGCACGAAGCGCGCCGCCATTTCGGCCAATGTCTCCGGCTGTTGCCGGGCCCAGGCGTCCAGCGCCTGGCGGGTGGCCTGAGGGTCGTTGGCCTGGCAGGCGCGCTTGAGGTCGTCCAGCAGGGTGCGTGGGCTTGGCCCGTTCTGCGCGGCGCGCAGCACCGCCGGTTGTGAGCGGGCGCGCCACCACAGGGCGAAGCCCAGCACGGTGGTGAGGGCGAACACCAAGGTGGCCAGCTGCCAGGGCCACAGCAGGGTACTGGCACTGCTGTTGTCACCTACCGGGGTGTCGGCGCTCAATGCCGGGTTGTCCTGCACGTTCAGGGTACGCGCTGGCAGGCTGGTGTGCTCCAGGTGGTCTTCGCGGGTGTTCCACCAGGCCACTTCCAGCGCCGGCAGGGCCAGCGTGCCGGCGTGGGTGGGCACCAAGGCTTCGCGCTCTTCGCGGTTAGCGGTCATGCCACGGTCGCTGATTTCGTTGCGTAGCAGCGGCTGGTCGGGGTAGCGGCGCAAACCGGTGATTTCGGTGGCCGGCAGTGGCGGCAGCTGGGTGCTGGACAAACCTTCGGCACGCAGGGTGATGTTGCGGGTCAGCGAGTCGCCAATCTGCACTTGCTGGTTGCCGGGGTCGGGGTTCCAGTGTTCTTCCAGCGTCAGGCTGCGCGCCGGCAACCAAGGTACGCCGGCGGGCCAGGTGGCCGGAATGGGGCGCACGGTCAGGCGCAGCGGCAGTGAACTCACCTGCACCTGGTGGCCGGCGCGGGCGGTGGCATTGGCCTGCGCGCTTTCGTCGCTGCTGGCGGCGGCTGTGGCGGTGAAGGTCAACGGCGGGATGTCGAGGGTGCCGCTTTGCTGGGCATACACGGCATAGCGGGTTTCGATCACGCCGTGGCGTACGCCGTTGATTTCCTTTTCATAGGTGCGCGATTCGCCCAGCGGCTCGACCTTGGCGTTATCCAGTTGCAACGGGCTCAGGCTGCTGTCGTCGTACAGCGCTACCGAGTGGTAGATGCGCAGGGTCAGCATGGCCTGGGCCTGGACATAGACGTCGGTACTGTCGAGGGTTGCCTCGATGAATACCTGAGAGGCGCTGTCGGGCCGGCTGGCATCGGCCTGCAGCACTTGCAGCTCGATGGCCTGGCTGTGCGACTGGCCCAGTTGCAGCTCAGGAATGCGCAGGCTGCCGCTGCGCCGTGGCAGCAGGGTAATGATCCAGCGGGTGCTGGCGCGGGTTTCGCCATCGAGGGTGTGCAGGCTGTTCAGCTGGCGCGTGCCGCGTACCTCGAAGTCACCTTCCAGGGCGCGCAGGTCGGGTTTGCCGAACTGGGTCACGTCCTGGCTTTCCAGGGTCAGCTCCAGGCTTTCGCCAGCTTCCAGGCGGGTACGGTCTACGCTGGCTTGCAGCAGCGGTTCGGCCTGGGCCAGCACGGCCCACAGCAGGGTGAGAAGCAAGACGCCGAAGCGACTCATCGTGGGGTTTCCTGATGCAATTGCTGTTCATACCAGAATTTGCGCCGCAGCAGCTCCGCCGGGTTGTCGGGGATCTCCCGCAGCCATTGTTCCAGGGCCTGGCGTTGCTCGGCATCGAGATTTGTCGATACCGGGCGCTGCGGCGGCTGGATCACGCTGTCGTCGCTGCCCGCTTGGTTACCCGGTGCAGCCTGGCTGTTGTTGCTGCCTTCGCCGGGTTGTTCGGCGCTGGCTTGTTCGTTGTTGCCGGGTGTGCCCTGGGCCGGGCTGCTGGCCGAGCTGCTGTTGCCCTCGGTTTCGCTGCCAGGTGTGCCTTGGGCATCGCTGCTGGCCGGTTGTTCCTCGGCTTTGGCCTCGCGCTGTTGCAGCAGTTGTTGCACCAGCGCCTGGTTGTCCAGCGCCGCTTGCAGGTCGGGCTGGCGCTCCAGGGCTTGCTCGTAGGCGTCCAGGGCAGCCTCCAGTTCACCGCTGCGGGCCAGGGCGTTGCCTCGATTGTAGTGGGCAGCTGCCGTGTCGCCTTGGGAAAACGCTTCGGCGGCACCGGCATAGTCGCCGGCCTGGTACAGCGCCATGCCGCGCCACTGTGGGTCTTGGAAGTGACGCGCGGCGCTGGCCGGGCGGCTTTGTTCCAGCAGGCGCTGGCCTTGCTGGTCGGGGCGCAGCCACAGGTCGTTGAACTCGAAGGCCTGGCTGGGCTGCGGCAAGGCCAGCAGCAGCGGCAGGCAGAACAGCCAGCCTCGTCGGCCAGCGCAGGCGGCCAGCAGCAACAGCGGGATCAGCAGCCAGTAGCCTTGGTCTGCCCAGCTGTCCAGCTGCAGGGTCTGGCCGTCGTTGCGCGCGGTGCGCGGGTTGTCGAACAGGCCCAGGCCGCGCAGGTCGAGGTCGTCGATGCGGGCATGCCGGTAGCGCCCGCCGGTACCGCTGATGAAGCCCTTGAGGCTGGCGCTGTCCAGGCGTGGCAGGAGGATGCCACCTTGGTTGTCTTTAAGGAATTCGCCGTTGGCCTGACGCACCGGGGCACCTTCGCGGCTGCCGATGCCCAACATCAACAGGCTGGGGCCCTGGCGGCCGAGGGCCTGGCTGATGCCCTGGCGCTCCGGCGCACTGAGCGACGAGCCGATCAGCAGCAGGCGGCCTTGGCCCAAACCACTCTGGGCGAGCAGCGCCAGGCCCTTTTGCACGGCCAGGTCGGCGCGCTGGCCCGCTTGCGGCATGATCGACGGGTCGATGGCCTCCAGCAGGTTGCGGGTGGTGGCCAGGTCATCGGACAACGGCACCAGCGTGTGCGCCGAACCGGCATACACCACCAGCGCTGTCTGGCTGTCGCGCCGGTGTTCGAGCAGGTCGAGGATTTTGCGCCGGGCCTGCTCCAGGCGGTTGGGCGGGCTGTCTTCGGCAAGCATCTGCGGGGTCAGTTCCAGCAGGATAACCAGCGGGTCGGCCGGGCGTTGGCGGTTTTCTTCGACGCGTTGCCAGCTGGGCCCGAGCAGGGCCAGGATCACCAGCGCCCAGGCCAGGCCCAGCGCCACCCAGGGCAGTTTGCTGGTGCTACCGCTGCCACCGCCCAGCAAGACGCCATGAAACGCTGGCGGCAGAATCATCTGCCAGCGCCCGGCGCGCTTGCGCCGGTGCCACAGCTTGTACAACAGCCAGCCGAGCAGGGGCACGGCCAGCAGCCAGAGCGGCCGTAGCCATTGGGGCCACAGGTCGATCATCGCCGCCTCCTTAAACGCAGGCGCTTCAGCCGCTGGCGCCATTCCGGGTGCGGTTGCAGAAAGCGCGGCTTGCGCAGCAGGCGTTGCAGCAGGTTGTCGGGCCATTGCACGGCCACCACCAGCAGCACGCTAAGCAGCAGCGCCAGCGCCAGGGGCCAGGCGTACAGGGCCTGGGCCGTGCGTGCCTGGGTCGGTTGCTGGGCCACCGGCTCCAGTTGGTCGAGGGTGTCGCCGATGGCGTCCAGTTCGGCGCCGTCATGGGCGCGGAAGTAGGCGCCGTGGGTGATGTCGGCAATTTCCTTGAGCGCAGCTTCGTCCAGGTCCAGGCTCGGGTTGAGGCCCAGCAGGCCAGGGGTGCCACTGGCTTCGGGGTTGGCGCCGATGCCGATGGTGTAGATGCGCACGCCTTCCTGGGCCGCCAGGCGGGCGGCGGTCAGAGGGTGGATCTGCCCACCGTTGTTGGCGCCGTCGGTAATCAGCACCAGCACCCGGCTTTGTGCCGGGCGTTGTCGCAGGCGCTTGACCGCCAGGCCAATGGCGTCACCGATGGCGGTGTTTTTACCGGCGATGCCGATTTGTGCTTCGTCGAGGAAGGTGCGCACGGTGCGCCGGTCGAAGGTGAGCGGCGCCTGCAGGTAGGCCTGGCTGCCGAACAGGATCAGGCCCACGCGGTCACCTTCGCGGTCCTGGAGAAAGTCGCCCATCAGCGCCTTGACCAGGTCGAGGCGGCTGATGTCTTCGTTCTTCCACTGCATGTCGGGGAAGTCCATCGACCCGGACACGTCCACCGCCACCAGCAGGTCGCGGCCGCTGGCGGCCACCGGCACCGGATCGCCCAGCCACTGCGGGCGGGCAGCCGCGCACAGCAGCAACAGCCAGATGACCACGAACGGTGCCTGCTGGCGCCAGGTCGGCAGGTTGAGCCGCGCGCGGCGCCCGGCCAGGCCTTCCAGTTCGTTGAGGAAGCCCACCTTGAGCACCGGCTCGCCGCTGTCGGCTGCAGGCAGCAGCAGGCGTGCCAGCCATGGCAGCGGTAGCAGCGCGAAGATCCACGGCCAGGCCAGTTCAAACATGCTTGCGGATCCAGGTTTCCACGGCCAGGCTGAGCCCGGCGATGGCTTTGTCGTCGAGCTTGCACTCGGGTTTGTAGGCGCCTTCGACCAGCACCATCCAGCGGGTCAGGCCGGCGGCCGGGCAGCGGTTGTCGAGAAACGCCAGCCATTGGCGGCCGTTGAGGGTGTGGCTGTTGGCGCCTGGATAGTGGTTGCGGCACAGGCGCTTGAGCAGGGCGTTGATCTGTTGCAGCCAGGCGCCGGCCGGTGCGCCATCGTAGGGGCGTGGCAGGAGGGCCAGTTCGGCCAGGGCGGCCACGCGCACCGGGTCGAGCGGTTGTTCGGCACGCACGATGCGGCGTTTGCCCGGGCGCCAGCGGCGCAGCCGCCACAGGCCCCAGCCCAGTAGCGGCAGTAGGGCCAGCAACAGCCACCAGCCCGGTGCCGGTGGCCATAAACCGATAGGTGCCGGGTCGATCAGCGGGTGCAACTGGTCGAGAGGGTTCATGACGCGCTCCGTGGCCGCTGAGCGTTCAGGTACTCGCGCAGTTGCTCGATCATTTCGCTTTGCGTGCTCAGTGGCATCAGGACCACACGCAGCTTCTGCGCCATCAGCTCCCAGCGCTCGATGCGGGCTTCGGCCTGCTGGCGGTAGGCCTGGCGGAGGTTGGCGTCGAGGGTGTCGAGCTCCAGCTGGGCGCTACGCTGGGCGAAGCGCAGCAGGCCGGCGGCCGGCAGGGCATGGTCGAGTGGATCGGACACCGGTAGCAACAGCAGGTCGCAATGGCGCGAGAGCATGGCCAGGTGCTGTTCCACCTGGGCGCTAAGCGAGCGTTCATCGCAAATCACGATGGCCAGGCTGCCGGGGCGCAGCACTTCGCGGGCGCGGCGCAGGGCCAGGCCTAGGCTGTCGGCCCCGGGCGTGGCTTCAGTGTGCAGTGCCTGGTTGACCTTGGCCAGGCGGTTGAGCAGTTGCAGCAGGCTTTGCTTGCTGCGCCGAGGTTTGATTTCGTGGTGTTCGTTGTCGCCGAACACCAACCCGCCGATGCGGTCGTTGTGGCCGAGCGCGGCCCAACCGAACAAGGCAGCGGCCTGGGCTGCCAACACCGACTTGAACATCAGCCCCGAGCCGAAAAACAGCCGCTGGCTTTGCTCGACGAGGATGAAGATCGGTCGTTCGCGCTCTTCGTGGAACAGCTTGGTGTGCGGCTCCTGGGTGCGCGCGGTCACCCGCCAGTCGATGTTGCGCACATCGTCGCCGGCCTGGTACACGCGCACCTGGTCGAAGTCCACCCCGCGCCCGCGCAGCTTGGAATGGTGCAGGCCCACCAGCGGGCTGCGCTGGCCGGGCTTGGAAAACAGCTGGATTTCGCGCACGCGGTGACGCATGTCGATCAGCTCGGCAAGGCCGATGCGGATGCCGGGCTCGGCCAGCTGCGCGGTGGGCATGGGCTCAGGCAACGGCGACGACGTCGAGGATGCGCTGGACCACGCGGTCCTGGTCGATCCCTGCCGCCTCGGCCTCGAACGAGAGGATGATGCGGTGGCGCAGCACGTCGAACAGCACCGCTTGGATGTCTTCAGGGCTGACGAAGTCGCGCCCGGCCAGCCAGGCATGGGCACGCGCGCAGCGGTCCAGCGAGATGGAACCGCGCGGGCTGGCGCCGTAGGCGATCCAGTCGGCCAGCTCGGCGTCGAACTTGGCCGGGGTGCGGGTGGCCATGACCAGCTGCACCAGGTATTCCTCCACCGCGTCGGCCATGTACAGGCCAAGGATTTCCTTGCGCGCGGCGAAGATGGCCTGCTGGCTGACCCGGCGCTCGGGCTTGGTCTCGCCGCCCAGGGCTTCACCACGGGCTTGCGCCAGGATGCGCCGCTCCACCGCCGCGTCGGGGAAGCCGATTTTTACATGCATCAGAAAGCGGTCGAGCTGGGCTTCGGGCAGCGGGTAGGTGCCTTCCTGCTCGATGGGGTTCTGCGTGGCCATGACCAGGAACAGCGGCGACAGGTCGTAGGTGCTGCGGCCCACGCTGACCTGGCGCTCGGCCATGGCTTCGAGCAGCGCCGATTGCACCTTGGCCGGGGCGCGGTTGATTTCGTCGGCCAGTACCAGGTTATGGAAGATCGGCCCCTGCTGGAACACGAAGCTGCCGGTTTCCGGGCGATAGATTTCGGTGCCGGTGATGTCGGCAGGGAGCAGGTCGGGGGTGAACTGGATGCGATGGAACTGCGCTTCGATGCCTTCGGCGAGTTCTTTGATGGCCTTGGTCTTGGCCAGGCCCGGTGCGCCTTCCACCAGCATGTGGCCGTCGGCCAGCAGCACGATCAACAGCCGCTCGACCAGTTTTTCCTGGCCTAGGATCTGGGAAGAAAGAAAGGTGCGCAGCGCGATCAGCGCTTCACGGTGTTCCATCGGCGACGGTTCCTGGTGTGGGGCCTGAGGCGGCTGACGGTAGCGGCCCTGGCAAGGGCTGATACTTTAATCTATCCGGGGGGGCGGCGACCAATGGCGGCGGGTAAATTTATCGTTACGGGGGGCTCGCCGGTACAGAAATGTCCCAGGTAGGGCTGGCCATTGTCTGATGGTCGGTGAAGGCGTGCTGGCGCCTGCTTGTGCTTTTCAGGCAAGCAGAAGGCACGATGATGAAAATGAGCAGCGGTAGCACGCCAATCCCCACACCCGCCACCCTGCGTTTTGGTGTGTTTTTCGATGGCACCGGTAACAACCGGCACAATGCCATGGCCGTGGATGAACCGCGCGGCAGCTATGGCAATGCCCTGAGCAATGTGGCCCTGTTGCATGCCCTGTATCCGGCGGGTGAGGCTGATGCCGATGGCACCCGGGTGTTTCTGAAACGCTACGTGGAAGGCGTGGGTACCCTGGCCGGTGAGGCGGACCATGCCTATGCCGCGGCCACCGGTTGTGGGCGCACGGGGGTTGAGGCGCGGGTCGCCGAGGCTTTGCAGGGGATGGCCGAACAACTTCAGGGCTGGTGCCGGGCACATCCGCAGGCAGCCGTGGCGCGGGTCGAGTTCGACCTGTTCGGTTTCAGCCGCGGGGCGGCGGCGGCAAGGCACCTGGCCAACCTGCTACAGGATGGCGCGGGCGGGTTGTTGCCGATAGCGTGCGACACTTCAATCAACTTTATCGGCCTTTTCGACACCGTGGCGGCGATCATCGCGCCGTTGCAGGGCGACTTCGACCCTGCCGATAGCCGCCAGGGCGGCCTGCGCCTGGGCCTTGGGGCAGGCATTGCCCGGCAGGTGGTGCAGCTGGTGGCGGGGGATGAGCAGCGGCATAACTTTCCGCTGGTGGGCAGTGGTCACGACATTGTGTTGCCGGGGGTGCATTCGAATATCGGGGGCGGTTACCCGGAAACCACGCTGGAGCAGGTGCTGCTGTGCAAGCCGCGGTCCCAGCGTGTACCGGTGGGCATGCGTGCCGAGCAAAGCCGTGTGTATGCCACGGTAAGCGCCTTGTTGGCGTCGGCGTATGCCGACAGGCGCGAGCCCAGGCCGCAGGTCGTGAGCTGGGAGGCGCCCCTTGCCGGCGGCCGGCCAAATGAGGCGCAAAAGCAGGTGTATGCGGCGTTGTACCGTGAACGGGAAGTGGCGGGGCAGTTGTCCCGGGTGTACTTGAGCGTGATGCGGGCGCTGGCGGTGCGGGCTGGCGTGCCATTCGCGCCGTTGGGCGAGCAGCCTGAGCACAGGCTGCCGGAGGATTTGCTGGAGATCAGCCGCAAGTTGCATGCGTATGCCTTGGGAGAAACGGACCAGCCCGGGTTGAGCGAGGCTGAACAGCGGCTGCTGTGCGAGAAGTACGTGCATGCCTCGGCAAACTGGAATGCGCTGAAGGGCTTGCGCAACAGTGTGCTGGATGTGCTGTTCGTCAATCGGCCGGGCGCAGGCGGGCGCGTGGTACATGCCAACCCGGCATCCTGAACGACCGAAATGACTGGCCAAGGCCGCACCTACACGGCGCGCGCCAGTCGCTCAGCGTTGCGGGCCCTGGCCAGGTACGCCTCTTGCGCCAGGGTCAGCAGCACCGTCAGCAGCATGAACACGACCGATGCAACGAAAATCCCGTTTGGCAGGCGCTGGTCGAGCATCCAGCCAAACGCCACCGGCCCGATGGCGCCACCAATGTTGAACCCGGTCGACACCAGCCCGAACGTTTTGCCCTCGGCGCCTTTTGGTGCAGCCGCCTTGACCAGCATGTCCCGCGATGGGGCGATGATCCCGGTCAGCAAGCCGATGGCACCCAGCACTATCACCAGTGCCCAGCCCTGCAGCAGCCCCAGGGCCACCAGCGCGGTCAACGCGGCCGCCGCCGCGAAAGCCAGTGCCGCCACCAGGCCATGGCGCCGGGTACGGTCGGCCAAGGCACCACCGCACAGCACGCCCGCTGCGCTGCACAGCAGAAAGGCGGTGAGCGCGGTGTTGGCCCAGGCCAGGGTCAGGCCTTGGCCTTGTACGAGTGCGGCGACGGAAAACTTTTCGATGGCGCTGGTGCTCAGGTTGAGCAGGATGAACAACACCGTCAGCACGCCGATCATGGGTGTGAACAAGCGCACGCGGCCTGTTGCTGCGACCGGGCCAGCGCCTGTTTGGTTGCCAGGCCCTGCGACCCGGTACACGCCACTGCCTGGTATCGAGATCAGCAGCAATGCCGCTACCCCGAATACCGCGCCCGCCGTCAGGGCCGCCCGCGTGCCGAACACGGCGGCGATACCGAGGAATACGGCCGGCGTGACCGCCGAGCCAAGAAACCCGGCAAAGGTATGAATCGAGAACGACCGCCCCAGGCGTGCGGGCTCGATGCCGTTGGCCAGCAGTGCGTAGTCGGCCGGGTGGTACACACCATTGGCCAGGCCAGCCATGGCCATCGCCACCAGCAATACCGCATACCCCGGGCTGGCCGCCAGCAGCAGGAAACTGAGGCTGCCCAGCAACAGCCCGGCCTTGAGCACGTTACGCGCCCCATAGTGGTCGACGGCGTAACCCAGCGGGGCTTGCACCAGGGCGGAGACGATGTTGAATACCGCCAAGGCAACGCCGAGCTCGACGAAGCCCACCCCCAGCAGGCCGGGAAGCACGGGCAATAACGCCGGGATCAGCATGATGTGCACATGGCTGACGAAGTGCACGGCAGCCACTTGGGTAAGCAACTTGGGGCCAGCTTGGGGCATGTCGATACCTGTTGTACGGCGTGCGCCGCTGGCGCACGGCAAGGTGAAGGGAAGCCCGCTCAGCGGGAGTTGCCGCTGAAAGCGGGGAGGCGGCCGTTCAGCGCGGCATGGGCCAGCAGGCCAATGACCAGGCCCCAGAAGGCCCCGCCAATGCCGAACAGGCTGATGTTGGCGGCTGCCGCCAGAAAGGTGATCAGTGCCGCCTCGCGGGCGCGGGCATCGGCCATTGCGCTGGCCAGGCTGGCACCGATGGTGCCCAGTAAGGCAAGGCCGGCCAGGGTGGTGATGAACGTGCCCGGGAGGGCCATGAACACACTCGCCAGGGTGACCCCGAACACCCCCACGAGGATGTAGCAGACACCGGCGGCGATCCCTGCCACCCAGCGTTTGCCTGGGTCTTCATGGGCTTCCTTGCCGGTGCAGATGGCTGCGGTGATGGCGGCGATGTTGAAGGCATGCGAACCGAACGGCGCCATCAGCAATGACCCCAGGCCCGTGACCGCGACGATCGGGTTGGCGCTGGTCGTGAAGCCATCGTTGCGCAGTACCAGCATGCCGGGCATGTACTGGCCGGTGAGGGTGATCAGGAACAATGGCAGGGCCACGCTGAGGGCAGCGTTGAGGGAGAAGGTGGGCGCGGTGAATACCGGAGATGCGAACTCCAGCTTGAGTGTGGTCAGGCCCACTTGCCCTTGCAGCAGTAAGTAGCCGAGGCCCAGTAGCAGAATGCCGACCACGGCGTAGCGGACGGTAAAACGCTTGAATGCCACATAGGCCGCAATCAGCAGCCCGGCCAGGGCCGGGTCCACCGACAGGCTGGCAAAGGCACCGATACCGAACTGCAACAGGATGCCGGCCAGAAGCCCGGCTGCAATACCGCCAGGGACGACCCGCACCAGGCGCTCGAAGCACCCGGTAATCCCCAGCACCACGAAGCCGGCGGCCGACAGCAGGTAGGCACCGATGGCTTCACTGTAGGGCACATTGGCCAAGGCGGTAACCAGGAACGCAGCGGCTGGCGTGGACCAGGCCGTGATCACCGGCGCGCGGCTGTACCAGGACAGCGCCAGGCCGCTGAGGCCGACGCCGATCGACACGGCCCAGACCCACGACGACGTCAGCTCGGGGCTCAGCCCGGCAACCTTGGCCGCCTGGAACACCAGGATGAAGGTGCCACCGTAGTTGACGATGACCGAAACGATCCCTGCCACAACGGGGTGAAGGATGTCTGCCAGCCGAAATGGGGTTGAAGAGCTTTGTACAGGCGCGTCCATGGTTGCCTCTGGTAAAGATCAGGTAGAGCAGCGCAAGGCTGCTTCTATAGAAATGCGCTGCCCGCCAGCGACAGGCTGACGGGCAGTTTTCAGGGTCAGCTGGCCAGCGCTACCAGCAGGTTTTTCAGGTAAGCGCTGCCTTGCGTATCCAGCTGCTGCAGGGGCAGGCGCGGGGCGCCGACATCCTGGCCGAGCAGTTTCAAACCGGCCTTGATGGTGGTGGGCAGGCCGCGGCGGGTGATGTACTCCAGCAGCTCGTACTGGCGGTAGAACAGCGTGCGGGCTTCGGCCAGCCGGCCTTGCTGCACGGCGTCCCACAGCGCCAGGTTCAGTGCCGGGATCAGGTTGGGGGCGGCGGTACACCAGCCGGTGGCGCCGGCCACCAGGGCTTCCAGGGTCAGCGGGTTGCAACCGTTATAGAACGCCACTTGGCCATCGGTAGCGGTGAACAGGCGGTGCATGCGCTGAATGTCACCGGTGCTTTCCTTGACCATGGTCACAGTGGGCACCTCGTCGAGGATGCGCAGGATCAGATCCACCGACAGGTCGGTGCCACTGGTGCCCGGGTTGTTGTAAAGCATGATCGGGATGTCGATGGCGGCGCCGACCGCCTTGTAGTGGGCGACCACTTCGGCTTCGGTGAGCTTCCAGTAAGAGATGGGCAGCACCATCACTGCCGTGGCGCCGCAGGCCTGTGCCAGGCGGGCACGCTGCACGGTGCGGGCAGTGGTCAGGTCAGAGACGCTGACCACGCTGGGCACACGCCCGGCGATGCGTGCCTGGCTGAAGCGCACCACGGTTTCCCATTCGCTGTCGGACAGGTAGGCCCCTTCGCCGGTGCTGCCCAGTGGTGCGATGGCGTGCACGCCGCCTGCAATCAGGCTGTCGATGGACGTGCCCAACGCATCCAGGTCGAGCGTGCCGTCTGCCGTGAAGGGAGTGATGGTGTAGCCGATAACGCCGCGAATTACAGGTGTAGACATGACCAGGCACCTTTGCCGTTGTTGAGGAAAGAGTACAGCTTCGATCAGCCCAGGCAGTCGCCATGGGCACGCAAGGCACGGCGTGCGTAGTAGCTGAACGCGGCGCCATGACGTTTGGGGGTGGAGATCCAGTCGTGGGCCTCTTTGCCCAGCGCTTCGGGGATGGGGCGTATGTCACCGGCGCCCATGGCCAGCAGTTGCATCTTTGCCGCGCGCTCGAACAGCAGGGCGAGCACGCAGGCTTCTTCAATCGAGCCACCGGCAATCAGCAGTCCGTGGTGGGAAAGCAGGATGGCGCGTTTGTCGCCAATCGCCTTCGCGATGATTTCGCCTTCTTCGTTGCCCACCGGCACGCCGGGCCATTCCTTGAGGAAGGCGCAGTCGTCGAACAGTGGGCACAGGTCCATGTGCGAGATGGCCAGCGGCACTTCCAGCATTGACAGCGCGGCGCTGTGCAGCGGGTGGGTGTGGATGATGCAGTTGACGTCGGGGCGCGCGCGGTACAGCCAGCTGTGGAAACGGTTGGCCGGGTTGGCCATGCCGCGGCCTTGTAGCACGGTGAGGTCCTCGTCCACCACCAGCAGGTTGGAGGCGGCGATTTCGTCGAAGCCCAGGCCCAGTTGTTGGGTGTAGTAGGTGCCGGGCTCCTGCGCGCGGGCGGTGATCTGCCCGGCCAGGCCTGAGTCGTGGCCGCCGTCGAAGAGGATGCGGCAGGTGAGGGCGAGCTTTTGCCGGGCGGTGTAGGTGTTGTCGGCCAGCGCGGTCAGCATTTGTTGCTGGGCGAGTTTGACCAACTGGTCCTTGGGAGCCTGCATGGTGGTCGTCATGGGCGGTACCTGCATGGGAAAGGGCAATGGGTTGCTGATGGACAGGTGGCTGTCATCAGGACACAGCGCGATACTAATGACACAAAGTGTCATATGCAAGCGATGTGTCATCGCTTTCCGGAAAAACAAGCATGCGCGAAAACCTGCTGCGTGGTGACGTTCGGGTTGGTGCTGGGGGCGTGGGGCAAAATGCGGATGGAGAAGGCGGCAGTCGAGGGTTTACAGGCGGGACAGGTTTCGGTGCGACGACAAGGCAGTCCAGAAGGATGAAGACCCGCAATTGCGGGTCTTATCACTCAATTTTCTAATGCCTTACCATCGCAAAAGCAATCAATAGCCAGGCCGAGCCAATGATGATGAGCCAACTCGAAGAAACCAGCTTGCGCTTTAACTTTGACGGAAAATTCTTAAGCTCATCAGGGCTCACCAGACCTATTCTTGAGTGAAGCCGAGGAAAAGTGAGTAGGCCGCAGGCAGCACAAGTCAGCATCCATCGTGCCCGATAGGTAGTAGTCCCCAGAAATAGCTTCATTTGCTCTAAATAGGCATTGCTTCGTATGGAGCTGTTGATAACGTCAAATTCACGAGACCAAGCCACATAACCACTAACTGCAAGGCCGGCAGAACTTAAGGCAAATGGCGCAACGAGGAAAATCAATTGAATTTTCAGTGGCCAGGTATTTATATCAATCAGCGATAGACTCATAGATCTTTTCTCCCACCATTTCCCCCACAGCCTCGCCAGCCACGCTTCCCGCCAGAGAGCCCGTTCCAACAACGGCAATACCACATATTGGTGCTCCAATTCCTGCGGTTCCAATAGCGAAAACACCGCAAATTGAAGTGGCCGCTAATCCTGTGATAAAGCCTCCCGCAGCCCCACCAACAACACCGCCACTGAAACTTCCAGCTTCCTTGAGGCGCACAGCCTTACAAGCTTCGGTTTCTCCTGCTTGACATGCCTCCTTTATTTTCAAATAGGAAGAAGTACCGCCGAGCCCAATCGCAGCATGCCCGCCATGTTTAAGATACCTGCCGAGCTTCGCCACCTTTTCCAGATGCGTCGCGTACCCCGGAATCTGCCCCGGTCCACCCGCTTTCGACCAATGATGCACCAGGCTCTTGGTCGAAATATTCAAGCTCTTCCTCAAGCGCTCATAATTCCCAAGGTTCAGTTGCTTGTTCAGAAATGCTGTTTTTAGCTGCCCATCCAGTTGCTGCAGAAGCCGCTGCCGTTCAGCGAAGAAACCTGGGCTGTTCAAGTGGCCGTGGCGCATGAACTCCCGCTGGTGCAGTTGCTCGATACTCGTCAATGTATGACTGACCTGTTTCAAGCCTTGATCCAGCATGTCCTTGCCCACGCCCATGGACAGGCTGGCGTTGCTGAGCAAGCCTGCGATTTCGGCCTGGTGCTCCATCATGAAATCCGCTTCGGCGTCGTCGAGCACTTCCAGCGCACGCCGCGCATGCTGCGCTGCGGCCATCAGTTCTCCCTCTTCGCGTGTGCAGGCGTCACCGTTGTCAGGATCACCGATGACGAAAATTTCCCCTGCTTTGAACCCTTGTTCAAACGTCGGATTGAGCCGCTGCAATCGGGAAATCGGTAACGTGGCATCATGCTCGGCCAAGTGCAGCAGCACCTCGGGGAACGACATGCGCCGGGGAACCACATAGAAGCCAGGCTCCAGCGTACCGGGCAGTGCACCTATTACAGGCTGGGAGAAACGCTCCGGGTAGGCCGCGTGTGACGGCTCGGCAAAGTGAGCATTGGCAAGCCCTGCTACGGGCTGCATGGGTGGCGGTGCTTGATACAGCGGTGCGACCACCCGATTGCTGCCCGGCGAACAGCCACAGACAACTAATGCACCATCCATGGCCACGCGCTGTCCATCGGAAATGAAGTGGTCCACACCTTCGGCGACCATTCCCACCTGCCCACAAAGAGGGCATGGCGTGGTCTGGTCGCCTTCACGGAGCACCATTCGGCCCTCGTCGAGATAGCCGGCCCCCGTCGCGATACAGATAGCTCCCGTTGTGGTCACATCGCCATCTACCGCCTGGCCTTTTCCCTCTAGACTGACGCGCATCCTCAAGCTCCCTGTGGGTGGATAGGGTTAGAAACCTAACACCCACGGGGCGGCCTCAAGCGCTTGGCACAGAGAATCAGAAGCGTCCTACAAGTCATCCGAATTTGTTCCATCTGAGCCGCCCTTGCGTGCGCCACGCTTGAGGCAAGGCGATGAAACCCCGTAATATTGCGAACGATTTGCAACTGCACTTTTCGGCAATATGGGATGAGGGATCACCGTGTCAGCACACGAGCCTGTCGATGCGCTTTACCGTGACCATCACGCTTGGCTGCTGAACTGGCTGCAACGGCGCCAGCCCCATGGCGACCAGGCATCCGATGTGGCCCACGACACCTTTCTGCAGGTGCTGTTGCGCCCTCAACTGATTGCCGGTTTGCGCCAGCCAAGGGCCTGGCTGAGTAGCGTGGCGAAGGGGCTGTTGATCGACCGCTTCCGTCGCCAGAAGCTAGAAGCTGCCTACCTGCACGCACTGGCGCAACTGCCCGAAGCCGAGGCTCCCTCTGCCGAGCGGCAGTTGATGCTGTTGCAGACGCTGATGCAGATCGACGCCCTGCTCGAAGGCCTGCCAGCCAAGGCGCGCATGGCGTTTCTGCTGTCGCGCCTGGAAGGCCTCAGCTACCAGGAAATCGCTCTGCGCCTGGGGGTAAGCCTGAGTAGCATCGAGAAGTACATGGCCAAGGCCATTCGCCACTGTTACCAGATTTCCCTCGAACCATGACCGACAAGGTGCTCGACCAGGCCATCGACTGGCTGGTGAAGCTGGAGTCGTCGCAGCATGCGCCGGCCTTAAGCGCTGCCTGCCTGGCCTGGCGACAGGCCGACCCCCGGCACGAAGCCACCTGGCAGGCACTGCAGGAAGCGCAAACTTGCTTTACGCACGCGCGTGAACTGCCGGCAGGGGTTGCGATGGGCGCACTGGCCGAGCCCGACCGCCGTACGGCACTGAAAACCCTGGCGCTCGGCTTGTTGGGCCTGGGTATGGCCGGGGGTGCCGTGCAGCAGTCACCCTGGCGTGTCAGCTTTGCCGATTACAGCACCGGCACTGGCGAGCGAAGGCGTTTCGAGTTGGCAGACGGTACGCAGGTGCGGCTGAACAGCAGGAGTGCAGTGGATGTGCGTTTCAGCCAGCGCGAACGCCTGATCGAACTGCGCGAAGGCCAGGTGCAGATGAAGGCGGGCATCGACCCGCTGCAACGCCCGTTGTGCGTCAGCTCGGCACAGGGCCGCTTCCTGGGCAACGATTTCGACCTGTGTCAGGAGCAAGGGCGTACAAGGTTGACCGTTGACCAAGGCGCTGTTGCCATTCACGTGCCTGGGCAGCCGCCTATATCCGCACAGGCGGGGGAGCAGTACCTGGTCGATGCCGCCGGTGGGCATTTCATTGAACACCCGACCTTCGAAGGTTCGGCCTGGACGCGCGGCTTGCTGATCACCCGGCAAATGCGGTTGCAGGAGCTGGCTGCGCACCTGGCCCGCCAGCGCAATGGCTGGGTGGGCTGCGACCCGGCTGTGGCCGGGCTGCAAATTTCCGGGGTGTTCCAGCTGGACGATACCGACAACGCCTTGCGCACGCTGGCCCATACCCTGCCGGTACGCCTGGTGTGGCGCAGCGCATTGTGGGTGCGCATCGTGCCTGCCTGAAAAAAGTGCCTGCCCGGTTACGGGGTTTTGCCGGGCTCTTCGACAAGAAGAAAAAACCAGCACTTTTCAGGAGCCTCCCCTCGATGGATCTGTTGTCCCGCTATCGCCCCACCTTGCTTGCCCAGGCCATTGTCTTTGGTACCGGCCTGAGCCTTTGCCACCAGGTGCTGGCAGATGAACCCAGCCGCCGCTACGACCTGCCTGCGGCACCACTGGGGCAGGCGCTTGACCGCTTCGCCGAACAGGCCGGCATCAGCTTGCCCTACGACCCGCAATGGGTAGCAGGCAAGCAGGCGCGCCCGGTAAGCGGCCAGTTGCCGGTCAGGATGGCGCTTTACTTGTTGCTGGAAGGCACCGGGCTGAGTGCGGTACAGGCGGCGGATGGCAACTGGTCGTTACAGCCTGCCATGCCAGACGCTGGCGCGCCGCTGTCATTGCAAAGCACAATGATCCAGGGGCAGGCGTTGGGAAATTCGACTGAAAACACGGGTGCCTACATCACCGGCGCCACCAGTGTTGGCAGCAAGGTTGCCCAGTCCATCAAGGATGTGCCGCATTCGGTGTCAGTGGTCACTCGCCAGCGTATCGAAGACCAGAACCTCACCACCCTGACCGATGCACTGGACAAGACCACCGGCGTCACGTTGCAGAAGAACGGCGCGACAGGTTCGTCGCTGGGCAACGACACCAATTTCTTCTCCCGCGGTTTTGCCGTGTCGAACATCCAGTTCGACGGTGGCGCCCCGATGGACACCGCCATCTCCGGCTACGGTTCGATCAGCCAGCTCGACCTGGCCCAGTACGACCATGTGGAGCTCCTGCGCGGTGTCGATGGCCTCTATTCGGGCAGCGGCAACCCCGGCGGTACCATCAACCTGGTACGCAAACGGGCGCTTGGCCACAACCAGCTGAAGTTCTCTGCTTCGGCCGGCAGTTGGGACACCTACCGCAGCGAGCTCGACGTTACCGGCCCGCTGACTGAAACCGGCAACGTCCGAGGGCGGGCAGGGGTGGCTTATCAGAACAACCGCTTCTACTACGACACGGCGAACATGGAGAAAAGTCTGTACTACGGCTCGCTGGAATTCGACCTGAGTGCAGACACCTTGCTGACCGTGGGGGCCAGCTACCAGGAAAGCGAAGGCATCCCCAACTTCGGTGGCCTGCCACGCTACAAGGATGGCAGCGACATTGGCCTGTCACGCAAAACGTCCTACCTCGCCGGTTGGGGCTCGGTCGAGGAAAAGACCCGGCAGGCGTACATCAAGCTTGATCACAACTTCAACGAAGACTGGTTGTGGACCACCGACCTCACCTGGATGGACATGGACCGCGATGGCAATTCGTTGTTTGCCAACGGCGCGGTCGACCCGCTGACCGGTACCGGGAGCACCTGGCTGAACTACCCGGCCAGGACGGGGCTGGAGCGCAAAGGCATCAACAGCTACGTGAAGGGTGGCTTCGACCTGTTCGGCTTGCACCACGATGTATTGCTGGGCGGCGACTATTCCCATTCGGACGGTTACACCGTGCAGCGCTGGGGCCTGCTTAACTTCACCCCGGTGGACATCTTCAACCCGGTCGAACCGGTCGACCCGGGCAGCACACCGAACAAGACCCATGACAACACGACCGAGAAGTACGGCTATTACGGCATGACCCGGCTGTCGTTGAGCGAACGCACCAAGCTGATTCTTGGCGCGCGGGTGTCCACCTACAAGTACCGTGATACCGAAGTGTTCTTCGACGATTTTGGCAATGTGCTGAGCGACCCGGCGCCCTACCATCGCGGCCTCAAGGAGCAGGGTGTTACCACCCCGTACGCCGGCCTCACCTTCGAGCTGACCCCGCAATGGACCACCTATGTCAGCTACGCCGAAACCTACAAACCGCAGTTCCTGCAGGTGGCGGCCGGTGGCAAGACCCTGGATGCCGCCACGGCAAAGAATTATGAGCTTGGCCTCAAAGGCCTGTTGTTCGATGAGCGGGTGAACACAAGCTTTGCCATCTACCGTATCGAGCAGGAAGGTGCGGCAATTGAAGACACGCGTTATCCGCCAACCTATGGTGCATCGAACTGTTGCTTCCTCAACAATGGCGAAGTGGTCAGCGAAGGTTTCGATGCAGAGGTCAGTGGCGAAGTGCTGACCGGTCTCGAACTGTTTGCCGGCTACACCTACAACCACACGGTCGACAAGGCCAACGACAGCACCCGTGCTGTCTACGCGGCGGTCACGCCCAAGCACCTGTTCAAGTTATGGGGGACCTACCGTTTGCCGGGTGAACTGAGCAAGTGGAAAGCCGGGTTGGGCGTGACCGCCCAGAGCAGCAACGGCCGCAGCGGTACGGTCACCCCTTACAACCCGGCCACCGGGCTGTACAACGGCGAAGCCGAGGATTTCAAGTTCGTCCAGGCGGGCTATGCCGTGTGGGCATCGAGCCTGGAGTATCAGGTCGACGCGCACTGGACAGCGATCCTGAATGCCAACAACCTCTTCGACAAGAAGTACTACCAGACCGTAGGTACCTCGGCCAACAGCAACTTCTATGGCGAGCCACGCAACTTCACCCTCACGGTGCGGGCTACCTACTGATCTGATTCGGCCGCGCACGCCGGGCCGCCTCGCGGCCCCGGTTAACTGACTTGCATCAGGGGCGTTCTCGCGGCATCCCTTTGCGGGTAATGCCGGAAAGCCTCCGAAATGGCGCTGATCAGCTGCGCATCCGTGATCGGGTCCAGCCCTGGAAAGCGCTTGCCATTACCGTCAACCCCAAGGGTAAGCACGGCCTCGACACTGGCGTCGTTTTCGCGATAGGCCTGCCTGATGGCCTGGGCCTCCAGCGCCTTTTCATCTGTGCAGCGCAGGGCATGGTGAATGGCCAGTGCCGCGCCAAACACCAGGGCCGGGGTTTCAATACCATGCTTGTGGGCCAGCTCGATGCTGCTGAAAATGCGTTCGTTGCGCTGAAGCTTGCGCAACGGGTCGCGCCCCACCCGGGCACAAGGGTCTTTGAACGAGGTTTTGCAGCGTTCCAGGAACGTATCGGCAAAACGGCTGACCACTTCCGCCATCTGCGGGTACTCCGCCACCAGCGCGGGGCCGACTTCCTGGCGAATAAGGCGCTCGGCCAGTTCGCTCACCTGTGTATCGCCCATACCTTGGCCTACCGAGTCATGGCCCAGCAGGCTGGCGTACCAGGCAACGATGGCATGCGGGCCATTCCACAAGCGGTTCTTGATGACCTGGATCTGGGTGATGTCAGGCACCGTTTTTACCTGGCGCAGGCGTTCGAGCAGGTCGCTGCCGTGCTCTACATACAGCGGCATGTCGGGTTCGCTGTTGAAAAGGATCAGGTGCAACTGGCTCATCGCACTGCTGGGCTGGGCAAAGGGCCTGAAGCGCCCGATCAGCCGTTCGTATTCAGGCACTGGCGTCGATGCCTTTGTTGCGACTGCCGGCTCGTCTTCCAGGCTGTTCTGGAACATCTGCGACTTGATGCGCAGTTGCCGTACCAGTGCGTCGTTGCTGAGCTTGGAGACGATGCGGCTGACCACCGTTTCGGCAAAGTGGGTCTTTTCCAGCACTTGCTCGCCGATTGTTGGCGGGCACAGCAATGCCAGCTCCGCTTGCACATGGCGGCGCACAAATGCGGCGCCGCCCACCTTGTTCAGCACGATCAGCAACGTCAGCTCACGGCCACGGCGTTCGAAACGCTTCAACAGGCCTTTGGCAATCACCTGCGCCTGGTTGCGGATGGCCTGCTCGGGCAGGCTGAGGCCGACAATTTCGGCAGCGGTGTACATGTGGACCAGTGCATCATCATCGTCCATGTCGATCATGCGCACATTGTCGATGGTCTGGTCGAACGAAGTGGCCCCGTAGCGCACGCTGTAACGGCCGAAGGCATTGACGCTTTCACGCAGCATGCGCGAGCGGGTCGCGGCAATGATCTCACAAGGCCGGGTGTAGCCATCCCAATGGGAAAAGACCTGCGTCAGGTAGCCACCCCCGATGGCGCCGAAACCATGAATGCCCACGCGGAACTGGTTCATGGAGGCCGGGAAGCTTTCGTTCAGTTCGGGCATGCCCAGGTCGGGAACGCACTCGCTCAAATCGGCCAGGAACTCGGTCATGCTGCGGTAGGCCTTGAGCGCGCCTGCCTTGATCTCGGGGGCCGGCGGCTTGATGTCTTCGATAAGGATCGCCTGCCCCTGAGCGCACATTGCCGAGAGCATGCCGTTCTCTGAGTCCTCGACCATGAAGCATTGGCCCGGCTCGCAATTGAGCGCGCGGGCGGCTTTCAGGAAAATCTCGGGGTGGGGTTTACCCTGGCTGACTTCATCGCCGCAGACGGTGATATCGAAGTACTTCAACACGTTGGCGTTGATCAGGTATTCCTCGGCAATGGCACGGCGGCTGGACGTGGCTACCGCCATGGTCAGGCCCGACTTGCGCAGGCGCTCCAGCACTTCCAGCAGGCCGGCCTTGATCGGTACGCCGTGATTGCGCACGTACTCCAGCTCAAGTTCATCCGCGCGTTTGCGGATTTCGGCGTACGGGAAGTCTTCACCGTTGTGCGCCTTGGCGAGGGCTTCGGCTTTTTTCGCGCTCAGGCCCAGCGAGCCGATCAGTGTGTGTTCGCCCAGTGCCTTGCCGAAGATTTCCAGCGAGGCTTGCTTGAGCGTTCTGAAGCGCAAGCGCTCGGTGTCGAAGAGGGTGCCATCCATGTCGAAGATGGCGCTGTGAATCTGTTTGCCTTGAAATAAAAGCATTGCGTGTTGCCCCTGTAATTGCGTCAGACATCCCGCCTGTAGCAAGCGAGAACGGCGTTGTGCGCTGCAGCGTTGGCAATCAGGTCGGGGGCAGGCGTTTGGCAGGTGCACGCTCGGGCGTGACACAGAGGTAAGGCGGGGCAGAGCGGGGCGTGCAGAGCAGTGTTGCGAGTTTGGAGGCGAGGCGGATGACGCGTTTGCCTTTGAGGTCACGCCCACTGGCTGCAGTCCGGTTTGCAGGCAGTGGGCGCAAGTAGCGATGGATACGTGTGATTCCTGGCATAAGGTGTTTTGCTTCCTTTTTCGTTGCGAGTGATCCTTTTTCAGCCTTGCACGTATGCGCGCCGCCATGCAAGGCTTGGGCTTCCGTTACCAGGTGAACCGCAATGACCCAAGCTACCGATCAGGCCTTTTACGACCGCGCCGATGCGCATATCGACCTGGCCAACCAGCAGATCGAAAAATTCGAAGACCTGGGCAAGGTCAGCGCCTCGCTCACCTTCGGCGCAACCCGTTTCAGCGCCTGGATGAGCGCCCGCAGCTTCAAGAGTGGCGCGGAGCTGGCAGCCGCCCGGGAAGAGATTCTGAAGTACTTCTGCGAGCAGTACCGGATGATGCTCGAAGACAACCTGGACGAGCACATCGAGCACTTTGATCGTTTTGTACTGGGCAAAGGCGACTGAGCCTCGTCACTCAACGGTTGGGCCACTGCTCCAGCAGAATTGAAACGAACTTCTCGGCGGCAGGCGACAACGACGCCCCGCGGCGGTAGACCAACCCCAGGGTGCGCGTGACCTGCGGCTCGGTCAGCGGCACGCTGACCAGGGTCGGGTGGTCGGCGCTGGGCATCGCCAGGCTGGGCATGGCCGATACGCCAAGGCCGGCCTCCACCATGCCCAGCGACGTGGACAGGTGCTGTACTTCGTAGAACCACTTCGGCCGCAGGTTGAGCCCCGACAGCGCGTGGTCCAGCAGCATGCGGTTGCCGCTCAGGCGGCCAACACCGATCAGGCGATGCTCGGCCAACTCCGTCCACGTCACGGCCTTGCGGTTTGCCAGCGCATGGTCCCGTCGGCAGGCCAGCACGAAGTGCTCCTGCACCAGTGAAACGAACTCGATGTCCGGGTGCTGGCCGCTCATCATGTTGATGCCGAAGTCGGCCTCGCCGCGCAGTACCGCTTCCAGCCCGTCGTTGGCGCTGAGGTCCAGCAGGCGAATGCGGATTTTCGGATAGCGCTCGTTGTAGTCGCGGATCACCGATGGCAGAAAGTAGAACGCTGCGGTGGGGATGCAGGCGAGGGTGACCTGGCCGGTCTGCCGCTCGGCCAGCTCGCGGATGCTGAGGATCGAGTCTTCGAAGTCATCCAGCAGGCGCCGGGCCTTGGGCAGGAAGTCGCGGCCCACGCTGGTCAGGCCGACCCGGCGCGTGGTGCGTTCAAGCAACGCAGTGCCCAAACCCTCTTCCAGCTTCTTGATCCGCCGGCTAAGCGCTGGTTGCGACAAATGCAGCGCCTCGGCTGCCTCATGGAAGCTGCCGAGTTCGGCGATTTTCACGAAAGATCGAATGTCTTGCAGCTCATATTCCATCAGAGGGCCTGCGCTGGCGTGGTGGTTTCAATTGTTTTGTAAAACGCAATAATGGCTACGATATTTGCATTGGATTGATTTATCCACCCCTGCCACTCTTTTGCTCACAGCATCAATGATGTCCATTGATCGACAAGAGTGCAAAATCATGCAGCGAATTCCTTGCGTCCTCATGCGCGGTGGCACCTCGAAAGGGCCGTTCTTTCACGCCTGGGACCTGCCTGCCAATGTGGTCGAGCGCGACGAGCTGCTGATCAACCTGATGGGCTCTGGCCATGAGCTGGAAATCGATGGAATCGGTGGAGGCAGCCCGCAAACCAGCAAGGTGGCGATTGTCAGCCCTTCGCTGCACCCGGATGCAGATGTCGATTACCTGTTCGTGCAGGTGATGGTTGCCCAGCGCCGCGTCGACACCGCGCCCAACTGCGGCAACATGCTGTGCGCCGTCGGCCCGTTCGCCATCGAGCAGGGCCTGGTGAAGGGTCAGGATGGCAAGACCCTGGTCCGCATCCGCAACCTGAACACCGGCACCCTGGTCAACTCGCTGGTGGAAACCCCCGGCGGCATCGTGCGCTACGAAGGCCGCACGTCGATCGACGGCGTACCGGGCACTGCCGCCCCGGTGCACCTGACGTTCCTCGATGCTGTCGGTAGCAAGACCGGCAAGCTGTTCCCCACCGGCGCGGCCACGGACGTGATCGACGGCGTACCGGTAACCTGCATCGACATGGCCATGCCCATGATGGTGGTGCAGGCCAGTCAACTGGGGGTGACCGGATCGGAAACCCCTGCAGAGCTCGATGGCAATTCCAGGCTGCTCAAGCGCCTTGAGGCGTTGCGCCTTAAAGCCGGCAAGGCCATGGGCCTTGGCGACGTCAGTGGCATGGTAATCCCCAAGCCGGTACTGGTGTCGGCGCCACGGTACGATGGCACGTTGCAGGTGCGTTACTTCATGCCGCACAACTGCCACCGTGCCTTGGCCATCACCGGGGCGGTAGGGCTGGCGACTGCCTGCGTCAGCCCCGGTACGGTAATCGGCGATCTGCTTGGCGAGGGCGTCCGGCAGTTGACCGAGGTGCGCCTGGAGCACCCGAGCGGCGGCATAGAGGTGGCGCTGTCGCGCGGTGGTGCCGACGGCACGACGACCCAGGTTTCAGTGGTAAGAACTGCTCGACGGCTCTTTTCAGGCTTCGTCTACGCCCCTACCTTGCGCAGGCTGGCAGGGTAGCCGCCACCTGCTTGATCCATGCACCAAGCGCATCCGCACAATTTCAACAATGGTGATGCCTCATGAAACTCGCCAAATCGCTGTACTTCCAGATCCTTTGCGCCGTTCTGCTCGGTGTACTGGTCGGCCACTTCTGGGCGCAACAGGCCGTTGCACTCAAGCCCCTGGGCGATGCCTTCATCAAGCTGATCAAGATGATGATCGCCCCGGTGGTGTTCTGCACCATCGTCACCGGCATCGCCGGCATGACCGACAAGCGCTCGCTGGGGCGCCTGATGAGCAAGACGCTGCTGCTGTTCCTGGGCCTGACGGTGGTCAGCCTGGCAATAGGGCTGGCGGCGGTGTACCTGTTCAAGCCAGGTGCAGGCATGAATATCGACCCTGCCACCCTCAGCACCGAAGGCCTCAGCCAGTACACGGCCTCGGCTGCCAAGCTGGGTGTGGTGGACTTCTTCATGCACATTATTCCCGACACCTTCATAGGCGCCTTCAACAAAGGTGAAGTGCTGCCGGTGCTGTTCATTGCCGTGCTCAGCGGCTTTGCCCTGTCGTCCATGGGCGACAAGGGCAAGCCGATGCTGGATGTGCTCGAATCCGCCTCGACCATGGTGTTCCGCATGTTCGGCTACCTGATGCGCTTCGCGCCGGTCGGTGCCTTTGGTGCACTGGCCTTTACCGTCGGGCAGTACGGCATCACCTCGCTGGGCGCGCTGGCCAAGCTGGTGGGTACGCTCTACGTCGCGTGCGCGTTCTTCGTGCTGGTCGTACTGGGCGGCATCTGCCGTGCCCACGGCTTCAGCCTGTGGAAACTGCTGCGCTACTTCCGTGAAGAGTTCCTGGTGGTGCTGGGCACCTCGTCCACCGAACCCGTGCTGCCGCGCATGCTGGAAAAGCTCGAAAAGCTGGGGTGCAAGAAAGGGGTCGTGGGCCTGGTGCTGCCAACCGGCTACTCGTTCAACCTCGACGGCACGGCCATCTACCTGTCACTGGCTGCCATTTTCATCGCCCAGGCCTGCAACATCGACATCAGCCTGGGGCAGACGCTGACCATGCTGGCGATCATGTTGCTGTCGTCCAAGGGGGCTGCCGGCGTGACGGGCAGTGGTTTCGTAGCCCTGGCCTCGACCCTGACCGTGATCCACGACATCCCCTTGGCCGGCCTGGCCCTGCTGATTGGCATCGATCGCTTCATGTCCGAGGCCCGCGCCTTGACCAGCCTTGCCAGCAACGCGGTGGCCACGGTGGTGATCTCGCTGTCCGAGAATGCCTGTGAGCGGGATACCCTGCTGCGCGCCCTCAATGGTGCGCAAGCAGCGCAGCCGGCTTCACCTGCGCCCGCTCAGGTCGACTGGCCCGCAGAACCACACCGCCACGTCTGATTGCCCGTCGCTACACCCACGCCTGACTTAAAATTCCATTCGGCATCGTTGCGATGCCGGGTGGGGCAGGGGGCTGCCTGCCTGGCGGGCGGCCACGCACAATAAAAACAAGAGAGAAAAACCATGCTCGCACTCCTGGGCCTGATCATGGTGGTGACGTTCACCTACCTGATCATGAGCAAGCGCCTGTCGCCTATCGTTGCGCTGACCGTTGTCCCCATCGTCTTCGCCATCGTCGGCGGTTTTGCGCCCGAACTGGGCAAGATGATGCTCGATGGCCTGAAGATGGTCGCGCCATCGGCAGCCTTGCTGTTGTTCGCCATCCTGTTCTTCGGCCTGATGATCGACGCCGGCCTGTTCGATCCGCTGATCCGCAAGATCCTCAAGCGGGTGAACGGCGACCCGATCAAGATTGCCATCGGTACGGCGCTGCTGTCGCTGCTGGTGGCGCTGGACGGTGACGGGACCACCACCTACATGATTACCTGTGCCGCCATGCTGCCGCTGTACAAGCGCATTGGCATGAACCCGATGATCCTGGCCACCGTGGCCATGCTGTCGCTGAGTATCATGAGCGGCCTGAGCCCCTGGGGCGGCCCGGCTACCCGCGCCATTGCGGCGCTCGGGCTGGATGCCAGCGAATACTTCATCCCCATGCTTCCGACCATGATCGGTGGCGCTGCCTGGGTGGTGTTTACTGCCTTCCTGCTGGGTCGGGCAGAGCGTCGGCGTATCGGCAACACCGCGTTGCAGGAAGGCGGTGGCAATTGCTACATCAAGGAAATCCTCGGCGACAACCCGCACAAGCGCCCGCGGCTGGCGTATGTGAACCTGTTGCTGGTGATTGCCGTGATGACGGCACTGGTGATGGGGCTGATGCATGCCGCCATCCTGTTCATGATCGGTTTTGTTGCCGCACTGATGATCAACTACCCGCAGCTGGAGTTGCAGAAAGAACGCATCCTGGCGCACTCGGGCAACGCGATGACCGTGGTGTTGCTGGTGTTCGCGGCGGGCATCTTTGCCGGCATTTTCTCTGGTACCAAGATGGTCGACGCCTTGGCGCAAACCCTGGTCGACTGGATTCCCGAGGCCTGGAGCCACTGGTTCCCGCTGGTGGTGGCGCTGACGAGCATGCCGCTGACCTTCGTGCTGTCCAACGACGCCTATTACTTCGGCGTAGTGCCAATCCTGGCCAACGCCGCAGCGGCCTACGGCATCGACCCGCTGGAAATTGCCCGCGCCTCGGTGCTGGGCCAGCCGGTGCACCTGATGAGCCCGCTGGTGGCCTCGACCTTGCTGCTGATGGGCATGGTCGACCGTGATATCGGCGACTTCCAGAAAGCCACCGTGAAATGGGCGGTGCTCACCTCGCTGGTGCTCACGGCGCTGGCCCTGCTCACGGGGGCGCTGTCCTTCTTCGTCTAAGCCCTGCCTGTACGCCTTCCAATAACAAGAACCGAGTAACGATCATGTCCCGAGTTGTATTCCGTGGGGCCACTTGTGGCCTGCTCTGCGGCTGGCTGCCTGTTGCCGGCGCGGCTGGTTTTGTCGATGACAGTACGCTGAAGTTGCAGTTGCGCAATGTCTACTTCAATGAAAATTTCCGCGATGAGCAGGGCTTGAGTGCACGTGCCGCCGCGACCGCCAAAAGTGAGCGGGTCGAGTGGGCGCAGGGCTTTCTGCTCGACTACCAGTCGGGCTATACGCCGGGCGCGCTGGGCCTGGGGGTTGATGCCCTTGGCTTGTTGGGTGTCAGGCTTGACTCCGGTCGCGGGCGCAGCGGCACGGGGCTGTTGCCGGTGCATGACGATGGCCGCGCGGCGCAAGAGTTTGCCAGCGCCGGGGTAACGGCCAAGGCTCGCTTGGGTAAGTCGGTGATCAAGCATGGCACGTTGCTGCCCAAGACGCCGGTGCTGGTCTACAACGATGCACGGCTGCTGCCACAGACCTATCAAGGCACGCAACTGACCAGCACGGACATCGACGGGCTGACCCTGAGCGCCGGTCACCTGGACCGCTTCAAGCAGCGGGACTCATCCGACAGTACGGGCCTTTATCTGGACGGTTACGGTGGTGCCAAGTCGGGTGATTTCACGTTTGCGGGTGCTGAGTACACCGTCAGCAAGCAGCTGCGCCTGAGCTACTTCCATGGCCAGCTTGAGCACTTCTACCGTCAGGACTTCGCCAGCCTGGTGCATGACCTGCCACTGGCCGGCGGGGTGCTGACCACGGACCTGCGCTACTTCAAGAGCCGGGACAGTGGGGCGGCCTATGGCGGTGCCATCGACAATGACATGTTCAGTGGCCAGCTGGCCTATGCGCACGCCGGCCATACCGTCGGCGCGGGCTACCAGGTACTCGATGGCGAGGCCGGGCTGCCGTACATCAGCGGTGCGACGGTGTATTCGTTCAGCAATGTCGGCATTGGCAAGTTCATCGAGGAGGAAGAGAAAACCTGGATGGCCAGCTATGGCTACAACTTCACCGCTGCTGGCGTGCCGGGGCTGACCTTCATGGCCCGGTACCTGAGCGGCGACAATGGCCGCTCGGGGGCTGCGGGCATCAAGGAGTGGGAACGTGACGCCGAGCTTGCGTACGTGGTGCAGGGGGGGCCGCTCAAGGGGGTGGGGGTGAAGTTGCGCAACTACGTCTATCGCTCGGACTTTGCCCGGGGGCGAGACAGCAATCGCCTTTACCTGACCTACGAAATTGCTATCTGGTGAGGGCGCAGCCAAAACTCAATGTTGGTGCAAATCCCTGTAGGAGCGGCTTTAGCCGCGAACACCGGCAACGCCGGTGCCATCCTGCGCGGTGTATGGCACCGGCTGCGCCGGTGTTCGCGGGTAAACCCGCTCCTACAGGTATAGCGTGTGCCTAGAACCTGTGTGAGCGCATGTATGCAGGCTACCGGGCGTTCTTTTCAAGGATCCGCGCCCCGGATCCTTCCTTGCCCAGCACATCCTCGGGGTTACGCAACGGGCAGTCCTCCAGCGACAGGCAACCGCAACCAATGCAGTTGTCCAGGCTGTCGCGCAGCGCCTCCAGCGTGCGGATGCGGGCGTTCAGGTCTTCGCGCCAGGCGGTGGACATCTCGCCCCATTGCGCTGCCGTAAGCTTGCTGTTGGGTGCATAACGGCTGAAGGCCTGCTTGATTTCCTCCAGCGGAATACCGGTGCGCTGCGCCACCTTGATGATCGCCAGCGTGCGCAGCACCAGCGAGGGAAAACGGCGCTGGTTGCCGGCTGTGCGGACACTGGCGATCAGCCCCTTGGACTCGTAGAAGTGCAGCGCAGAGACTGCCACGCCGCTGCGTTTGGCCACTTCGCCTACCGTGAGCATCCGCGTGTTGTCCGCTGCCATGCCTGTTGACCTCAAGTTAAGTTGAGCTCTTATAGTCCTGCCCGATCTCTCCCGCAACCGCTTTCCTGATGATCGGAGCACTGCATGAACAAAAGGACGTTACTGGCCTGTGCCGGCGCTGTGGCAGGTGTGCTGGCGGGCGCCTATGCGCTGGTGGGCAACAGCTCGACGCAACCCGCTGCCGCCGCATGGCCGGCAACCAAGGTGGCGCTGGCCACGGCCGAGCAGGTGCAGGTGGCGCGGCAGAACTTTGCCTCGGGGGAGCTGGAGGCCGTCAACCAGGTGCAGGTGGCGGCCGAGGTGGCGGGGCGCATTACCCGTATCGCGTTCGAGTCGGGGCAGACCGTCACGGCCGGGCAGGTGCTGGTGCAGCTCAATGACGCCCCGGAGCAGGCCCAGCGCGTGCAGTTGCGGGCCAAACTGCGCAACGCCGAAGTGGTGTTGCAGCGCAGCCGCAAACTGCTGGCTATGCATGCCGTTTCGCAGGAACTGTTCGATAACGCCGCCACTGCCGTGGATGTGGCCAGTGGCGAGTTGCAGCACGTCGAGGCGTTGATCGCGCAGAAGGCCATCCGGGCGCCGTTCGCCGGCAAGCTGGGTATTCGCCGGGTGCATCAGGGCCAATACCTGGGCGCTGGCGAGACCATCGTCAGCCTGGCAGATACCCGCCAGTTGCACGTCAACTTTTCCCTGGGCGAGCAGGCCGCGCCCGACGTGCAGGTGGGGCAGGTGCTGGCACTGGGTGTGGATGCCGTGCGCGGCCAAGGCTTCCAGGCCCAGGTAGTGGCGGTCGACCCGGTTGTCAGCAAGGCGCGCCTGGTGCAGGTGCAGGCCGCCTTGGCGAACCCGGACGGGCAGTTGCAGCCGGGCATGTACGCCAGTGTACGTCTGGACGCGGCGCAGCCATCGACCGTGCTGGCCGTGCCGGAAACCGCAATTACCTACACCGCCTATGGGCAGACGGTGTTCGTTGCCACCCGGGATGCGGAACACGGCACCCGTGTGAAACGGGTGCAGGTCACCACCGGTGAGCGCTGGCAGGGGCGGGTGGAGGTGACCTCTGGTCTTGCGCCGGGTGATCAGGTGGTGGTCTCTGGCCAGCTGAAACTGAACGATGGCATGTCTGTCGAGCCGGTGGCCCAGGACAGCCTGCAGGCCAGCCAGGGAGGGCGGCAATCGTGAAGTTCACTGACGTCTTCGTGCGCCGCCCGGTGTTGGCGCTGGTGGTCAGCAGCCTGATCATCCTGCTGGGGCTGTTTGCCATGGGCAAACTGCCGATCCGCCAGTACCCGTTGCTGGAAAGCTCGACCATCACCATCAGCACCGAGTACCCCGGGGCCTCTGCCGAGCTGATGCAAGGCTTCGTGACTCAACCGATTACCCAGGCGGTGTCATCGGTGGAGGGCATCGACTACCTGTCCTCGTCCTCGCAGCAGGGGCGCAGCCTGATTACCCTGCGCATGGTGCTGAACCGCGACTCGACCCAGGCGCTGGCCGAGACCATGGCCAAGGTCAACCAGGTGCGCTATCGCCTGCCGGAAAAAGCCTACGACCCGGTGGTGGAGCTGTCGGCAGGTGACTCCACTGCCGTCGCTTACGTGGGCTTTGCCAGCGATACCTTGTCGATACCCGAGCTGAGCGATTACCTGTCGCGGGTGGTGGAGCCGCAGTTCTCCGGCATCGACGGCGTGGCCAAGGTGCAGTCGTTCGGCGGTCAGCGCCTGGCGATGCGCCTGTGGCTGGACAGCGAGCGCATGGCCGGGCGCGGGGTGACGGCAGCCGATGTGGCGCAGGCAGTGCGTGCCAACAACTACCAGGCGACGCCCGGCCAGGTGCGCGGCCAGTACGTGCTGGCCGATATCCAGGTGGACACCGACCTCACCCGGGTCGAGGACTTTCGCGAACTGATCATCCGTAACGCGGGCACCGACCTGGTACGCCTGCGCGATGTCGGCACCGTCGAGCTGAGTGCGGCGGCCACCCAGACCAGTGCCACCATGGATGGCAAACCGGCCGTGCACCTGGGCTTGTTCCCCACGCCAACCGGCAACCCGCTGGTGATTGTCGAGGGCATTCGCCAGCTGCTGCCGCAGATTCAGCAGACCCTGCCACCGGGCGTGCATGTGGCGTTGGCCTACGAGACCGCACGCTTCATCGACGCCTCCATCCACGAGGTGCTGCGCACCCTGGTAGAGGCGATGCTGATCGTGGTGCTGGTGATCTGGCTGTGCCTGGGTTCGCTGCGCAGTGTGTTGATTGCAGTGGTGGCCATCCCGTTGTCGATGCTCGGCGCTGCGGGCCTGATGCTGCTGTTCGGCTTCAGCCTCAACCTGCTGACCTTGCTGGCGATGGTATTGGCCATCGGCCTGGTGGTGGACGATGCCATCGTGGTGGTGGAGAACGTGCACCGCCATATCGAAGAGGGCAAGTCGCCAGTTGCTGCGGCATTGGCCGGGGCACGGGAAATTGCCGGGCCGGTGATTGCCATGACCCTCACGCTGGCGGCGGTGTATGCACCAATCGGGCTGATGGGCGGGCTGACCGGCACGCTGTTCCGCGAGTTCGCCCTGACCCTGGCGGGGGCGGTGATCGTGTCTGGCGTGGTGGCGCTTACCTTGTCGCCGGTGATGAGCTCGCTGCTGCTGCAACCTGGTCAGCAGCACGGCGCAATGGCCAACCTGGCGGACCGGTTGTTCGGGGCGCTGACCGGGGCTTACGGGCGGGTGCTGGCTTACACCCTGTCTCATCGCTGGATCAGTGGCGGCGTGGCACTGCTGGTGTGCCTGAGCCTGCCCTGGCTGTACCTGCTGCCACAGCGCGAACTCGCCCCTCCCGAGGACCAGGCGGCTGTGCTCACGGCTATCAAATCGCCGCAGCATGCCAGCCTGGAATATGCGGAACGCTTTGCGCTGAAGCTCGACCAGGTGATGAAGTCCATTGCCGAAACCACCGACACCTGGATCATCAACGGCACCGACGGCCCGGCCGCCAGTTTCGGCGGCATCAACCTCAGTGCCTGGCAGGCTCGCGAGCGCTCTGCTGCGCAGGTGCAGGCGCAGCTTCAACAGGCAGTTGCGGACATCGAAGGCAGCAGCATTTTCGCCTTCCAGGTGGCCTCGCTACCGGGTTCCAGCGGAGGCTTGCCGGTGCAGATGGTGCTGCGCAGTGCCCATGACTACCCCGAGCTGTACCAGACCATGGAAGCCCTCAAGCAGCGTGCCCGCGACAGTGGTTTGTTCGCCGTGGTGGACAGTGACCTGGACTACAACAACCCGGTGGTGAAGGTGCGCATCGACCGGGCCAAGGCAGCCAGCCTGGGCATCAGCATGCAGGCCATCGGCGAGTCGCTGGGTGTGCTGGTGGGCGAGCAGTACCTCAATCGCTTCGCCCTGTTCGGGCGCTCCTACGACGTGATTCCGCAGAGCATTCAGGACCAGCGCCTGACGCCTGCGGCGCTGAACCGCCAATATGTGCGCGCCGAGGACGACAGCCTGGTGCCGCTGGCCACGGTGGTGCACCTGGATATCGAGGTTGCGCCTAATCGCCTGCTGCAATTCGATCAGCAGAATGCCAGCACCTTGCAGGCGATACCGGCGCCGGGTGTGTCGATGGGCAATGCCGTGGCATTTCTTGAGCAACTGGCCAGTGAGCTGCCGCCTGGCTTCAGCCACGACTGGCAATCGGAATCACGGCAGTACGTGCAGGAGGGCTTTGCCCTGATGTGGGCGTTTCTTGCCGCGTTGGTGGTGATCTATCTGGTGCTGGCGGCGCAGTACGAAAGCCTGGTGGATCCGCTGATCATCCTGGTGACCGTGCCGCTGTCGATCTGCGGTGCGCTGCTGCCGCTGGCGCTGGGCTGGGCCACGTTGAACATCTACACGCAGATCGGACTGGTGACGTTGATTGGCCTGATCAGCAAGCACGGCATCCTGATGGTGGAGTTCGCCAACGAGATCCAGGTGCGTGACAACCTTGATCGGGCGGCGGCTATCGTCCGTGCTGCGCAGATACGTTTGCGGCCTGTGCTGATGACCACGGCGGCGATGACCTTTGGCGTGCTGCCGCTGCTGTTCGCCAGTGGTGCCGGGGCCAACAGCCGCTTCGGGCTGGGAGTGGTGATTGTGTGCGGGATGCTGGTCGGCACCTTGTTTACGTTGTTCGTGCTGCCGACGGTGTATGGGTGGCTGGCGCGGGATCATCGGGTGGTGTCGGTGCGGAGCCAGCAATTGCTGGAGGCTGAACGGGTTTTGGGTATGTGAAACGTAGGCACAGGGCTGCGCGTTGTGTTTGTCGGTCAGGGCCATTGGGGCTGCTTTGCAGCCCATCGCCGGCAAGCCAGCTCCCACAGGGACCGTGCCTGGCTTGAGGGCTGTGCAGTCCCTGTGGGAGCTGGCTTGCCGGCGATGGGCCGCACAGCGGCCCCAATCGTTTGATCAGGCGGGTGAGCGGTCGCGGCGCATCTGGGTGACCAGGGTAAAGCGGTCATCCGGGTGCACGGTTTCGGAAACCGCCATCAAATCGCCGTTTTCCTCGCGATAATGGCGAATGATCTTCAACCCCGGTGAACCCGCCTCGGCCTTCAGCGCCCGGGCCATTTCCGCCGTCAGCAACACCGCCCGCACCTGCTGGTCGACCACCGCGATCGCCCGGCCATAGTGCTGTTCGATCAACCCGGCAATCAGTTGGTCGGGGTGCTCGCGGGCCAGTTCGATGACATCGGCGTAGTCCCGCTGCGCATACACGTCGGTCCAGCACAGGGGCGCCGCATTGTGCAGGCGGTCGACGCGGATGCTCGACACGCAGAAGTAGTGCTCACCCGGTACCAGCCCCAGCCGCGCCGCTTCGCTCAAATCGGCAACGAAGTGCCGCACGTCCTGAATTTCCCGCTGCTGGGTTTCGGCCAGGTGCGCAAGGTCGGCCACGCTGGCCAGCGATTGCGAGTAGCCACCGCGCGGGCTGCTGGCTTCCACCCGGGTACCCACGCGCTTGCGCCGCGACACCAGCCCCTGGTTGAGCAACTGGTTGATGGCCGCGCGCACCGTGTGCCGGCTTACATCGTAAAGGTCGCACAGCTCGAACTCGGTCGGCAGCAGGCTGCCCACCGGGTAACGGCCGCTGGCGATGCCTTCCATCAAGTCCTTTGCCACGGTGGTGTAGCGCGTCGGGTTCATACCTTTGGTCTGTCTCGCAAATTTCATCGGTTGACAGTGTAACAGCGACAGGGCAAGAATTATGTACGGACATAAACAATATGTCCGATCAAAAACAACATTTCAGGATCCCTGCCCATGTCCACCACCGTTTTCGATTCCACCCTGTTCCGCGACATGTTCGGCACCGCCGAAATGCGTGCGGTGTTCTCCGACAAATCGCTGATCGAGCGTTACATCGAAGTGGAAGTGGCCTTGGCCAAGGCCGAAGCCCGCTGCGGCGTGATCCCTGCCGAAGCCGCCGTGCAGATTGCCGAGCTGTCGCGCTACGAAGCGCTGGACCTGGCACTGATGCAGCACGAGACCGAGATCGTCGGCTACCCGATCCTGCCCTTGGTCGAGCAGTTGTCGAAGCTGTGTGGCGAGGCGGGTCGCTACGTGCACTGGGGTGCCACTACCCAGGACATCATGGACACCGCCGTGGTATTGCAGGTGCGCGCCGCACTGGCCATTGTCGAGCGCGATATCCAGGCCGTGCGTGGCCTGCTGGCCGAGCTGGCGCTGCGCTACCGCGACACCCCAATGGCCGGCCGTACCCACCTGCAGCACGCGCTGCCGATCACCTTCGGCTACAAGTGCGCGGTGTGGCTGAGCATGTTCGACCGCCATGCCGAGCGCCTGGTGGAGCTGCGCCCGCGGGTGGAAGTGGGGCAGTTCGCCGGTGCCGCCGGTACCCTGGCGTCGCTGGGCGACAAGGGCCTGGAAGTACAAGCCGCGCTGATGGACGAACTGGGCCTGGGCGTGCCACAAGCCACTTGGCACGTGGCCCGTGACGGCCTGGCCGAAACCCTGAACTTCCTGGGCCTTGTCAGCGCTTCGCTGGGCAAGGTGGCGCTGGACATCATGATGATGATGACCAGCGAGCTGGGCGAAGCCTACGAGCCGTTCGTCAAGGGCCGTGGCGCCAGCAGCACCATGCCGCAGAAGCGCAACCCTATTTCCTGCGAGCTGATGTACGCCGCCGCCAAGGGCGTGCGCCAGCAGGCCGGGCTGATGCTCGACGCCATGATCCAGGACTTCGAGCGCTCCACCGGCCCGTGGCAGGCCGAATGGATCGCTATCCCCGAAGCCTTCGCCCTGACCGGTGCCTCGCTGGCCCAGGCGCGCTTCATGCTGGCCGGCCTGGACGTACGCACCGAGCGCATGCGCAAGAACCTGGACATGACCCAGGGCCTGATCGTGGCCGAGGCAGTGATGATGGGCCTGGCCCCGGCGCTGGGCCGCCAGGTGGCGCACGACGTGGTCTATGCCGCCTGCCGTATGGCCAACGACCAGGGCATCAGCCTGCTGGACGCCTTGAAGGCCCAGGGTGAGGCCACTGCGCGCCTGGACCTGGCCACTCTGGAACAACTGTGCGACCCGACCAACTACCTGGGCCTGGCGCCGCAGATGGTCGACCAGGCCCTGGCCCGCCCGGGTGCCGTTGCCCGCTGATACGCCCGGGGCCCGGCATGCCTGGGCCCCGACCTGTGCATACGTACAATAACAATGAGAACGCTACCATGGCTTCCACTTCGAAAAAGCCGCTGTACAAGGACCTGACTTTCCAGGTGCTTGCCGCGATGTTGCTGGGCATCGCTTTCGGTTTCCTCGCCCCCGAGCTTGCTGCCAAGTTCAAGATCCTCGGGGACATCTTTCTCAAACTGATCAAGACCGCTGTTGCGCCGTTGGTGTTCTTCACCGTGGTGCACGGCATTGCCTCGGCCGGTGATATCAAGCGGGTCGGCAAAGTGGGCTGGCGTGCGCTGGTGTACTTCGAACTGCTGTCCACCCTGGCGCTGGCGCTGGGCCTGCTGTGGGGCAACCTGATCAGCATTGGTTCGGGCATGCACGGGGCACACGCCAGCAGTGCCGCATCGGCCGCGGCCAGCGCTGCGGTCGCCAAAGGCCATGCGCCGGCCTCGACCATGGACTTCATCTACAACATCTTCCCCGACAATTTCGTGGGCGCCTTTGCCGGTGGCCAGTTGTTGCAGGTGCTGGTGATCGCCGTGCTGTTCGGCTTTGCCTTGCTGGCCTTGAAGCATGAGCGCCGGGCGGTGATCGAGGACGGCCTGAACCGGGTGTCGGAGTGCTTCTTCGAGTTCATCAACCTGATCATGAAGTTCGCCCCGCTGGGTGCGTTCGGCTCGGTGGCCTACGCGGTAGGCAGCAATGGCTCGGCGGTGTTGATGTCGCTGGCCAACCTGGTGCTGATGTTCTACGTGGCGGTCGCCTTCTTCCTGTTCGTGGTGCTGGGTGCAGTGTGCCGGTTGTCGGGGTTCAGCCTGTGGCGCTTCCTGAAGTACATCAAGGACGAGATTTTCATCGTGTTGGGGACCGCTTCGTCCGAGAGCGCACTGCCGCGCTTGCTGCAAAAGCTCGAACGCTTCGGCTGTTCGAAGCAGAGCGTGGGCCTGGTGCTGCCGACGGGTTATGCCTTCAACCTGGATGGCACCTCGATCTACATGTCGATGTGCGTGCTGTTCATTGCCAATGCCTACGGCGTGCCGTTGGGTTGGGAGCAGCAACTGGGCATTTTGGCGATCATGCTGGTGACCTCCAAAGGTGCGGCGGCGGTGTCGGGTGGCAGCTTCGTTGTGTTCGCTGCGACGGTAACGGCCATTGGCGTGCTGCCGGTTGAAGGGCTGGCTTTGCTGTTTGGCGTGTACCGCTTCATGTCGATGGCCATGGCTACCTGCAACACCATCGGCAACAGCGTGGCGACGGTGGTGGTGGCCAAGTGGGCGGGGGAGTTTACCGAACAGAGTGCGCGTGAAGAATATTCGCGGGTGCTGGGCCGCGCGCCCGGAGCGGCACTCTAAGCACATAGGGGCGTTACTTATTACCTTGTGGGAGCGGGCATGCCCGCGAAACAGGCGCCGCGGTGGATGGCACGGGCTGCGCCCGTGTTCGCGGGCATGCCCGCTCCCACAGGTACCGCGTAATCCGGTAGTTTGGTATCAAGCCTGCTGCCTGGTCCGCAACAGCAACGCCGCCAGTGCGCACCCGACCAACGCCAGGCACGCAAGGTAGAACGCATCACTGTAAGCCATCAGGTAAGCCTCCCTGCGAATGGTCCCCGCCAACCCTTCCAGCACCTGCTGCTGGTGCGGCAACCAGCTCTGCACTGTCTGGTTGATACGCTCCTGCACACCAGGCTCGAACACCGTCACGTGCTCGTGAATACGCTCACTGTGAAAACGCTCACGGGTCGCCACCAGCTGTGTCAGCCCGGCGGTGCCAATGGCGCCGCCCAGGTTGCGCAGCATGGAGAACACCGCCGAAGCCGAGCCGGCCTCGCGCTTGTCCAGCCCGGCCACCGCCAGCACCGACAGCGCCACCATGATGAACGGCTGGCCAATGCCCCGCACCACCGTGGACGGGATGATCACGTTGTCGGCACTGTCGGCGCTCAGGCTCGCCCCCAGCCAGCAACCCAGCGCCATGATCAGAAAGCCACTGGCGACCATGAACTTGGCGCTGGTCCAGCCCATCAGGCGTGGCATCAACGGCGCCAGCAGCAGCTGCACCACACCATAGGCAATCAGCGCCACGCCTACGTCGTGCGCGCTGAAGCCCTGCAACTGCGACAGGTAGTTGGGCACCAGGAACACCAGGCCGAATGTGGCGGCGCCAAAGATGAACATTGCCACGCTGGCGACACCGAAGTTGTAACGGCCAAGCAGCCGCAGGTTGATGAAGGTACGCTGGCCGAACAGTTGCGTCACCACGAACACCAGCAGTGCGATACCGGCGATCACGCTCATGCCGACAATGAACGGCGAGCCGAACCAGTCCAGCCGGCCGCCTTCTTCCAGCACGATCTGCAGGCCACCCAGGCCGACCACCATGGCCGCGATACCCAGCCAGTCACCCTTGCGCAACAGTTCGAGCCTCATCGGTTTGGCCTCGATCGACCAGGCGATGGCGCACAGCAGCGCAATGCCGGGGAACAGTTGCAGGTAAAAGATCCAGCGCCATGAATAGGCGTCGGTCAGCCAGCCACCAATCGACGGCCCGGCCGCTTGCGCCACGCTGTTGGCCAGGCTGAACAGCGCCATGCCCATGGCCATCTTGCTGGCTGGCAGCTCGGTGATGATCAGCTGGAACGACAGCGGGATCAGCACCGCCCCCGCAGCGCCCTGGATAACCCGAATGGCAATCATCGCCTCCAGGTTGGGGGCCCATGAGCAGGCCACCGATGCCAGCAGGAAAACGAACGACCCCGTCCACATGACCCGGCGCAGCGAGAACACCTCCACCAGCCAGGCGGTCAGCGGAATCATCACGATTTCCGCCACCAGGTAGGCGGTGGAAATCCACGAGCCTTCCTCGAAGCTGGCGCCCAGCGAGCCGCGGATTTCCGGCAGGGCAGCGCTGGTGACGTGCACGTTCATGCCGGCCATGAAGCAGCCGAACAGGCCACCCAGCACCGCCACCCAGGCACGCAGCGAGACCGGTTGTTCAGTGCGCATCGGTAACCTCTGCGGGGCGGGTGTCGACGGTGGTGACCACCGACATGCCGGGCAGCACCTGTGGGCCATCCAGCGGTTTGTCGAGCAGGATGCGCACCGGGAAGCGCTGGACGATCTTGGTGAAGTTGCCGGTGGCATTGTCGGACGGCAGCAGGGCGAAGACATTGCCGGAGGCTGGCGAGAAACTGGCCACATGGCCGTGCAGTGGCTGGCTGGCGAAGGTGTCTACACGTATTTCTACCGGTTGCCCGGCGCGCATGTGGGCCAGTTGGGTTTCCTTGTAGTTGGCCACCACATAGGCCTGCTGCAGGGGCACCACGGCCAGTAGCGGCTGGCCCGGCACCACATACTGGCCGGCGCGCACGCGGCGCTGGCCAACCACACCGTCGATGGGGGCGCGGAGCACGGTGTCCTGCTCATCCTGTTCGGCCAGTCGCTGGCGGGCCAGCGCGTGGGCCAGCGCTGCTTCTTTCTGTTTCAACGTGGCGTCGGCCTGGGCGGATCGTGCCTTGGCCATGGCCAACTGCGCGCGCTGTTCGCGCAATGCGGCCTGCGCGCCCTGCAGTGCGGCCTGGGCCTGCGAGGCAGCGGCACTGGCGCTTTCCAGGCGCTGTACTGTTGCGGCATCGTCACGCACCAGGCCACGGTAGCGTTGCATGTCCAGCTCGCTGCGCAGATGTTCGGCTGCAGCGCCCTGCACGGCGGCTTCTGCCTGCAGGATGGCTTGCTGCTGTTGGTTGATGCGCTCGGCCGCCACCTGCTGGCTGGCCTGGGTGGCGGTCAGCGCCGCCCGGGCTTCGGCCACGCCGGCCTGGGCCTGGTCGAGGCGGGCCTGATAGTCGCGGGCTTGCAGGCGCACCAGTACATCGCCGGCGTTTACCGGTTGGTCGTCATCGACTTCGACCTTCGCCACGTAGCCGGCGACGCGTGGGCTAAGGGCCACCCAGTCGGCGCGAATGTAGGCGTCGTCGGTGGTTTCCAGGTAGCGGCCGGTGGTGAGCCAGTAGCTGGTGGAGGCCAGTAGTGCGATTACTGCGAGGCTGCCACCTGTGATGTATGCCAGGCGGCGACGGATTTTGGACTTGGCCTGCTGCTCATCGGCAGTAGGTACGATTTGTTCTGCGGCAACATTCATGTTCGGTTATCACTCTTGAATAGTGGGGCTGCTGTGCAGCCCATCGCCGGCAAGCCAGCTCCCACCTCGACCTTGTCGATGTCACGACATGCTTCAACCCATGGAACAACCATCAGGCATCCAGAGGCCTGCGCGGTCTCTGTGGGAGCTGGCTTGCCGGCGATGGGCCGCACAGCGGCCCCTGGGTTCTTGTTGGCTACCACCGCCCGCCCAAGGCGCGGAACAGGTTGACCTGTGCTTGTGCCAGGCGCCCTTGGGCCAGGACATGGCTACCCCGCAAGCGGATCAGTTCACGCTCGCTGTCGAGCAACGCCAACCCGTCCACGGTGCCGGCCCGGTAGTTGCTTTGGGCCAGGGCAAAGCCGCGCTGGCTGTGCGCCAGGGCCGCGTCCAGTGCCTGCAACCGCTGTCGCTCGCCGTCGTAACGCGCCAGCGTCTGGCGCACGTCTTTCAGTGCCCGCAACGCCACACCTTGGTAATGGGCCACCTGCGCTTGCTGCAATGCTTCGGCTTTGCCGACCCGAGCGCGGTTGGCCTTGACGTTGGGGAACTCCCAGCGGATCAGCGGGCCGATGCCGAACATCACCGCACGGCTGTCGCCCAGGTTGGCAAGGTGGTGGTCCGAGGACGTCAGCGACGCGCCGAAGCTGACCTTCGGGTACAGGTCGGCCCGGACGATTTCGGTCTCCAGCGTGGCAGCTTGCAGTTCCCGTTCGGCCTGGCGCACATCCGGGCGGCGTGCGAGTAACTGCCAGCCGTCGCCAACCGGCAAGGGCGCCGACAGCGAAGGGATGGACGTGCAGGTGCTGGCCTCGGCCAAAGAGGCCTGGCCGCTGAGCATGCCCAGCTCGTACAGCGCCATCTGCCGTCGGGCCTCCAGTATCGGCAACCGCGCCCGCACCTGTTCGCGCAGGCCCAGCAGGCGTTCGCTGTCCAGGGCCGTGGCAACGCCGGCCTGGTGCTGGCGCTCGCTGAGTTGCACGCTGTGGTCGAGGGTTTGCAGAGACTGGCGGGCTTCGACCAGGCGAGCCGTGTAGATGCACTGGTCGATATAGGCCCGGCTGGTCTGGGCCACCACCTGCAGGCGCAGCAGGTCCAGCGCGGCCTGGGTGGCTTCAGCCTGCACCTGTGCTCGCGCAATGGCGGCGCGTACCTGGCCCCAGACATCCACCTGGTACGCCAACTCGATGCCCGGGTTGAATTGCCATTGTGATGGCGCGTGGCTGTCAGTCGCTTCGGCCAGGGTCTGGTCATCGGCGCTCTTGCCGTACGTCGCGGCAAGGCCCACGGAGGTGGACGGCCAGCGCCTGGCATCGAATTCGCCGATGCCCGCCAGCATGGCCTGCACATTCGCTTCGGCCTGCTTCAGGTCCTGATTGTGCGCCAGGGCTTGCTGCACCCAGTGGTTGAGCTGTGAATCCCGGAACAGTGCCCACCAGCGCTCCGGCAGAGGTTGCTTGCTGGTGCCAGCCGGCAGGCTGGCCAGCGGGTCCGCTTGCAGTGCGGTGGGTGGCTCGGCCGGTGTGGGTTGCCGGGCGCAAGCCGCCAGCACGCTCAGCATGCCGATGGCGGCGCCAAGCCGGGCAGGAAAAGGGAATGATTGCAGTAGAGGCATCACACACGTCGCTTCAGGGGTGGTGATGCGAGGTTAACGATGGCGAGGCAGGCCTCGCTGCCGCAAGCAGGACAACCCTGCGCGCAAGTGGGACAACCTGTCAGTCAGTACCCGCGCGCGCAGCCGTTCTGCCAGTCGCTGGGGGCGTAACCGAGGATGCGCTTGAACATGGCGGCAAAGGCGCTGGCGCTCTGGTAGCCATGTTCCAGTGCCACATTCAGGATGGGCTGGCCGTTGGCCAGGCACTGCTGGCTGAGCATCACCCGGGCCCGGGCGCGCCATTCGCCATACGACATGCCCACCTCGCGCTGGAACAGCCGTGCCACGCTGCGGGCACTCATGTTCAGCTGTGCGCCGCATTGTTCCAGGGTCAGGTCCTGAGCCGGGTCCTGCAAGAAGCGCTCGCACCAGGCACGCAAACGCGCCTGGTGCGGCAGTGGCACAAAGGCATCGATGCGCCTGGCAGTGGCCAACTCACACTGGATCAACGCCCGCACGTGTTCGCCGTCTCGCAGGTCGAGCAGGCGCGCTGCAGCCAGGATCAGCTCGTGCAGCAGGCCGGACACCACGATCACCTGGCAATGCGCGACGCGTGCCTCAAGCAACAAGGTGCGCATGCTGACCACGCCCTCCATGCGAATGGCATGGCTGACACCGGCGGGCATCCATAACGCATGCCCGCCGGGGATCACCCAGCTACCGCCCTCGCTGCTGACCCGCATCACACCGCTGGCGGCGTAGATCAGCTGGTCTTCGGCGTGGCAGTGGCTGGCGACTTCATCACCGTGCCGGTAATCCATTCCCAGTGCTTGCATGTGGGCATCCTCGGTAGTGGATCCGAGTATACGGTGGTTGAGTGGTGCCCGGTTGCGAAGGGTTGCCGCATATTGGAAGTGGATTGTGCTTATGTTGCTATTTTTTTGTTAAATAAGACTTAAAATTGTTGGCGCGTAGGGATCTGCGAGTTTTCGTAGCAAAGAGTCCGACGCATTTGATGCGGCGTCTGTGAGATCGAGCGCCACGCGGGCGGCGCTCGTTTTCACAGGCGCTGGAGATGTTGTGGCAAGCATCTGCTGCGCGAAGGCGATATGGAGGACGACCACAAGTTCCTGGGCGCTGCCGATTAGCTCACAGCGTTGGCCAAGGCTTTGATGAACGAAATAGAGCTGACCAAAAATACCTTGCGCTGAACTGCTTTCCTTACGGCAGCAGCCTTGTCGGGGCCGCGTTGCGGCCCTTTTTTTTCACAAGGTGAGACCCCTTGCAACGCGTGCGTCGCAGTCACACCCTGTTGGGCAAGCCCATGTGCAGCAAGGGGAATGGCCGGCCCTCGCCATCCAGCGGCGAACGGCCTGTCTGGATGAAACCGTAATGCCGGTAGAAGCCCACAGCCTGCGGGTTTTGCTCGTTGACGTCGACACTCATTGAATGGCGCGATTGGCGGCCGAAGTCCAGCAGCGCGCGGCCAATGCCTTGCCCATGAAGGTCGGGGTCGACGAAGAGCATTTCCACGTGCTGCTCGTTGAAGCCGATGAAGCCCAGCGGCTGGTCATCCGTGTCGACTGCTACCCACAGCTCGACGGCCGGGAAGTAGATATCGCGCAGCTGTGGCAGCAATGCGTCGATGTCGGCGGGTTGCAGAAAGTGGTGCGTAGCGCGCACGGCGCGCAGCCAGATGTCCAGCAGCTGCGGGTAGTCGGCAGCGATGCCTTGGCGAATGATCATGAGGTCATCCTGAGTGGATTGATGGCGGGTGGGCGCGCCTGTGAGTGGCGGCCATGCAGGTGTCGGCATCATGAATGACCGCTTCGCGAATCAACGCCTGGGCGGTGCACGGCAGGGGAGGCCGGAAGGGAAGAGTGGGGAGGGTACCCGGATTGGGTTGTCTGGGCCAGCACCGGCGATACAAGTCTGCGCCTTTGACTCGGTCAGGATTACTGTCAATGCTGCAATTGAACCCGCAAAACAAGCATGGCCCCGGGAGCGCCAATGAACCGAAACGAACTGCGCAAAGCCGATATCAACCTGATGGTGGTGTTCGAAGCCCTGATGCAGGAGCGCAACCTCACCCGTGCGGCAGAAAAACTGTTCATCGCCCAGCCCACGGTCAGCGCCGCGCTGGCCAGGTTGCGGGCGATGTTCAACGACCCGTTGCTGATCCGTGTGGGCAACCGCATGGAACCGTCGGCCAGGGCCGAAGAGGTGATCAAGTACCTCACCCCGGCGCTGGATGCGATGTCCATCGCTCTCAGCCTTTCCCATGACTTCGACCCGGCGACCAGCAACATGACGTTCCGCATCGGTTTGTCCGATGACGTGGAGTCGGGCTTGCTGCCGCCACTGCTGCGGGCCCTGCGGGTGGAGGCGCCGAACGTGGTGGTGGTTGTGCAGCATGTGGATTACTGGCGCATACCGGATTTGCTGGCAGCAGGCGATGTTACGGTTGGCATCAGCCAGACCAGAGGGCTGCCAGCCAACGCCAAGCGCAAGGTGCTGCGCACCATGCAGGGCAGGGTGGTGCGGGCCGACAAGTCAGCCACCCCTCTGACACTGGATGAGTTTTGCGCCCGCCCGCACGTTCAGGTCTCGCCCACCGCCAATACGCAGGGCGTGGTCGACGACTGGCTGAAAGAAATCGGCCGTGAACGCAAGGTGGTGTTGTCGGTGCCGCAGTTCAGTTCATTGCCGGCAATTCTGGCCGGCACCGACCTGCTGGCCTGCTGCCCGGACTATGCCGCGCACGGCATGGAGCGCTGGGGCAACCTTCAGGCCGAGGCGCTGCCGTTCGAGGCCGCCGCGCTGGAATTGGCCATGGTCTGGTTGAGCACCACCGACAGCGACCCTGCCGAACGCTGGTTGCGCAGTCGCCTGGAGCAGTACATGGGCGGCGAGCGTGAGGTGGCCATCGGGCTCTGACTGCGACTGCCGGAATGTGGGGCCGCTTTGCAGCCCCAGTCAAATCAGCATTTGGCCTTGAACGCTGCCTGTGCCAACCCCTCGATCCAGTCCTGGTGACCATTGATCATGGGATTGGGCTTGGTACGGGCCAACTCCGCAGCCGGTTTTCCTTTCTGCGTTTCTTGCGTGAGGATGCGCACCCGGTTGCCGGGCAGGTCTTCGATCAGCCAGGCGTGATGCACGTCCAGGCGCGTGTCGATATCGCCCTCGACCCAGCCATGCCAGGCCACGCGTGCGGGTTGACCTGGGGCAGGTGGCACATGCTCGGTCACTTGAGCCTCGACCGGGAAACCGAACGTGGTGAAGCGAAAGCGTGCGCCGTTGCTCAGGTACGGGCCGGAGCCATCATGAAAACGGATGTCCGCTGCATTGCGGTAGTACGTTGGCCACGCCCGCGTGTCATCCAGTTGTTGCCAGACTGCTTCGGCAGTGAAGCCGGCGATGATGATTTCGTTCGAGGCAAAGTTCTCGGTGGTGCCGGGCAGGTATTCGTCAGGCCATTCGATGTGATGCATGGTTGATCCTCGGGTAAGGGGCGCCTTGGCGGCTTTGACGAAACCATGGTGCGCGGCCACAATCCATAACGCCAATCACATCTCCTGAGCTAACCCATAAGCATGCGTAATATCAGGAACCTCGACCTGAACCTGCTGCGCACGCTCGATGCCTTGCTCGACGAAGGCAGCGTGACCCGAGCAGCAGAGCGTCTGGCGCTGACCCAGCCTGCCGTCAGCGGCATGTTGACCCGCTTGCGCGACAGTTTCGACGACCCGTTGTTCGTCCGTTCGCAGCGTGGGCTGGTGCCCACAGCCCGCGCGCAGGCGCTGGCCCTGCCAATCAAGCGTGTGCTGGGCGAAATTGAAGGCCTGCTGCAACCGCCCGACTTTGACCCTGCCCAGGCCAGCCTCACGCTGGCCGTGGCCGCCACCGACTACGCCCAGCGGACGGTGCTGATGCCTTTGCTTGCCGCGTTGCGCGAGCAAGCCCCCGGTATCCGCCTTGCCGTGCGCGCAGTCGAAGCGTCGCGGGTCGCGCAGCAGTTGGCATCAGGGGAGCTGGACATGGCCATCCTCACCCCCGACAGCGTCAGCCCGGGTTTGCAGGCCATGCACCTTTACGATGAGCAGTACGTCTGCGCCATGCGCGTTGGGCACCCAGCCACCGGGCACCTGGACCTCGACACCTTCTGTACGCTGGAGCACGCAATCGTTTCGCTGGGCAGCGGTGCCTTTCACGGCGTCAGCGATGAAGCGCTGGCGCGTATCGGCAGGGCGCGGCGGGTGTGCCTGTCGGTGCCGAGCTTTCTGATGCTGCTGGAGGTGTTGCGCAGCAGTGACCTGATCGGTGTACTGCCCAGCCGCCTGGTGCAGCCGGGGGATCGCCTGCAGCTGGAGGAACCGCCGCTGGCCATTGCGGGGTTCAGCAAGGTGCTGGCTTGGCATGAGCGCACGCATCATCACCCGGCGCATCGATGGGTGCGGGCGTTGCTTGCGAGTATCGGCGAGCAACATCAAGGCCTCATGCGTAGTTGAGAATTGTTAGCAACAAGTGATACCGTGCCGCCCATTACTCCGCCGCTGCGCAGGATGCTTGGCGAATGCCGCAAGATCGCGACCCTCTGACATCGACATTCCTGGACAACCGCGAAGCGCTGAAGGCTTACCTGGTGCGGCACTTCGGCAGTGCCACGATTGCTGACGACCTCACCCAGGAAACCTGGCTGCGCGTGGCCAGCCGCAAGGTAGGCGAGCGTATCGGCAACCCGCGTGCCTATATCTTCCGCATTGCCCGCAACCTCGGCATGGACATCCGCCGCCGCGAGGCCTTGGGCATCGAGGTGCAGGCCGACCCGGTGCTGGTTGAAGGTGTACCCGATGCCAAACTGGACCCGGCCCGCAAGACCGAGTTGAGCCGCGAGTTGCAACAGGTCATGCAGGTGATCGCCGAGCTGCCGCCGCGCTGCCGCGAAGTGTTCATCCTGTGCCGTATCGATGGCCTGGACCACCAGCAGGTTGCCGAGCGCCTGGGCATTTCCAAAAGCACCGTGGTTTCGCAGATGGTCAAGGCGATGCAGCGCATCGAGAAGGCAATGTCATGAAAGGCTGGTTACACTGCGCGCGTTTTAACTGCCACCTGCCTGCACTTGCATGATGAACGAAAACGACTCGCATACCCCCCTGGACCAGGCGCTGGAGTGGTGCGTGCGCCTGCAGGACGCGGGCGTGACAGCGGCCGAGCGCGAAGCATTCGCACGCTGGCTTGCCGCCGACCCCAGCCACCCGGCTGCCTGGCAGCGTGCCCGGCAGGTATGGGGGGTAGCCGGCGTGGCGGGCCATGCCCATGTTGCCGCCAGCCACACCCCGCTTCGGCGTTTGCCCCGGCGTAGGTTTGTAGGCCTGGCAACCGCAGCGGCGTTACTGCTGGCCTTTACGGTATTTGCCTCTTCTCCCGCACGTTGGGCGGATTACCGCACCGAGGTGGCTCAGGTGCGCAGCTGGACCTTGGACGACGGCTCGATCGTGCAACTGGCGCCGCACACTGCGTTGGACGTGAGCTTCAGTGCCGATGAGCGGCGGCTGCGCCTGTACCAGGGGGAGGCCTGGTTCAAGGTGGCGCCCAACCCGGCGCGGCCCTTTATCGTCGAGGCCGCAGGCGGTGATGTGCGCGCCTTGGGTACCGCGTTCGACGTGCAGGTGCTGGAGGACGGCGCGAACGTAACGGTGACCGAGCACAGTGTGCGGGTCAGCCGTGCGGGGCAGCAGGCCGAAGCCGGGGAGGGCCAGGCACTGCACTACGACGCGCAGGGCATTGGCGCATTACGGCATGTCGACCCCGGCCAGCAGTTGGCTTGGCGCGAGCAACGCCTGGTGTTTCGCGATGAGCCGCTGACGCAGGTGTTGCAGCGTCTGCAACCCTATTCCCGCGCGCACTTGCTGCTGACGGACAGCAGCCTCGCCCAGTTGCGGGTGACGGCAGCGGTGCAAGCGCGTGAAGCCGACGCGGCGTTGCAGAGCTTGCAGGTCATTCTGCCGATTCGTGTCACCACGGTGGGCCCGTGGCTGACCTTGGTACGCCCCGTACAACACTGATTGAAAAAAACTTGAAAACCGCGTCGTTGTGTTTGGCCGGTGGTCCGTCTTTAGTCTTGATCGCAAACGAGAATGAATTGCGAGTATTGCCATCAGGACGGACTGGAAATTCGAATGCCCACCCCTAGCACCCCCATCAAACCCCTGCTGTTGGTCAGCGCCCTGAGCTGCGTTTTCACGCTCGCCGCCCTGCCGCAAGCACACGCGGCCAGCACCACCCAGGCGCAAACCCGCACCTACAGCATTGCCGCCCAGCCGCTGGAAGGCGCGATTGCGCAGTGGTCGGCCAGCAGCGGTATCCAGCTTTTTGCCGACGGCGCGCTGACCCGCGGCAAGACCAGCAGCGCCGTGAGCGGCCAGTACACGGCCAGCGCTGCACTGCAGCTGCTGCTGGCCGGTACCGGTCTGGGCTTTGTCATGGCCGATGGCAACCGCGCCTACCTGCAGCAACGCAATGACAACGAAACGGCGGTGCAGTTGGGTGCAACCACCATCCAGGGGCAGGGCCTGGGCATGACCAGCGAGCACACCGGCTCGTACACCACCGGTGCCATGCAGACGGCAACCAAACTGCCGATCTCACTGCGCGAAACCCCCCAGTCGGTTTCGGTCATTACTCGCCAGCGCATCGAAGACCAAGGCATGACGACGCTCAATGATGTGGTGAGGAACGCACCGGGGCTGACTTTGACCCAATGGGGCGCCGAACGGCCGCGTTTCAATTCCCGTGGCTTTGGCATCGAGAACATCTTGTTCGACGGGCTGCCCGTCGCGTATGAAGAGGCGTCCTTGTCCACCGGGGCGCTGGCCATGTACGACCGGGTCGAAATCGTTCGCGGTGCGGCGGGTCTCATGGAAGGGGCCGGATTGCCCTCGGGCTCGATCAACCTGATCCGCAAGCGCCCTACGGTTGAGCCGCAGGTCATGGTGACGGGCAGCCTTGGTAGCTGGGACAATCGTCGTTTCGAGCTTGATGCAGGTTCTGCGCTCAATAGTGACGGTACGCTGCGAGGCCGCACGGTGTTGAGCTACCAGAACAAGAACGCGTTCACCGACGATTCGGGCAATGAACGTACTTTGCTGTATGGCATTGTTGAAGCCGACCTGAATGACGACACTACGGTCAGCCTTGGCTTGTCCTACAGCGATGAAAACAACCCCGGTGCCGACTGGAACGGCCTGGGTACCTACCCTGACGGCAGCTTCCTGCCCATTTCCCGCTCCGACCGCATGAGCCCGTCCTGGTCCTACTGGAACAAGGAAAGCAAAACGGTTTTCGCCGATATCGAGCACCGTTTCGACAACGGCTGGAAGGCCAAAGGCGCGGCCACCTACATCACCAGCGAAATGAACATGATGGGCACCTTCCTGGCCAACCCTACGGTTGATGCCAGCGGCAACCCGAGCATGTCGCTGCGCGGCGGCAAGTACGATTACGAGCGTAACCAGTCCAGCGTCGATGGCTACCTGACCGGCCCGTTCGATTTTGCCGGGCGGACCCATACGCTGGTGGTCGGCGCCAGCCATCGTGAAAGCGACTGGGATGACCGTGGCGGGCCGTTCGTGACCAATGGCAATTACGAACTGGTGCAGTTCAACCCCATTACCTGGGACCCGGGCTCGGTGGCCAAACCGGTCGGTGTCGACATGTCGCTCTACAACCGCCAGACCGAGGTTGAACAGAGCGGGGTCTACAGCACGGCACGCTTCAGCCTTGCCGAGCCATTGACGCTGATCGTCGGAGGGCGTGTCGACTGGTACGAGCAAGAGATCAAGAACACCTCGCACTTCAAGGCAAACCGTGAGGTCACGCCCTATGCCGGCCTGGTGTACGACCTGAACGATACCTACTCGGTGTATGCCAGCTGGACCCGGATCTTCCAGCCGCAGAACCTGGAGACCGCAAGCGGCACCCTGCTGGAACCGATTCAAGGTACCAACTACGAGGTCGGCCTGAAGGGCGAGCATCTTGGCGGCCGCCTCAATACCAGCGTGGCACTGTTCCAGATCGACCTGGAGAACCTGCCCGACCAGCTTCCGGCCAGCCAGTGCCAGGGTGGCACTACCTTGTGCTATGAGTCGGCAGGTGAAATCCGTAGCCGTGGTGTCGAGTTTGAAGTCTCCGGGGCGCTGACCGAGAACTGGCAGATGTCGGCCAGTTACACCTACAACACGGCCGAGCGCGTCAAGGATACGACCTACAGCCCGATTGGCTCGTTCACCAAAGGCAAGCGCTACGGCACCAACCTGCCCGCCAACCTGTTCAAACTGACCACCAGCTATCAATTGCCGGGTGAACTGGACCAGTGGCGGGTGGGCGGCGCGGTGCGGTCCCAGAGCCAGACTTACACCCAGTACGGTGTGCAGCAAGGCGGCTACACGCTGTATGACGTGTTCACCCGCTATGACGTGACCGCCAACCTGCAGGTCAATTTCAACCTGAACAACGTGTTCGACAAACGCTACTACTCGTCGATCAGCTCCACGACCGGCAGCAACTTCTTTGGTGAGCCACGTAACTTCCTGGCGACTGCCCGCTACAAGTTCTGACGGCTCAGCTAAAAGGCGTACGCGTTTTCAAGGCGTTGTACAAGAAGACCGGAGGCTTCCATTTCAGTCAATACGGCGCGCAGCCGTCCAAGAATGCGCTGCGCAACAGGGTAATGGCTTCGTCCACTGAATACCCTTGTATCGCCGGTGGTTCAGGGCGCTCACAAAACTCACGCCAGACGTATAGCGTCAACTCGGCGCCGTCGGTTTGCGGTTGCACGCTATCGGTCCAGCCGAATGCCTGCAGCGCCCGGTATCGCTCGTCTGCCCAGAACAGCGCTTCGACCCAAGGGTAAACAGGGATGAAATGGAAGTGGATGGCATATCCCGCGTCATGGCCATACCGGCCCATGTACAAACGCGCCGGTTGCAGCCGTGCCTCCATCACCTGCTGCGTACGCGCCATGAGAATGCCCAGCTCGGCCTGGGCCTCCACGGGCAGGGCCGCCAGTGAGTTGACCGGCGCCCGTGCGCTGAGCATCAGGTAACCGGGCAGGGCGCTGTTCATGCGGTGGTTCAGCACCCAATGCCGGGTTTCGTGGATGATGAAGCGGGAGGGGATGTCCATATGGCTTTCCATGCGCGCCTTCGTCGCATCCTTTCAGGCCCCGAGGGCAAGGCAGTAAGGCTACAGCAATGCTGATGCTTTTCGCGATGCCCTGGTCGGTCAGCCTCAGAACGCCCCTTGCAACGTCACCATGAAGTTACGCGGTTCGCCATAGAAGTTGCCCCATGCCGGCGCGCCGATGGTGGAATAGTACTTCTTGTCGAACAGGTTGTTGCCGTTGAGGGCGACGGTCCAGTTCTGGTCAAGCCGGTATTGCACGCGGCCGTTCCACACGGTGTAGCCCGCCTGCTCGACGCGAGTGCCGCGCGTGGTGCGGAAGTTTTCGCTCTGGCTGTTCAGGCCGGCGCCGAGCGTCCAGCGTTCAAGTGCGCCGCCCAGTTGGTAGTCACCCCACACCTTGAGCATGTGCCGCGGGATGAAGCTGGAGGTGAAGGTCAGCTCGGTGGGGTCGGTGTCCTCGATGGTTTTCAGGTACTTGGTCTGGGTGTAGGTGTAACCCGCCAGCAGCTGCAGGCGCTCGATCGGCGAGCCGCTGATTTCGGCTTCGAAGCCCTGCGCACGGACCTTGCCGCTGTCGGTGTAGCAATAGCCGTCGCCTGACGGGCACGTCCCGACGAAATCGGTTTCCGCGCGGTGGTTCTCGATCGTGCGGAACAGGTTGAACGCCGTATTCAACGCACCCTCAAGCAGCTCGCCCTTGATGCCAATCTCGTAGTTGGCACCGGTTTTGGGCTGAAGTGACTGTTTTTCGGCGTTCTTCTTTTCGCTTTGCGGCTGGAAGATGTCGGCGTAGCTGGCGTAGGCGGTCCACTGGTCGTTCAGGTCATACAGCACGGCGGCGAACGGCGTGACCTGGCCGTTTTCCTGGCTGCGATTGTTTACCCAGTTTTCATAGCGCTGGGTGTAAGAATCGCTCTTGTTGCGGTACCAGCTGACTCGGGTGCCCAGTACCAGGGTCAGTGGTTCTGCCAGCTTCAGGCGCAGGTTGGCGTAGGTGCCATATTGGGTCGTGGTGGAGTCGGTGGGAATGCTACCGCCTCGCAGGGGGAGGACGAGGTAATCATCTTTGGACGGGTGCGGGAAGTCCGCCGATGGGGCGAACGGGTTCTGGCTACCGCTCAACCCCATCAGCGCGAAGTAGTCATGGGTTTTCTGACGGCTGGCGTTGGCACCGATGATCAGCTCGTGCTGCAGGCCGAAGGCTTCGAACTTGCCATCGACGTAGCTATCGAAGCCATAGTCGTCCTGGTCGTAGTCGAAACGGCCGGCATAGCGGCCGATGTTGGCGCTGGTGGCGCCGACCGGTACCGAACCTTCGGAATAGCCGTATTCGATGTTCTGGTTGTTGTGGGTGTAGACCGAGGCGAAGTTCAGCGTCCAGTCATCGTTGAAACGGTGCTTGAAGTCGGCAAAGCCGGTAATGCGCTGGCTTTGCAGGTCGTTCCAGCTAGCGCCCAGGCAGGTGGAGCGGGACAGCTTCAGGTCGCTGCCATCGGCATAGCGTGGCAGGCCGTGGTAGCACGGTGTGGCATCGACATCCTCGTAGGCCAGGCCAAAGCCCAGGGTAGTGTCGGGGCTGACATCCCAGTCGATGGCGCCGTACAGAATCTGGTCCTGGCGCTTGGCAATGTCATAGAAGTACTGACGGTCCTGCAGCGCCGCTACGGCGCGGCCACGCACCGTGCCGGATTCGTTGAGCGGGCCGCCCACATCGACCTGGCCGCGGTAGTTGTCCCAGCTGCCGGCAGACAGGGTGACGGTGGTAGCGGCTTTTTCCTGGCCGCGTTTGCGCACGAAGTTGACGCCACCGGCGGAGGAGCCCGAGCCCTTCATCATGCCAGCCGCACCCTTGAGAATTTCGACGCGGTCGTAGAACGCCATGTCGCTGGAAAAGCTGTTGGCCTGTACGTAGTTGCCACCCACATCCAGCGGCACGCCGTCGTACTGGTACTGGCCGTCCAGGTTGAAGCCGCGGGAATAGAAATACTTGCCGCCCATGGGCGAGTCGTACACGGTGATGCCCGGGGTCTTGTCCAGCACCTGTTCCAGGGTGTTGAGGTTCTGGTCGTCGAGCATCTTGCGGGTCATGACGGTGACCGACTGCGGGGTTTCCTTCAGCGTGTGCACACCCTTGCCGATGGTCACGGCGCGGGCGGTGTAAGACTCAGTGCCTTCGCTGGTCGCATCCAGCCGGTTGGCATCGATGTTCAGTGGCCCCAACTCCATTGCCGAGCCGTTGTCTGACGGCACCAGCACGTAACCGCCATTGCCCTGGCGCTGTGCCCGAAAACCACTGTTGCCCAGTAGGCGCACCAACCCTTCCTCAATGCTGTAGCTGCCCTCCAGGCCCGCGCTGTTCAGGTTGCGGGTTTGTTCGGTGTCGAACGAAATGGTGACGCCCGCCTGCACGCCAAACTGGGTGATGGCGTTGCCCAGTGGGCCTGCTGCAACATGGTAGGCGGTCTGACTCTGGGCCATTGCCTGGGCAGGCATCAGCAGCAGGCCTGGCGCGCTGGCCAGGGACATGCCGAACAGCACCAGGCGCACGGCCTGGCTCAGCGTGGTAGGGGTGGGGTGCAGGTGAGGCATTGGGTGATCCTTCCGTGTCATGGCAGAAAGTCGCTGTCGTCGCGGCTTGTGTCAGGGACGGACGAGAATCAAAATCAGCAAGATTTGAGCGAAAGTTTTTTCACCAGCCGTTCAGGCAGGTTCCACATTCACCCAGTAGCGGCTGAGGTAGCGCACCTTTACAGGCAGGGTTTTCGGCAGGTTGGCCAGCGCGATATCGGTATCGTCGATACGGAATGCGCCGGAAATGCTCATGGCCCGGATTGATGAGGCGCAGCGCAGCACGCCCGGCCGATAGCGGCCCAGCTCTTCGATGAAGTCGCCCAGGCGCCAGTCGTTCACGCTCAGCATGCCCTGTAGCCAGGCCGTGGAGTCGGCGGGCAGGGCATGGGCAAGGGTGAAGTCTTGCTGGTCAAAGCTGGTTTGCTGCCCGGCCTGCACGTGCAGCACCCGGTCAGGATGGCGCTGCGGGCGTACATCGACGCTGGCCTGCAACACGCCCACGCGTGTCTGCTGTGCCAGTTTGCGAACGCTGAACTCGGTACTGCGGGCCAGCACGCTGCCGTCGTCGGTGTGCACGATGAACGGGCGCTGCTGAATGTCGCTGGCCGGGCGCACGAGGATCTCCCCCTGGTACAGCTGGATTGCCCGCACTTTTCTGTCAAAGCGCACATCCAGCGCCGTACCCACGTTCAGTTCCAGCTGCGAGCCATCCGCCAGCCCTACAGCGCGCCGCTCGCCGGTACCGGTACGTTGTTGCGCCATCAAGGCGCGATAGGGCACCTGCTCGGTTGCCAGCCAGCCACCGCCGCCCATGGCCAGCAGCAGGCTCAGCACTTTCAGCACATCGCGCCGCTGCGTCTGCGCCGCGCCCAGGCTGGACAGCGCCGCGTGTGGCGGCACCATGGCCCATTGTTGCTGAAGCTTTTCAACGCGCGCCCAGGCAGCGGCATGCTGAGGGCTGGCCTGCAGCCACTGGCGCCAGGCGTGGGTGCGGGCTTCATTGCTGTCGCCATCGTTGAGCTGCACGTACCAGGTGGCGGCGGCTTCCAGGGTTTTGACGTCCATGCCGTTCAGCCTTCGACTGCCAGCAGGCAGCGGGTCATGGCCTTGATCAGGTGATTCTTCACCGTGGTGACCGACACACCGAAGCGCTCGGCCGCAGCACCGTAGGTCAGGCCTTCCAGTTGCACGGCGAGAAAGATGGCACGGGTCTTGGGGCCGAGTTCGTCGAGCAGGCTGTCCACGGCCATCAGCATTTCGATGATCGACAGGCGAACCTCGGGTGATACCTCCACCGGCTCCGGGCGCAGGGCCAGGGCTTGCAGGTAGGCTTTTTCGATGGCGCGGCGGCGCACTTTGTCGATCAGCAGGGAGCGGGCGATGGCGCTGAGGTAGCTGCGCGGTTCGCGAATGGGGAGCTGGCTGCGGGCCGTCATCACCCGCAGGAACGTATCGTGCGCCAGGTCGGATGCATCGGCTGCGTTTCCCAGGCGGGCGCGCAGCCAGCCTTTCAGCCAGCTGTTGTTTTCGCTGTAGAGCTGGTGAAGGGCCTGGTGATCGAGCGTCGACATGGCGTCAAATTCGCAATATGAATAGGAATTGATCGCATTGTCGCGATGAGCCAAGGTGATTGCAAGGAGGGTTTGTGTCATGGGGGCCGCTTTGCGGCCCATCGCCGGCAAGCCAGCTCCCACAGGTACAGCGCAAACCTCAGGATTTGTACATCCCTGTGGGAGCTGGCTTGCCGGCGATGGGCTGCGCAGCAGCCCCAAGTACGGTGATTTAGAACCCCGCCTCCAGGCCCAGCAGGTCCTGCATGGTCTGCCGCCGGCGAATCATGCGCAGCGCCCCTTCCTCGATCAGGAACTCCGGCAGCAACGGCCGGCTGTTGTAGTTCGACGACATCGACGCGCCATAGGCCCCGGCATCGTGAATCACCAGCAAGTCGCCCACCTGCGCCTGGGGCAGGTCCTGTGGGGTCAGTTCCTGGTCATCCTGGGTAAACACATCCCCCGACTCGCACAGCGGCCCGGCCACCACGGTCGGCTGGCGTGGTCGGTCCACTGGCTGGCCGTTGGCATCGAGCAGGGTCATGCCGTGGTACGCACCGTACATCGCCGGGCGCATCAGGTCGTTGAAGCCGGCGTCGATCATCACGAAGGTATTGCGCCCCACCTGCTTCACGGCGCGCACTTCGGCCACCAGGTAGCCGGATTCCGCCACCAGGAAGCGACCAGGCTCGATCTCCATGCGCACCGGGTGGCCGAGCATCGCTTCGATTTCCTTGCGTGCCACCGCCCAGGTCTGGGCGTAGCGCTGCAGGTCGACCGGTTTGTCGGTGCTGCGGTACGGGGTGGAGAGCCCGCCGCCGATGGAAAACGCTTCGATGTCCACGCCCAGGCGGCCAATCAGCTCGATCATCGAGCGAGCCACCTGCTCCAGGTGCTGGTAGTCCACACCGGAACCAATGTGCATGTGCACGCCCACCAGGTGCAGGCCATGGGCCTTGATGCAGGCCAGTGCCTCATCCAGCTCTTCGTGCCAGATGCCGTGCTTGCTGTTCTCGCCGCCGGTGTTGGTCTTGCGGCTGTGGCCATGGCCAAAGCCCGGGTTGATGCGGATCCACACACGGTGGCCGGGCGAGCGTTCACCCAGCTGGCGCAGCATGTCGATGGAACCGGCGTTGACTTCGATCTTCGAGGCCACCACGCGCTCCAGGGTCGGCCGGTCCAGCGCGTCGCAGGTCAGCACCACGCCGGCGGGGTCGCCGTCCACACTCGCACCGGCGGCAAAGGCCCGCTCCATCTCACCCAGCGACACCGCGTCCAGCACCAGGCCATGGGCACGCATCAGGCGCAGCACATGCAGGTTAGGGTTGGCTTTCTGGGCGAAGCGTACGGTGTCGAACACCTTCAGCTGCTCGACACGTTCGGCGATGGTGCTGGCGTCGTACGCCCACAGCGGCGAGCCGTGCTGGCGGACAGCTTCGGCCAGGAGGGAGAAAGGTGCGGTCATGGTGGCGCTACTCATATAAGGATGACCACGAGGATGAGCCAAACAAGGAATTCAGAAAAATAGCTATTTTTCTGACGGTCATTCATATCTGATATACCAATTGCTGACTTTGCCGGGTACTGCTGTGAAACTCTCCGTCCGCCATATCGAAGTGTTCCGCGCCATCATGGCCGCTGGCAGTGTGACCGGTGCTGCGCGCCTGCTGTTTACCTCGCAGCCCACTGTCAGCCGCGAGCTGGCGCGGCTGGAGCAGGTAACCGGGCTGAACCTGTTCGAGCGCGAGGGTGGGCGCCTGGTGGCGACTGCCCAGGCGTTGCTGTTGATCGAAGAGGTCGAGCGCGCCTACGTCGGGCTGGAGCGGATCGACCGTTTTGCCCAGGCCATTCGCAATTTCGAGCAGGGGAGGCTGGCCATCACGTGCCTGCCGCTGTTCTCCCAGACGTTGCTGCCCAAGGCTTGCCAGCGTTTCCACCAACAGCATCGGGGCGTGAGCGTGAGTATCCTGGCGCAGGAATCGCCATTGCTGGAAGAGTCTCTGGTGGCCCAGCAGCACGACCTTGGCCTGACCGAGGTCGAGCAGATACCGCGCGGTGCCTATGGCGAGCTGCTGTTCAGCGCCAACATGGTGTGCGTGCTGCCCGCGCATCACCCGCTACAGGCAAAAGCCGAGCTGGAACTTGCCGACTTTCATGAGGTGGACTTCATCAACCTGGCCTGCCTGGACACTTACCGCCAGCGCCTGGACCAGCACTTTCGCGCGGCGGGGGTAAACCGCCGCACGGTGATCGAGACCACCAGTGCCGCCTCGGTGTGTGCCATGGTCAGGCAAGGGTTGGGGGTGGCGATCATCAACCCGTTGAGCGGGCTGGAGGCGGCGCAGGGCGGGTTGCCGATTCGCAGGTTGCGGGTGTCGGTGCCGTACCAGGTGATGCTGATACGGCCGGATCACCGGCCGGCATCGGCGGCGGTGGAGCCGTTTTGCGAGGCGTTGCGGGTGCAGGCTAAAGAGATGCAACAAGCGTTGGCTTGAACCTTGTGGGAGCGGGCAAGCCCGCGAAGCAGGCGACGCGATGGATGGCACCGGCTGTGCCGGTGTTCGCGGGCACGCCCGCTCCCACAGAGACCGCGCTTGTGTTCAGGTAATCACAGCTCGCAGACGAAGGTCCCGGTCCCGGCCAGGATGTTCTCCAGGGTTTCTTTCACTTCATCCAGGTCGCTCAGGTCGCTGGTCAGGTTGATTTCCAGCACCTCATCCCCCTTCAGCGCATCGCGGTCGCCGGCGGCCACTTCAATCAGCAGGCGCTTGGCGCTCAGGGTCACTTTCAGCCCGTCCAGCGTCGATGGCTCGTCATCCAGGGTCAGGTCGACGGTGTCTTCGTCCGGGTAGCGGGTAAGCAGAAACATCTGGCCCTTGTCGCTGTGGCAGCACAGGGTCGCCATGTTGTCTTCCTCGTCATCGCAAGGGGTGGCGAAGAGCAGGGCGGTGTTGATTTGCATGAGCGGGCTCGGATCAAAGTGAATGGAAGGGAATTCTGACAGTCTTGCGTACAGGCATAAACGTAAAGTTACCGCCCCTTGACCGAAATTGTCGCAGCGCTGCAAGCCTTGATGACCGATCAGTCGTTAAGCTTCGGCGAGCCCTGGGCGTGCCCGCGCACGTTCAACGCCTGGTTTTACCGTCCGCCTTGCCACGGGTTGGCTATCGTTGATCCGTACACGGCGCACGCAGCGACGCTTCAACTATTACAAAGCCCAAGCGGAGTACCACAGATGGCGTTCTTCACCGCAGCCAGCAAAGCCGACTTCCAGCATCAACTGCAAGCGGCCCTGGCGCAGCACATCAGCGAACAGTCCCTGCCACAAGTGGCGCTGTTCGCCGAGCAGTTCTTCGGCATCATCTCTCTGGACGAACTCACCCAGCGCAGGCTTTCCGACCTGGCCGGCTGCACCCTGTCAGCCTGGCGCATCATCGAACGTTTCGACCCCGAATACCCGCAAGTGCGGGTATACAACCCTGATTACGAGCGCAACGGCTGGCAATCGACCCACACCGTGGTCGAGGTGCTGCACCACGACCTGCCGTTTTTGGTCGACTCGGTGCGCACCGAGCTCAACCGCCGTGGCTACAGCATTCACACCCTGCAAACCACCGTGCTCAGCGTGCGCCGTGGCGCCAAGGGCGAGCTGCTGGAACTGCTGCCCAAGGGTACCCAGGGCGAGGGCGTGCGCCACGAGTCGCTGATGTACCTGGAGATCGACCGCTGCGCCAATGCCGCTGAGCTGACCGTGCTGGCCCGCGAGATCGAGCAGGTGCTGGCCGAGGTGCGGGTGGCAGTCGCCGATTTCGAGCCGATGAAGGCCAAGCTGCGTGACGTGGTGGCCGAGGTGGAACAGACCGCCTTCGGCCCGGCGCAACACGAAAAGGGCGAGGTCAAGGCCTTCCTCGAGTGGCTGCTGGACAACCACTTCACCTTCCTGGGCTATGAAGAGTTCACCGTCAAGGGCGACGCCGATGGCGGCCAGATGGTTTACGACGAGCAGTCGTTCCTCGGCCTGCCGCGCCGCCTGCGCGTGGGCCTGACGGCTGAAGAGCTGCGCATCGAAGACTACGCCGTGGCCTACCTCAACGAGCCGCTGCTGCTGTCGTTCGCCAAGGCCGCGCTGCCTAGCCGCGTGCACCGCCCGGCCTACCCGGACTACGTGTCGATCCGCCAGCTGGACGCCGACGGCAAGGTCATCAAGGAACACCGCTTCATGGGCCTGTACACCTCGTCGGTGTATGGCGAAAGCGTGCATGCCATCCCTTACATCCGCGTCAAGGTAGCCGAAGTCGAGCGCCGCTCGGGCTTCGACCCCAAGGCCCACCTCGGCAAGGAACTGGCCCAGGTGCTGGAGGTGCTGCCGCGCGACGACCTGTTCCAGACGCCGATCGACGAGCTGTTCACCACCGTCATGGCGATCGTGCAGATCCAGGAGCGCAACAAGATCCGCGTGTTCCTGCGCAAGGACCCGTACGGCCGCTTCTGCTACTGCCTGGCGTACGTGCCGCGGGAGATCTACTCCACCGAAGTGCGACAGAAAATCCAGCAAGTACTGATGGAGCGCCTGAAGGCCAGCGACTGCGAGTTCTGGACCTTCTTCTCCGAATCGGTGCTGGCCCGTGTGCAACTGATTTTGCGGGTAGACCCGAAAAACCGCATCGACATCGACCCGCAGCAGCTGGAACGCGAAGTCATCCAGGCCTGCCGTTCGTGGCATGACGATTATTCGACGCTGGTAGTGGAGAACTTCGGCGAAGCCCAAGGCACCAACATCCTCGCCGATTTCCCCAAGGGCTTCCCGGCCGGCTACCGCGAACGCTTTGCCGCGCACTCGGCCGTTGTCGACCTGCAGCATGTGCTGGGCCTGTCGGAAAGCAAGCCGCTGGCCATGAGCTTCTACCAGCCGTTGACCCAGGTGGGTGAGCGCATCCTGCACTGCAAGCTGTACCACGCCGACACCCCGCTGGCGCTGTCCGACGTGTTGCCGATCCTGGAAAACCTCGGCTTGCGCGTGCTGGGCGAATTCCCGTATCGCCTGCGCCATGCCAGTGGCCGCGAGTACTGGATTCACGATTTTGCCTTCACCTACAGCGAAGGCCTGAGCCTGGATATCCAGCAGCTCAACGACACCCTGCAGGACGCCTTCATCCACATCGTGCGTGGCGATGCCGAGAACGATGCCTTCAACCGTCTGGTACTCACCGCTGGCCTGCCTTGGCGTGACGTGGCGCTGCTGCGCGCTTACGCCCGATACCTGAAGCAGATCCGCCTGGGCTTCGACCTGGGTTACATCGCCAGCACCCTGAACAACCACACCGACATCGCCCGCGAGCTGACCCGGTTGTTCAAGACCCGCTTCTACCTGGCGCGCAAGCTCACCCAGGATGACCTCGACGACAAGCAGCAGCGCCTGGAGCAGGCCATCCTGACTGCGCTCGACGACGTGCAGGTGCTCAACGAAGACCGCATCCTGCGGCGCTACCTGGACCTGATCAAGGCCACCCTGCGCACCAACTTCTATCAGCCGGATGCCAACGGCCAGAACAAGTCGTACTTCAGCTTCAAGTTCAACCCCAAGCTGATCCCCGAACTGCCCAAGCCGGTGCCCAAGTTCGAAATCTTCGTTTATTCGCCTCGGGTCGAGGGCGTGCACCTGCGCTTTGGCAACGTCGCCCGTGGCGGCCTGCGCTGGTCTGACCGTGAAGAAGACTTCCGTACCGAAGTGCTGGGCCTGGTCAAAGCCCAGCAGGTGAAGAACTCGGTCATCGTGCCGGTCGGCGCCAAGGGCGGTTTCCTGCCGCGCCGCCTGCCACTGGGCGGCAGCCGGGACGAAATTGCCGCCGAAGGCGTGGCGTGCTACCGCATCTTCATTTCCGGCCTGCTCGACATCACCGACAACCTCAAGGACGGTGGCGTGGTGCCGCCGGCCAACGTGGTGCGTCACGACGATGATGACCCGTACCTGGTGGTGGCGGCCGACAAAGGCACTGCCACCTTCTCCGACATCGCCAACGGCATTGCCATCGACTATGGCTTCTGGCTGGGCGATGCCTTCGCCTCGGGCGGCTCGGCCGGTTATGACCACAAGAAGATGGGCATTACCGCGCGCGGCGCCTGGGTGGGCGTGCAGCGCCACTTCCGCGAGCGCGGCATCAACGTGCAGGAAGACCCGATCACCGTTATCGGCGTGGGCGACATGGCCGGCGACGTGTTCGGCAACGGCCTGCTGATGTCCGACAAGCTGCAACTGGTGGCGGCATTCAACCACCTTCACATCTTCATCGACCCCAACCCCGAGCCTGCGTCCAGCTTTGCCGAGCGCAAGCGCCTGTTCGACCTGCCGCGTTCGGCCTGGAGCGATTACGACACCAGCATCATGTCTGAAGGCGGCGGCATCTTCCCGCGCAGTGCCAAAAGCATCGCCATCAGCCCGCAGATGAAAGAGCGCTTCGCCATCGAAGCCGACCGCCTGACCCCGACCGAGCTGCTCAACGCGTTGCTCAAGGCCCCGGTCGACCTGCTGTGGAACGGCGGCATCGGTACCTACGTGAAAGCCAGCAGCGAAAGCCACGCCGATGTCGGTGACAAGGCCAACGACGCGCTGCGGGTCAACGGCAATGAACTGCGCTGCAAAGTGGTGGGCGAGGGTGGCAACCTGGGCATGACCCAGCTTGGCCGGGTGGAGTTCGGCCTGAACGGCGGCGCCACCAACACCGACTTCATCGACAACGCCGGCGGCGTGGACTGCTCCGACCACGAGGTCAACATCAAGATCCTGCTCAACGAAGTGGTGCAGGGTGGCGACATGACCGAGAAGCAGCGTAACCAGCTGCTGGGCAGCATGACCGACGAAGTCGGCAACCTGGTGCTGGGCAACAACTACAAGCAGACCCAGGCGCTGTCGTTGGCGGCCCGCCGCGCCCGCGAGCGGATTGCCGAGTACAAGCGCCTGATGGCCGACCTGGAAGGCCGTGGCAAGCTGGACCGCGCCATCGAGTTCCTGCCGTCCGAAGAACAGTTGGCTGAACGCCTGGCTGCCGGCCAGGGCCTGACCCGCGCCGAGCTGTCGGTGCTGATCTCGTACAGCAAGATCGACCTCAAGGAGCAACTGCTCAAGTCGCTGGTGCCGGATGATGACTACCTGACCCGCGACATGGAAACCGCCTTCCCGCCGTCGCTGGTCAGCAAGTTCGCCGAGGCCATGCGCCGCCACCGCCTGAAGCGCGAAATCGTCAGCACCCAGATCGCCAACGACCTGGTCAACAACATGGGCATCACCTTTGTCCAGCGCCTGAAGGAGTCGACCGGCATGAGCCCGGCCAACGTGGCCGGGGCCTATGTGATCGTGCGCGACATCTTCCACCTGCCGCACTGGTTCCGCCAGATCGAGGCCCTGGACTACCAGGTGCCGGCAGAAATCCAGCTCACCCTGATGGACGAGCTGATGCGCCTGGGCCGCCGTGCCACCCGCTGGTTCCTGCGTAGCCGCCGTAACGAGCAGGACGCCGGGCGCGACACCGCGCACTTCGGGCCGAAGATCGCGCAGTTGGGGCTCAAGCTGGACGAGCTGCTGGAAGGCCCGACCCGCGAACGCTGGATGGTGCGTTACCAGAGCTTTGTCGACGCTGGTGTGCCGGAGTTGCTGGCGCGCATGGTGGCCGGTACCAGCCACTTGTACACCCTGCTGCCGATCATCGAAGCCGCCGACGTTACCGGCCATGAGCCGGCGCAGGTGGCCAAGGCGTTCTTCGCCGTGGGCAGCGCGCTGGACCTGACCTGGTACCTGCAGGAAATCAGCAACCTGCCGGTGGAAAACAACTGGCAGGCCTTGGCCCGCGAAGCGTTCCGCGATGACATTGACCTGCAGCAACGGGCAATCACCATCTCGGTATTGCAGATGGCCGATGCACCGGAAGACATGGACGCCCGCGTGGCGCTGTGGGCCGAGCAGCACCGGGTGATGGTGGAGCGCTGGCGCGCCATGCTGGACGACCTGCGCAATGCCACGGGCACCGACTATGCGATGTACGCGGTGGCCAACCGCGAGCTGGTCGACCTGGCCATGAGCGGGCAGGCGGCGGTGGTGCCGTCCTGAGCTTGAGTTGAAATAAAAAGCCCCGGCATCTATGCCGGGGCTTTTTATTTGGGCGCTTGCGCGGTCTATGTGGGAGCGGCCTTGTGTCGCGAAAGGGCTGCAAAGCAGCCCCAAATTTTCAGCAGAGTCGCACAAATTTCTGGGGCTGCTTTGCAGCCCTTTCGCGACACAAGGCCGCTCCCACAGGGGCGAGTGCTACTTGAACCTGCGCTCTACGCCTTTCTCCACCAGAATCTTCGCCGAAATCTCCTCCACCGAAAAATGCGTGGAATTGATGTTGGGAATGTTCTCCCGGCGGAACAGGTTCTCCACCTCGCGCACTTCGAACTCGCACTGGGCAAAGCTGGAATAGCGGCTGTTGGGCTTGCGCTCGTGACGGATGGCGGTGAGGCGATCGGGGTCGATGGTCAGGCCGAACAGCTTGTTGTGGTGCTTTTTCAGCACCGCCGGCAGCTGCAGGCGCTCCATGTCGTCCTCGGTGAGCGGGTAGTTGGCGGCGCGGATGCCGAACTGCATGGCCATGTACAGGCAGGTAGGGGTCTTGCCGCAACGCGACACGCCAACCAGAATCAGGTCGGCCTTGTCGTAGTAGTGGGTACGCGCGCCGTCGTCGTTGTCCAGGGCGAAGTTCACCGCCTCGATGCGTTCCATGTAGTTGGAATTACCGCCAATCGAGTGCGATTTACCCACGGAATACGACGAATGGGCGGTCAATTCCTGCTCGAGCGGGGATAAAAATGATGAAAAGATGTCGATCATGAAGCCATTCGACGTCGCCAGGATCTCACGGATGTCCTGATTGACGATGGTGTCGAAGATGATCGGGCGCACCCCGTCACGCTCGGCGGCGGCGTTGATTTGCTGGACCATGGTCCGCGCTTTGTCCGGCGAATCGATGTACGGGCGGGTAAATTTGTTGAACGGAATGCTCTCGAATTGCGCGAGCAAACTCTGGCCCAGGGTTTCGGCAGTGATACCGGTGCCGTCGGAGATGAAGAACGCGGTTCGTTTCATTTGCGATCTGGGCCTTAAGCTGATGACGTTTCTTGGATATGATAAGTTCGGTTTGCCGAATGCGGCTGTCGGCATTCTCACTTATTTTCCAGGTACAGGCCACAAACGCCCGGCCAAGTCACAGAAGACAGGCGGGCGCCTTTTTGAGCTTTTCCAACACAGTTAGTGGAGAGATCACCTTGGTAGAGTACGTAGTTTCCCTCGATAAGCTCGGCGTCCATGATGTGGAGCATGTGGGGGGCAAGAACGCATCCCTGGGCGAGATGATCAGCAACCTTGCCGGTGCTGGTGTATCGGTGCCGGGCGGCTTTGCCACTACGGCGCAGGCGTACCGCGATTTTCTCGAACAGAGTGGTCTCAACGACCGGATCCATGCCGCCCTCGACGCGCTGGACGTGGATGACATCAATGCCCTGACCAAGACCGGCGCGCAGATTCGCCAGTGGGTCATGGAAGCCGAGTTCCCGGCGCGTCTGGATTCGGAAATCCGAACCGCCTTCGCCGCGATGGCTGCCGGCAACGACAACATGGCGGTTGCCGTGCGCTCCTCGGCCACTGCCGAAGACCTGCCAGACGCCTCGTTCGCAGGCCAACAGGAAACCTTCCTCAACATCCGTGGCGTCGACAACGTGATCCGCGCGGCCAAGGAAGTGTTCGCCTCGCTGTTCAACGACCGCGCCATCGCCTACCGCGTGCACCAGGGCTTCGACCACAAGCTGGTGGCCCTGTCTGCCGGTGTGCAGCGCATGGTCCGCTCCGAAACCGGCACTGCCGGCGTCATGTTCACCCTCGACACCGAATCGGGCTTCCGCGACGTGGTGTTCATCACCGGCGCCTACGGCCTGGGCGAAACCGTCGTGCAGGGTGCGGTCAACCCTGACGAATTCTACGTGCACAAGAACACCCTGCAGGCCGGCCGCCCGGCCATCCTGCGCCGCAACCTGGGCAGCAAGGCCATCAAGATGGTCTACGGCGAAGAAGCCAAGGCCGGCCGTTCGGTCAAGACTGTGGAAGTGGACCGCGCCGAGCGCGCACGCTTCTGCCTGAGCGATGCCGAGGTCAGCGAGCTGGCCAAGCAGGCCATGATCATCGAGCAGCACTACCAGCGCCCGATGGACATCGAGTGGGCCAAGGACGGTGACGACGGCAAGCTGTACATTGTCCAGGCCCGCCCTGAGACCGTGAAGAGCCGTTCCAGCGCCAACGTCATGGAACGCTACCTGCTGAAAGAAAAAGGCACCGTACTGGTCGAAGGCCGTGCCATCGGCCAGCGCATCGGTGCCGGCAAGGTCCGCGTGATCAACGACGTTTCGGAAATGGACAAGGTCCAGCCGGGCGACGTACTGGTTTCCGACATGACCGACCCGGACTGGGAACCGGTGATGAAGCGCGCCAGCGCCATCGTGACCAACCGCGGCGGCCGTACCTGCCACGCGGCGATCATCGCCCGTGAGCTGGGCATTCCTGCTGTAGTGGGTTGCGGCAACGCCACCCAGGTGCTCAAAGACGGCCAGGGCGTGACCGTGTCCTGCGCCGAAGGCGATACCGGCTTCATCTTCGAAGGCGAGCTGGGCTTTGACGTCAAGCAGAACTCCGTCGACGCCATGCCGGAGCTGCCGTTCAAGATCATGATGAACGTCGGCAACCCGGACCGCGCCTTCGACTTCGCCCAGCTGCCCAACGCCGGTGTCGGCCTGGCGCGCCTGGAGTTCATCATCAACCGCATGATCGGTGTGCACCCCAAGGCGCTGCTGAACTATGCCGGCCTGCCTGCCGACCTGAAAGACAGCGTCGACAAGCGCATTGCCGGTTACAACGACCCGGTCGGCTTCTACGTCGAGAAACTGGTCGAAGGCATCAGCACCCTGGCGGCGGCCTTCTACCCGAAAAAGGTCATCGTGCGCCTGTCGGACTTCAAGTCCAACGAGTACGCCAACCTGATCGGCGGCAAGCTGTACGAGCCGGAAGAAGAAAACCCGATGCTGGGCTTCCGTGGCGCTTCGCGTTACATCAGCGAATCGTTCCGTGACTGCTTCGAGCTCGAATGCCGTGCCCTCAAGCGCGTGCGCAACGAGATGGGCCTGACCAACGTCGAGATCATGGTGCCGTTCGTACGCACCCTGGGCGAAGCCAGCCAAGTGGTCGACCTGCTCGCCGAAAACGGCCTGGCCCGTGGCGACAACGGCCTGCGCGTGATCATGATGTGCGAACTGCCGTCCAACGCCATTCTGGCCGAAGAGTTCCTGGAGTACTTCGACGGCTTCTCGATCGGCTCCAACGACCTGACCCAGCTGACCCTGGGCCTGGACCGCGACTCGGGCATCATCGCCCACCTGTTCGACGAGCGTAACCCTGCCGTCAAGAAGCTGCTGGCCAATGCCATCGCCGCGTGCAACAAGGCCGGCAAGTACATCGGCATCTGCGGCCAGGGCCCATCGGACCACCCGGACCTGGCCAAGTGGCTGATGGAGCAGGGCATCGAAAGCGTGTCGCTGAACCCGGACTCGGTACTCGAAACCTGGTTCTTCCTGGCCGAAGGCCAAGGCGCGGCCTGATGCAGTAAAACGCGGGGGGACGTCTGGCGTACCCCCGCCTGGTTTTTTCCAGGGCGAGTTCCAGCAATGGATCCCGCCCTTTTTTGTGCACCAAGCAACCTATGCAAAGCAGCAGCACTCTATTCCCCGTGGCCCTGCTCAGTGCCGAGCGCCGCGGCGACCTCAGCGAAGACGTGTACCGGATCAAGGCCGGCAACGGCCCGGACCCCAGCGTCGAGCTGGCCATCACCCGCCTGGGGCTGGCCGACCATGGCCGTGCCCAGGGCGTGCCGGTGATTCTTCTGCACGGCAGTTTTTCCAACCGGCGTTTCTGGTATTCGCCCAAAGGTATTGGCTTGGGCGCCTACCTCGCCCGTGCCGGTTTCGATGTGTGGATCCCGGAAATGCGCGGTCACGGCCTGTCGCCGCGCAACCATGCCTGGCAGCACAACAGCGTTGCGGCCTATGCCCGTGATGACCTGCCACTGATTGCCGCGTTCGTGCGCGAACAGTCGGGCCAGGCGCCGCACTGGGTTGGCCATTCCTTGGGCGGCACCACCCTGGTGGCGGCGCTTGGGGGTGGTTTCCTGGCTGCCGAACAGGTGGCCAGCGTGGCGCTGTTCGGCACCCAGATCAGCCGTGTCTACTGGCCGTTGAAGGTGCCACCGCTGGTGTGGGGGGCGAAGCTGGTGCTCAAGCGCTGGGGGCAGATATCCGGGCCACGCTTCAAGCGTGGGCCGGAAGACGAGCCGATTGGCCTGGCGCTGGAAAGCATGCGCTGGCATGGCCTGTTCGGGCGCTTTGGCGACAAGCAGCACGACTGGTGGGCGGGGCTGGCAGAGGTGGATGTGCCGCTGCTGGCGGTGGCCGGCGCGGGGGACTTCCAGGACCCGGTGTGGGCCTGCCGCAAGCTGTTCGAGCAGTTGGGGGGCGAGCGCAAGCAGTTCCTGCGGCTGGGGCGTGAGGAAGGTTTTGATGCCTTTGGGCATGTCGACATGCTGGTGAGCAAGGCTGCGCAGGCGCAGGTATGGCCGTTGGTGGAGCGCTGGTTGCGGGATCCATTGCTGCCGGTGCATGAATCCACGGTGGCTGTGGAGCCAGTGGCGGTCAGTTAATTTTGTATTGCCTGTAATGGCCCTATCGCCGGCAAGCCAGCTCCCACAAGTTCTCCACTGACCTCAAGGCCTGTGGTGTACTTGTGGGAGCTGGCTTGCCGGCGATAGGGCCGGTACAGGATGAATACAAATGACTGCCCGGTCCCGGATGACTGCAATGGCCTCCAAGGTGTAGCCTTGGCCGATACCCGCTTTCGTTGTGACTGACAGGAGCTTCCCATGCAGCATTACGTAACGCCCGACCTGTGTGACGCCTACCCCGACCTGGTACACGTGCTGGAACCCATGTTCAGCAATTTTGGCGGCCGCGATTCGTTCGGCGGCCAGATCGTCACCATCAAGTGCTTCGAGGACAACTCGCTGGTCAAGGAGCAGGTCGAACTCGACGGCAAGGGCAAGGTCCTGGTGGTCGATGGTGGTGGTTCGCTGCGCCGTGCGCTGCTGGGTGACATGCTCGCGGAAAAAGCCGCCAAAAACGGTTGGGAAGGCCTGGTGATCTATGGCTGCGTGCGTGACGTCGATGTGCTGATCCAGACCGACGTCGGCGTGCAGGCCCTGGCCAGCCACCCGATGAAAACCGACAAGCGTGGTATCGGTGACCTAAATGTGGTGGTGACCTTCGCCGGCGTGACCTTCCGCCCGGGCGAGTACGTGTATGCCGACAACAATGGCGTACTGGTTTCGCCAAGCCCGCTGAAAATGCCGGAGTGATGCGCCCCACGCGCTGATGGAGCTTTGATGTTCGAGGAAGACAACGCGCAGTGGGGGCTGGTGCATGCCTTGGTGCTCGATGGTAAAGGCGGCGCGCACTCGATTGCCCGTACCGAACTGGACAGCTTGCAACTGCAACCGGAGCAGAGCCTGTGGCTGCACTGGGACCGCAGCCATCCGCAAACCCGCACCTGGTTGCTGCAGGACAGTGGCCTGAGCGAGTTCGCCTGCGAGCTGCTGCTGGAGGAAAACACCCGGCCGCGCCTGCTGCCCATGGCGGACGAACAGCTGCTGCTGTTCCTGCGCGGGGTCAACCTCAACCCGGGTGCCGAGCCTGAAGACATGGTTTCGGTACGTATTTTCGCCGAGGCACAGCGGGTTATCTCGTTGCGCCTCAGGCCGTTGCGTGCCAGTGACGAAATTCTCCAGCAACTGGAACAGGGCAGGGGGCCGAAATCGGCCTCCGAACTGTTGCTGTTGATGGGCGAACTGCTGACTGAAAAGGTTCAGGGACTGGTGAGTGACCTGGCCGAACTGGTCGACCTGGAAGAAGAAAAGGTCGAAACCGACGAGCGGTACACCCCTGAGCATGGCAGCCTGCAGCAGATCCGCCGACGTGCCGCCGGCTTGCGCCGTTTTCTTGCTCCGCAACGGGAAATCTACGCCCAGTTGTCGCGCAGCAAATGGAGCTGGTTCGCCAATGCCGATGCCGATTACTGGAACGAGCTCAATAACAGCCTGATCCGCTACCTCGAAGAGCTGGAGCTGACCCGCGAGCGCGCTGCGCTGGTGCTGGAAAGCGAAGACCGGCGGCGCAGCGAGCGGATGAACCGCACCATGTACCGTTTTGGCATCATCACCTGCATCTTTTTGCCCATGAGCTTCATCACCGGGCTGCTGGGCATCAATGTCGGCGGTATTCCGGGGGCGGATAACCCGTTGGGCTTTCTGTTCGCCTGCATCGTCGTGCTGGGGCTGGCGGTGGGGCAGTGGTGGCTGTTCCGGCGGTTGCGATGGGTTTAGGTGTGTATTTTGAAACATTCGTACCAATGGGATGTGTGACCCATTGCCCGGCCATCTCGTCTCTTGCTGACACTGCGCGAGGTGCCCATGCACGATCCGTTTGAAGAATCCCTGCGCGACCTGCTCAAGGCGTCACCCTCCGGCAATGACCGGGACGACCGGGACGACGCCGCTTGCCTGGGTCGCGTACTGAAAACCGCCAACCGCCAGGTTGGCGCGGGTGATCTGTTCAGCCTGCTTGGCCGCTGGAGCCAGGCGCTGCTCATCGCCGTCAATAATGGCTCGGCGCATGTCGCGCCGGTGCGTCGACACTCTTCCCGCAACGCTGCCACCGGCAGCAAAGCAGATAAGGCCGATTGAATATGGAACTCGATCTCTGGACCCAGAGCCTGGTCACCGCAATGACTGCCCTTTGGACCAAGGTAGCGAACTTCATCCCCAACCTGTTCGGCGCGCTGGTCGTGGTGCTGCTCGGTTTCGTGGTGGCCAAGCTGCTCGACACACTGCTGTCCAAGCTGCTGGCCAAGTTTGGCCTGGACCGCCTGATGGCCGGCACCGGCCTCACCAAGATGCTTGGCCGGGTCGGCATTCAGGTGCCGATCTCGACCCTGATCGGCAAGATCGTCTACTGGTTCGTGCTGCTCATCTTCCTGGTCTCGGCCGCCGAGTCGCTGGGCCTGGAGCGGGTGTCGGCCACCCTCGACATGCTTGCCCTGTACCTGCCCAAGGTGTTCGGCGCGGCCTTGGTGCTGCTGGCCGGCGTGCTGCTGGCACAGGTTGCCAATGGCCTGGTGCGCGGCGCTGCCGAAGGCATCGGCCTGGAATACTCGGCAGGGCTTGGGCGCATTACCCAGGGCCTGGTGATCATCATCAGCATCTCGGTGGCCATCAGCCAGCTGGAGGTGAAAACCGACCTGCTGAACCACGTTATCGTCATCGGGCTGATTACCGTTGGTCTGGCCGTTGCCTTGGCCATGGGCCTTGGCAGCCGCGAAATCGCCGGGCAGATCCTGGCCGGCATTTACGTGCGCGAGCTGTATCAGGTCGGCCAGCAGGTGCGGATTGGAGAGGTTGAAGGGCACATCGAGGAAATCGGTACGGTCAAGACAACGCTGCTGACCGATGATGGCGAACTGGTGTCGCTGTCCAACCGCGAGTTGCTCGAGCAGCGTGTCAATAGCCGCTAACCGCACAAAAGCTGTTAATGTATGCCGCCGCGAAATTCGACCCACGGGGTCGCGCGGCGACATTGACCTGACTGTCGGCCAGATCCGTTTTGAATAAAGTTCATTCGCCGCCCATGCGTTATGACCCCCGCGAGCTCACCGACGAAGAGTTGGTGGCGCGTTCGCATGAGGAGCTGTACCACGTTACCCGCGCCTATGAAGAGCTCATGCGGCGCTACCAACGGACCCTGTTCAACGTCTGTGCGCGTTATCTGGGGAACGACCGGGACGCGGACGATGTCTGTCAGGAAGTGATGCTGAAAGTGCTGTACGGCCTGAAGAACTTCGAAGGTAAATCCAAGTTCAAGACCTGGCTCTACAGCATCACCTACAACGAGTGCATTACCCAGTACCGCAAGGAGCGCCGTAAACGCCGGTTGATGGATGCCTTGAGTCTGGACCCTGTCGAAGAGGCGTCCGAAGACAAGGCCCCGAAGCCGGAAGAAAAAGGCGGGCTGGACAAATGGCTGGTGCATGTGAACCCGATTGACCGGGAAATTCTGGTGCTTCGTTTTGTCGCAGAACTGGAATTTCAGGAAATTGCCGACATCATGCACATGGGCCTGAGCGCGACGAAAATGCGCTACAAGCGCGCGCTAGACAAGCTTCGGGAGAAATTTGCCGGCCTCGATGAAACTTAGTGGCGTGCAAATATCTCTAACGAATCGGCGAGTTCTGCTAGACTTGCCGTCGAGTTGTCCCCCGTGTTTGTGGTGGGACTGCTTAACTATCACCAGATGGGGATTTAACGGATGAAATTGAAAAACACCTTGGGCTTGGCCATTGGTTCGCTCGTAGCCGCCACTTCGATTGGCGCTATGGCACAAGGTCAAGGCGCCGTCGAGACCGAAGTTTTCTACAAGAAAGAATTCTTCGACAGCCAGCGCGACTTCAAGAACGACGGCAACCTGTTCGGCGGCTCGATCGGTTACTTCCTGACCGACGACGTTGAACTGCGTCTGGGCTACGACGAAGTACACAACGCTCGTGGCGAAGACGGCAAGAACATCAAGGGCTCGAACACCGCCCTGGACGCCGTTTACCACTTCAACAACCCGTACGACGCTATCCGTCCGTACGTTTCCGCTGGTTTCTCGCACCAGTCGCTGGGCCAGACCGGCCGTGGCGGTCGTGACCACTCCACCTTCGCCAACGTTGGCGCTGGCGCCAAGTGGTACATCACCGACATGTTCTACGCCCGTGCCGGCGTAGAAGCTCAGTACAACATCGACCAGGGCGACACCGAGTGGGCTCCAAGCGTTGGTGTTGGCCTGAACTTCGGCGGTAGCCCGAAGCAAGCCGCAGCCGCTCCGGCTCCAGTTGCTGAAGTCTGCTCCGACTCCGACAACGACGGCGTTTGCGACAACGTCGACAAGTGCCCAGACACCCCGGCCAACGTTACCGTTGACGCCGACGGCTGCCCGGCTGTTGCCGAAGTCGTTCGTGTTGAGCTGGACGTGAAGTTCGACTTCGACAAGTCGGTCGTCAAGCCAAACAGCTACGGCGACATCAAAAACCTGGCTGACTTCATGAAGCAGTACCCACAAACCACCACCGTGGTTGAAGGTCACACTGACTCCGTGGGTCCAGACGCTTACAACCAGAAGCTGTCCGAGCGTCGTGCCAACGCTGTCAAGCAAGTGCTGACCCAGCAGTACGGCGTAGAATCCAGCCGTGTTGACTCGGTAGGCTACGGCGAAACCCGTCCGGTTGCTGACAACGCCACCGAAGAAGGCCGTGCTATCAACCGTCGCGTTGAAGCTCAGGTAGAAGCTCAGTCCAAGTAATTGGCCTGATGTTTCATGAAAAACCCGGCCTCGGCCGGGTTTTTCTTTGCTCGGATTTTACCCGGCGACTGCCAACAGTCTCTGAACCTGTCGTTCGTCAACGACCTCGCCAATCACCAGAATCGCCGGGCTACGCAAACCAAATCCCTGCGCATCTTCGACCATCCCCCGCACATCGCTCCTGCACTCTCGCTGCTGCGGCAATGAGGCATTCTCGATCATCGCCACTGGCATTCCGGGTGCCATGCCACCCTCCAGCAACCCCTGGCGAATCTGCTCCAGTCGCGCAACCCCCATGTACACCACCAACGTTGTCCCGCCCTGGGCCAAGGCTGCCCAGTTCAGCTCGCTGTCGTCCTGCGTATGCGCCGTTACCAGCGTCACCCCTCGGCTCACCCCGCGTGAGGTCAGCGAAATCCCGCATTGCGTGGCGCCTGCCAGACCGGCCGTGATGCCGTTGACCAACTCCACCTCAATACCATGCCCCTGTAGCCACAGTGCCTCTTCGCCGCCACGGCCGAAAATGCACGGATCGCCGCCCTTGAGCCGTACCACGCAACGTCCTTGCCGAGCATGGCGCAGCATCAGGCGCTGGATGAACGCTTGTGGCGTGGAGCGGCAGCCGCCACGCTTGCCCACGGCAATCACCCGGGCCTGCGGGCAATGCTCCAGCACTGCCGGGTTGACCAGGTCGTCGATCATTACCACTGCCGCTTGCTGCAAGGCACGCACGGCCTTGAGGGTGAGCAGTTCAGGGTCGCCAGGGCCGGCGCCTACCAGCCAGACTTTTGCATTCATCGGGTATTCCTCGTTGGCAGGGTGCGCTCAGCCTTTGAGCAGGCCAAGCAGCAGGATCAGGTTGAGTAGCAACGACAGCAGGGCCAGGGTGCGCCATACCTTCAACGGCTCGCGTTCCAGCAAGGGGCGTGGCCTGTCAGGCAGCTCTTGGCGGTCGCCACGCTCAAGCAGCAACAACCAGTGTTCGGCCGTTTCGAAGCGCTGCGCCGGATCGGCCGCCACCGCCTGCTGCAGGTTGTGCTGCAGCCATTCCGGCAAGTCGGGGCGGTAGCGTGCAGCGTTGACCGGCTGACCGAAGCGCGGGCGCTGAAAGGCTTCCACCTCGCCATACGGGTAGTGCCCGGTCAGCAGGTGATACAGCGTCACGCCCACGGCATACAGGTCCTGGCGCGGGCTGGGTGGTTGGCCGTCGAACGCTTCCGGGGCGATGTACGAGGGCGTGCCGGGCACGTCGTGCGGCGAGTCTTCGGAAAGGCCGGGGCAATAGGCCAGACCGAAATCCAGCAGGCGCAGCTGGCCATCGCTGCCCAGGTGCAGGTTGTCTGGCTTGATGTCGCGGTGCAGCAGGTTGCGCCGGTGCAACACGCCAACCGCCTGCAGCAGTTGCCGGGCCATCTCCAGCCAGTGCGGCAGGGGCAGCGGGCCGTGCTCGGCCAGCAGGGTGGCAAGGCTTTGGCCGGGGTACTCGCGCATCACGTAGTACAGGTGTTGCCGCTGGCTGGCCGCATGCAACTCGGGGAAGTGGCGGCCTGCAACCCGGCGCAGGAACCACTCTTCGAGCAACAGCGCTTGCGCAGCACCGGGCTCTTGTTCGCGTTCGGCAGGCAGGGTCTTGAGAAGCCAAGGTTGGCCTTGGCTGTCGCGCACCCGGTACAGCAGCGACTGGCGGCTTTGTGAAAGCAGGCAGTCGGCCTGCCAGTCATCGATCACTTGGCCTGTTCGCAGCGCGCCGGGTACCGGCCACTGCTGCAATTGCGCCAGGGTATCGCCCAGGTTGGCGGTGCCCAACTGCTCGACGTGCACGAGCAAGGCACTGGCGTTGTCCTGGCTGCCATTGAGGTGCGCGCTGGCAACCAGTGTGTCGACGGCCAGTTGCAGGTTGGTTTGTTCGCGCAGCACGGCCTGGATGTGTTGGTCGCCCAGGCTGGCCCAGACCCCGTCGCTGAGCAGCAGGAAGCACTCACCCGGTTGCAGTTCGCCTTCGAGGTAATCCACCAGCAGGTGTTGGTCCAGGCCCAGCGCGCGTTTCAGCACATGCTGCATGCCCGGTTGATCCCACACATGGTCTTCGCTCAGGCACTGCAGGCGCCCGGCGTACCAGCGGTAAACCCGGCAATCACCCACATGGGCCAAGGTGAAGCGCCGGCCACGTAACACCAGTGCGCTGAGTGTGGTCAGCAAAGGCTGGCCGCTGCCCTGGGCGCGCAACCAGCGGTTCTGAGCCAGCAACAGGCGGTCCAGGGCCTGGGCCACGCTCCAGGTGGCGGGGGTGGCGTAGTAGTCCAGCGCCAGTGCCTGCAAACTGGCGCGTGCTGCCAGGCCACCATCGGCGCATTGGCTGACGCCGTCGGCGAGGGCGAACAGGTAGCCCTTGCTGGCGGCCAGCTCCGGCGCCGGGGTGACCAGGCGCAGGGCATCCTGGTTTTCCTCGCGAGGCCCGGTGGCGCTGGCTTGGGCGAACTTCAGTTGCAGGCTCATGGGTGTCCCTCAGACCCGTGCAGCGGTCGCGGCTGCCGAGCCCCAGGTGGTGCGCCAGCGTTGTTTCACGCCATGCAGGCCGAACCAGGCCAGCAGGCCCAGGCTGGCGAACAGCCACAACCCCAACTGGTAGTCACCGGTGTGCTGCTTGATGGTGCCAAGCCCGGCCGCCAGCAGGAAACCACCGATACCGCCGGCCATGCCGATCAGGCCGGTCATCACACCGATCTCCTGGCGGAAGCGCTGTGGTACCAACTGGAATACCGCACCATTACCGGCGCCCAGGCCAAGCATGGCGCTTACGAACAGCGCCAGTGCGGCGGCTGCGGACGGCAGGTTGAAACCGACTGCCGCAATGCAGATGGCTGCCACGCTGTACATGCCCAACAGGGTGCGGATACCGCCGAAGCGGTCGGCCAGGGCGCCGCCGAGCGGGCGCATCAGGCTGCCGGCGAATACGCAGGCGGCGGTGTAGTAGCCGGCGGTGACCGGGCTCAGGCCGTACTGGTCGCTGAAGTAGCCGGGCAGGGCGCTGGCCAGGCCGATGAAGCCGCCAAAGGTGACGCTGTAGAAGAACATGAACCACCAGCTGTCACGGTCGCCGAGGGCCTTGAGGTAGTCGGCCATCGCTTTTGGCTTGGGGCGTTGTGGCGCATTGCGCGCCAGCAGGGCGAACACCACCAGCGCCAGCGACAACGGAATCAGCGCGAAGCCGAACACATTGTTCCAGCCAAAGCCGGCAGCCAGCGCCGGGGCCAGCAGGGCGGCGAACACGGTGCCGGAGTTGCCGGCACCGGCGATGCCCATGGCCTTGCCCTGATGCTGCGGCGGGTACCACTGTGAAGCCAGCGGCAACGACACGGCAAACGACGCACCGGCAAAGCCGAGGAACACGCCCAGTAGCAGGGCCTGTTCGTAGCTGTGCACCCCCAGGTGCCAGGCGCACGCCAAGGCGACGATGACGACCACCTGGCCGATCAGCCCGGCTGTTTTGGGTGACAGGCGGTCAACCAGCACGCCCATGGCAAAGCGCAGGATCGCCCCGGCCAGGATCGGCGTGGCCACCATCAGGCCCCGTTGTTGTGCACTCAGCTGCAAGTCGGCGGCAATCTGCACCGCCAGCGGGCCCAGCAGGTACCAGACCATGAAGCTGAGGTCGAAGTACAGGAACGCGGCGAACAGCGTGGGCACATGCCCGGATTTCCAGAAGCTGGTACTCATCGAACACCTCACTCGGCAATGCAACGGAACGAAAAAGACGCCGCCACCCGCTCCACGGTTGTGGAGGGGAGAGCGACGTCTTTGTCGGGATTTAAGTGGGGCAACCGCCGTTGGCTACCGGTGTAAATACATCAGCAAGAGCCGGGCCAACTCGGTATCTCAAGAAGCGCGGACTTTGTGGGAGCGGCCTTGTGTCGCGAAAGGGCTGCGAAGCAGCCCCAGCAATATTTGTGGCGAAGCTGAAATGCCGGGGCCGCTACGCGCCCCTTTCGCGACACAAGGCCGCTCCCACATTGATGGCGCCAGCATTTAGAGTTTGAGCATGACAATAGGGAGTCAGCCCAGCATTTCGTGCATGGCAATGATCTGCTCGGCCACCTGGATCAGCTTCTGCTGCCGGCTCATGGCCTGGCGGCGCATCAGGGTGTAGGCCTGTTCTTCGTTGCAATCCTTCATCTTCATCAGCAAACCCTTGGCCTGCTCGATACGCTTGCGCTCGGCCAGCTGCTGGTCGCGCGCCAGCAGCTGCGCCCTAAGCGCCTGGTCACTTTCAAAGCGGGCCATGGCCACATCCAGAATCGGCTGCAGCCGGGCAGCATGGATGCCTTCGACGATGTAGGCACTGACGCCCGCCTGGATCGCCTGGCGCATCACGCCAGGGTCGTGCTCGTCGGTGAACAGCACGATGGGGCGCGGCTGGTCGCGGCTGACCAGCACCACCTGTTCCATCACGTCGCGGTCCGGTGAGTCGGTATCGATCAGCACCACATCCGGGCGCACCGTTTCGACGCAGGCGGGCAGGTCGATAGTCAGGCCTGGGGCTTCGGTAACCTCGAAGCCGGCCTCGATCAACGCCGCCTTGAGGCGGCCGAGTTTGTTCTGGGTGTCGTCGATCAGCAGAATGCGCAACATGTTGGTCCCCCTCACGCGCCGACGCGGGCATCGGGCAGGTCGCCCAGGGCATGCAGGCTGAAGCTGCGGGCATAGCCATAAGGATCGCTGCCGTCCCAGCGGATGCCATCGATCAGCAGGCTGTTGCGCATCGGCTGTTCGGGGCACGCGACGCCCAGGCTTTGCGCCGCCTCGCTGTACAGCCCCAACTGCTGAACCTGCCGAGCCACACCGAGGTAGTCGGGGTCTTCGCGCAACAGGCCCCAGCGGCGGAACTGGGTCATGAACCACATGCCGTCGGACAGGTACGGCAGGTTGGCCCGGCCCTGGTCGAACAGGCGCAGGGCGTGCGGGTCTTGCCACTGGTTGCCTAGGCCATCCTGATAGTGGCCGAGCAGGCGGGGCTCGATGCTGTCCAGCGGGGTGTCCAGGTAGGCGTTGCCGCTAAGCAGTTGCGCAGTGCTGCGGCGGTTTTCGGGGCTTTGCTCGATGAACCGGCTGGCGGCGAGGATCGCCTTGATGAGCGCGCGGGCGCTGTTGGGGTAGTGTTCGGCGAAGGCGCGAGCACACGCCAGCACCTTTTCCGGATGGTCTGGCCATATCGACTGGCTGGTGGCCAGGGTAAAACCCTGGCCCTTGGCCACAGCATCGGCGGCCCAAGGCTCACCCACGCAGAAGCCGTCGATGCGCCCCGCCTGGATATGCGCGGCCATCTGGGCTGGCGGCACCACGACGCTGTCCACGTCGCGCAGCGGGTGGATGCCCTGGCTGGCCAGCCAGTAATACAGCCACATGGCGTGGGTGCCGGTGGGGAAGGTCTGGGCGAAGGTCAGGCGTGCGCCATGCTGGTGCACCAGGCGCGCCAATGCTTCAGGGTTGGTCACGCCTTTGCGCTGCAAGGCAGGGGAGAGGTTGATGGCCTGGGCGTTCTGGTTCAGGCCCATGAGCACCGCCATGTCACTGGCCGGTACGCCACCGATGCCCAGGTGCACGGCATAGACCAAGCCATACAGGCAGTGCGCGGCATCCAGCTCGCCGCTGACCAGCTTGTCGCGCAGCCCGGCCCAGGAGCCTTGGCGCTTGAGGTTGAGGGTAAGGCCGTATTGCTGGGCGAAGCCCTGGGTGGCGGCGACCACCACCGAGGCGCAGTCGGTCAGTGCCATATAGCCGATGTTCAGGCTGGGCTTTTCCGGCGCGTCACTGCCATTGACCCAGGCCAGGGGCGTTGCTCGGGGTACGGTGTTCACAAGGTTCCTCGCCTGTACTGATAAGGCTGTGGGCCAAACCGGTGCAACCGATGTGCCAAGGGTGGCCGGGGCGCGTAGCGGCCCCACGATTTGCTGTCCTGCCAGCCCCAGGCTGGCTATAATCGCCCCCTCACTCACCCCGAGCCTTGCCCGCCCATGTATACCCTGGCCCGCCAGCTGCTGTTCAAGCTTTCCCCGGAAACTTCCCACGACCTGTCCCTGGACCTGATCGGTGCCGGTGGCCGTCTTGGCCTCAATGGCATGCTGTGCAAGCAGCCGGCGGCATTGCCGGTTTCGGTCATGGGCTTGAACTTCGCCAACCCGGTGGGCCTGGCCGCAGGTCTGGACAAGAACGGCGCGGCCATCGACGGCTTTGCCCAGCTGGGCTTCGGCTTTGTCGAAATCGGCACCGTCACCCCGCGTCCACAACCGGGCAACCCCAAGCCGCGGTTGTTCCGCCTGCCGGAAGCCACGGCCATCATCAACCGCATGGGCTTCAACAACCTGGGCGTCGATCACCTGCTTGGCCGCGTGCAGGCGTCGCGTTACAACGGTGTGCTGGGCATCAACATCGGCAAGAACTTCGACACCCCGGTCGAGCGCGCCGTGGATGACTACCTGATCTGCCTGGACAAGGTGTACACCGCCGCCAGCTACATCACCGTCAACGTCAGCTCGCCGAATACCCCGGGCCTGCGCAGCCTGCAGTTCGGCGATTCGCTCAAGCAGTTGCTCGATGCCCTGGCCGAACGCCGCGAGCAACTGGCGGCTACCCATGGCAAGCGTGTGCCGCTGGCCATCAAGATCGCCCCGGACATGAGCGACGAAGAAACTGCGCTGGTGGCTGCCGCGCTGATGGCGTCGGGCATGGATGCGGTGATCGCCACCAACACCACGCTGGGCCGTGAAGGTGTCGAGGGGCTGCCGTATGGCGGCGAGGCGGGTGGCCTGTCGGGCGCGCCGGTGCTGGAAAAGAGCACCCACATTGTCAAGGTGCTGGCAGGCGAGCTGGGCGGCAAGTTGCCGATCATTGCTGCTGGTGGCATTACCGAAGGCCGTCACGCCGCCGAGAAGATCGCTGCCGGTGCGAGCCTGGTACAGATCTACTCGGGCTTCATCTACAAGGGGCCGGCATTGATTCGTGAAGCGGTCGATGCCATTGCGGCATTACCGCGCGGTTAAACGGCAGGCATAAAAAAGGGCCCCGTCAAGGGGCCCCTGGGCCGCAGCCCGCCGCCCGGATAGGGCGCGCATGGTGACTCGAATTCAGTGTCCTCGTTCAGCCAAAGGCGTGATTTTCGGAGAGCCTGTGGATGCCAGCGATGCCGGTCTCGCCGGCGCACCTGGCATCAAAACCTTCTCGCCAGCCATTATTCCAGTTGAATTGTTTTTCACCCTCGTAAGGGCAAAGCTCTTTGGATTTGCCGGCCATCCCGTACAGGAAACCACGTTTATAAGCTCTTTCCAACGGATCACGCTTAAGTCTTCTCATAGGGTGCTGCCCTCACTTGTTGACTGTAATGTCCCGTCGGCCTCTCCGAGGCCGGGCAGAATCTTTCTGCCGGTGTGCGCCCGCTGCCGGCGTGGCGGGCTGAAGGTGCCGCCTCGTTGCGAAGCGACCTGAGACCAGTTCTAACGAATGCGAGTCACGGTGTGAATGATCGATTTGTCATAAGCACGTAACCTTTCCTAGGGTGAGGGGATAAGTAAATAAATGCGACTCAACCTTGTTTGGCGTTGAGCCCGCTGTGATCGGGGTTTGCTGAACATTGACGTCATTTCGCCAGCGTTGCTTGCGGATGACAGAAATAATTTGAAATGCGACGAAGGGTCACATCGCCCCGGTTATCGCCAGAATTTTTCATACTGCCTGATGATCTAAGCTGTCTTGGCCACCGGGCTGAGTGCAGATCGGTCAGGTGGCCTGGCCTTTCGCGGCACGTTCATGTGCCAGGAAGGGCCACCCGCACGCCTGCTGGAAAGGCCTGCGGGCAAACATCGCGGGGTGATGCGTCGCCTCGTCAGTCAATAGCCCAAGGCTCTGGAATACTCATGTCGGACCGTTTCGAACTCTACCTCACCTGCCCCAAAGGCCTTGAAGGCCTGCTTGCCGAAGAGGCCAAAGGCCTTGGCCTGGACGAAGTGCGTGAGCACACCTCGGCCATTCGCGGCGCCGCCGACATGGAAACCGCCTACCGCCTGTGTGTCTGGTCACGCCTGGCCAACCGGGTGTTGCTGGTGCTCAAGCGCTTCTCCATGAAGAACGCCGACGACCTTTACGATGGCGTGCACGCGGTCGACTGGGCCGACCACCTGGCAGCCGATGGCACCCTGGCGGTGGAGTTCAGTGGCCATGGCTCGGGCATCGACAACACTCACTTTGGTGCGCTGAAGGTCAAGGACGCGATCGTCGACAAGTTGCGCAACCGCGAAGGCCTGCGCCCGTCGGTGGAAAAGATCGACCCCGACGTACGCGTGCACCTGCGCCTGGACCGTGGCGAGGCCATTCTCTCCCTCGACCTGTCCGGCCACAGCTTGCACCAGCGTGGCTACCGCCTGCAGCAAGGCGCTGCGCCGCTGAAGGAAAACCTGGCGGCTGCGGTGTTGATCCGCTCCGGCTGGCCGCGCATTGCCGCCGAAGGTGGCGCGTTGGCCGACCCGATGTGCGGTGTGGGTACCTTCCTGGTCGAGGCCGCGATGATCGCCGCCGACATTGCGCCCAACCTCAAGCGTGAGCGCTGGGGCTTCAGTGCCTGGTTGGGCCATGTGCCGGCGCTGTGGCGCAAGGTGCATGACGAAGCGCAGGCGCGTGCACAGGCTGGCCTGGCCAAGCCGCCGCTGTGGATCCGTGGCTACGAGGCCGACCCGCGGCTGATCCAGCCGGGCCGCAACAACGTCGAGCGTGCCGGCCTGGGTGACTGGGTGAAAATCTACCAGGGCGAAGTCAGCACCTTCGAGCCGCGCCCGGACCAGAACCAGAAAGGCCTGGTCATCAGCAACCCGCCCTACGGCGAGCGTCTGGGTGATGAAGCCAGCTTGCTGTACCTCTACCAGAACCTCGGCGAGCGCCTGCGCCAGGCCTGCATGGGCTGGGAGGCAGCGGTGTTCACCGGTGCGCCGCAGCTGGGCAAGCGCATGGGCATTCGCAGCCACAAACAGTACGCGTTCTGGAACGGCGCCTTGCCGTGCAAGCTGCTGCTGTTCAAGGTGCAGCCTGACCAGTTCGTCACCGGCGAGCGTCGCGAAGCACAACCTGAGGGCGCGCAAACCCGCCAGCAACCCGCCGTTGCCAGCGAACCGGCACGCCTTTCGGAAGGCGCGCAGATGTTTGCCAACCGGTTGCAGAAAAACCTCAAACAGCTGGGCAAATGGGCTCGCCGCGAACAGGTCGACTGCTACCGCCTGTACGATGCCGACATGCCCGAGTACGCGTTGGCTGTTGACCTGTACCATGACTGGGTACATGTGCAGGAGTATGCCGCGCCACGCTCGATCGACCCGGACAAGGCCCAGGCGCGCCTGCTCGATGCGTTGGCAGCCATCCCGCAGGCGCTGGGCATTTCGCCGCAGCGCGTAGTGCTCAAGCGCCGCGAGCGCCAGAGCGGCACCCGCCAGTACGAGCGCCAGGCGACCGAGGGCCGTTTCCAGGAGGTGAACGAAGGTGGCGTCAAGCTGCTGGTCAACCTCACCGACTACCTCGACACCGGGCTGTTCCTCGACCATCGCCCGATGCGCATGCGCATCCAGCGCGAGGCTGCCGACAAGCGCTTCCTCAACCTGTTCTGCTACACCGCCACCGCCACCGTGCATGCGGCCAAGGGCGGTGCGCGCAGCACCACCAGCGTCGACCTGTCGAAAACCTACCTGGACTGGGCGCGGCGCAACCTGGCGCTTAATGGCTTCTCTGAGCGCAACCGCCTGGAGCAGGGTGATGTGATGGCCTGGCTGGAGGGTAACCGCGACAGCTACGACCTGATTTTCATCGACCCGCCCACCTTCTCCAACTCCAAGCGCATGGAAGGCGTGTTCGACGTGCAGCGTGACCACGTTCAACTGCTGGACCTGGCCATGGCCCGTCTGGCGCCGGGCGGTGTGTTGTACTTCTCCAACAACTTCCGCAAGTTCCAGCTGGACGAGCACCTGATGGCGCGTTATGCGGTGGAGGAAATCACCGCCCATACCCTGGACCCGGACTTCGCCCGTAACAACCGGATTCACCGGGCCTGGCGCCTACAGTTGCGCTGAACCGACGAGGTACATTGCGCGGCTAATGGCCAATAGCTATAAATGTGGGCAGGGCAAGATAATCCGCAGGACGCTGACGTGACGAGATGGGTGTATGTCAAAGTGTGGCGTGCGTGCGCGGTTATCTGGCCTGTGCACAGAGACGGTGTCCGCGTGGGCGGTGGCGCTGGTGGCCTTGGTGGCGGGCGGTCTGTTGACGGCCGCCTTGGCACTGGCCGCGCAGGCGTTTTACAAGCAGCAGTTGCGCCAGCGCTTCGAGTTGCTGGCCAGCGAACGCTACAGCCGTATTGCCGAGCGTTTTGATGAACAACAGCAGCGCCTGGATGGCCTGCGGCGGTTCTTCAGCTTTTCCAACGAAGTGACACCACGCGAATTTGACGGTTACGCCCGGCCGTTGCTGCAGCGTACCTTGGCCTACGCCTGGGCGCCGCGTGTGGAGGCCGCGCAGCGCGCCGAGTTCGAGCAGCATGCCCGCGAGCATTCCGGCCCGGGCTATGTGATCCGTGACCAGGATGCGCAAGGCCAGTGGCACCCCGCGCCGTTGCGCGACCATTACTTCCCTGTGTTGTATACCCAATCCGGTGAAATGCCCGGGCTGCCCTATGGGCTGGATCTTGCCGGCCAGGGTGAGCCCCAGGCTGCCCTGGCGCGGGCGCTCGGGCCTGGCAGCATGGCGGTGTCCGAGCCCTTGGCCATGTACGATATTCCTTCGTATGCGCGCGGCCTGGTGCTGGTAGCCCCCGTGTTTTCCGATGCCAACCCGCATGGCGCTGCAGTGGGCTATGTGGTGGCGTTGTTGAGCATGCGCGAGATGGTCAGCGATGGACGCCCTGTGGCAGCGGATGACAACCTGGTGGTGCGTATCGTCGACCCGTCCGGGTTGCAAGGGCCGCAAGTACTGTACGACTCGCAGAACCAGGTTGCCCCGTTGTCGCTGAGCAGCAACCAGCTGCTGCACCTGGCAGACCACCACTTCCAGCTGAGCATCCTGCCGAGCCAGGCCTTCGTGCGGGCCAATCGCTCATCGGCGGTACTGGCGGTCGGGCTGCTGGGCGGGTTGTTGAGCCTGCTGCTCAGTGCCTTGCTCTACAGCCTGTTCAGCCAGCGCCAGCGTGCCCTGGCCCTGGTCGAGCAGCGTACCGCCGAGTTGCGGGTCAGCGAGCAGTCCTTGCGCGGCACCCATAATCAGTTGCGCAGTGTATTGGAGGCCGCGACCCAGGTGGCCATTATTGCCACCAACCTCAAGGGTGAAGTCAGCACGTTCAACACGGGGGCCGAGCGTATGCTGGGTTACCCGGCTAACCAGGCCATCGGCCAGTTGCGCCTGGAGGACCTGGTGCTGCCGGACGAATTGAACCAGCGTGCGCATGCGCTCAGCCAGCGTTTTGGCCGGCACATTGCCGGTGGACAGGCGCTGTTTGCAGAAACCGTTTACGAGCGAGGCGCCGAGCCGGGTGAGTGGACCTTGCTACGCGCCGATGGCAGCCAGTTGGTGGCCAACATGCTGGTCACGGCCATGCTTGACGAACAGGGCCTGTGGGTTGGCTACCTGGCCATCTGCATCGATGTCACCGAGCGGCGTCGGGTACACGAGGCACTGGCGGCGCGCGACCGGCTGCTGGAAAAGCTCAGTGCCGAGGTGCCGGGCGGTATTTATCAGTATCGCCTGGATGCCGATGGGCATTCGTGTTTCCCCTATGCCAGCAAAGGCCTTTACGACATCTACGAAGTGGACCTGCAGCAGTTGCGCGAAGATGCCTCGGTGGTGTTCGAGCGTATCCACCCCGATGACCTGGAGCGCGTGCGCCGTTCGGTACGTTACTCGGCCGAGCACCTGGCACCCTGGCGCGAGGAATACCGGGTGTGCCTGCCACGTGCCGGCCTGCGCTGGGTGCGTGGCGAAGCGACGCCGGAAGTGGGTGAGCAGGGCTGTACCTTGTGGCATGGCTACCTGACGGACATCTCGGACCTCAAGGGTGTGGAGGAAGAGTTGCGGGCGCTGTCGGTGACCGATTCACTGACCGGCATTCATAACCGTCGGTACTTTCAGGAACGGCTCAAGGTCGAACTGGAGCGGGCTCAGCGTGATGGCTTGGCGCTGGCCGTGATCATGCTCGATATCGATCACTTCAAGCACATCAACGACCGCTTCGGCCATGCCGTCGGCGACCGGGTGCTGCGCAGCCTGTGCCAGCGTATCGGCCAGCGCTTGCGGCGCACCGATGTGTTCTGCCGGCTGGGCGGAGAGGAATTCATGGTGCTGTGCCCGGGCAGTGATGCCGAGCAGGCGCGGTTGCTGGCGCTGGAGTTGTGGCATGGGCTGCGCAATGTGCCGGTGGATGGCGTGGGCAAGGTGACGGCCAGTTTTGGTGTGGCGGGATGGCGGCCGGGGGAGGGCGCCGATGCCCTGTTGTTGCGGGCGGATGCGGGGGTGTATGCAGCCAAGCAGGCTGGGCGGGACAGGGTGGAAGGCGAGTCAGCCTGACTGTTTTTGGCTGCCCGTACCGGCCTCTTCGCGGCTAAAGCCGCTCCCACAGGATTTGCACAATCTTGAGGCCTGTGCAGTACCTGTGGGAGCGGCTTTAGCCGCGAAAGGGCCGGTACAGGCTAACCAATCAGTTGGCTGCAGTGCTGCCCGCCAGCTTCGGCTGGCGATACAGGTCCAGCAACACCTGGTCGAGCACCTGCGAAGCCCCCCATGGTTTCGGGTCGTTGAGGATTGCCGCCACTGCCCAGGTATGGCCGTTGCTGTCACGGCTGAAACCGGCAATCGCCCGCACGGTGTTCAGCGTGCCGGTCTTGATGTGCCCTTCGCCGGTCATGGCTGTGCGCTTGAGGCGCTTGCGCATGGTGCCGTCCATGCCCACCAGCGGCATCGAGCTCATGAACTCGGCGGCATAGGGGCTCTTCCAGGCGGCCTGCAGCATCTCGGCCATTTCCCGGGTGCTGACCCGTTCGGCACGCGACAGCCCCGAGCCGTTTTCCATCACCAGGTGCGGCGCGGTAATGCCTTTCTTCGCCAGCCACTGGCGGACCACGCGTTGCGCGGCACGGGCGTCGTCGCCGTCGGCATCGGTGCGGAACTGCGCGCCAAGGCTCAGGAACAGCTGCTGGGCCATGGTGTTGTTGCTGTACTTGTTGATGTCGCGGATCACTTCCACCAGGTCTGGCGAGAAGGCGCGGGCCAGCAGGCGTGCCCCTTTGGGCACATTCTCGATGCGGTCGCCACCCTGGATGTTGCCACCCAGCTCGTTCCAGATCGCGCGCACGGCACCGGCGGCGTAGGTCGGGTGGTCGAGCAGCGACAGGTAGGTCTGCGAGTTGCAGCCGTCACCCAGCTGGCCGCTGACGGTGACGCTGATGCCATCGGCCTGAGGTACCGGGTTGTAGCGCACATCACCCGTGCACTGCTTGGACGCCACGGCCTTGACCTGGTTGTCGATGCGAATGCTGGCAATCGGGGGTTCGACCGCGATGGTAACCTTGCCACCATCGTTGCGGGCCACGAAGCGCAGGGCCTTGAGGTTGACCAGCAGCGAGTCGGGTTTGACCAGGAACGGCTTGTTTTCATCGCCGCCGTCATCGTTGAACTGCGGCAGGTTGGGCTGCACGAAGTGGCTGCGGTCCAGCACCAGGTCACCGGTGATGGTGCGCACGCCATTGGCGCGCAGGTCACGCATCAGCAACCAGAGCTTTTCCATGTTCAGTTTCGGGTCGCCGCCACCTTTGAGGTACAGGTTGCCGTTGAGCACGCCGTTGCTCAGGGTGCCGTCGGTGTAGAACTCGGTTTTCCACTGGAAGGTGGGGCCGAGCAGTTCGAGGGCGGCATAGGTGGTAACCAGTTTCATGGTCGAGGCCGGGTTCACCGAAACATCGGCATTGAACACGGTCGGGGTACCTGGCCCGTCCAGCGGCAGCATTACCAGTGACAGCGCTGTGTCCTGCAGCTTGTTGGCTTTGAGCGCCTGCTGCACTTTGGCGGGCAGGGTGGTATTGACGGCGGCGGCGTGGCTGGGCAATGCGAGTGGCAACAGCAGGCCGGCAAGAACGAGGGGACGAAGCGTTTTGATCATAATGAATAAATACCCTGCAGCGAGGGAAAAGGGCATAGGGGCTGTAAGAGATGATGGCCCCAGGACGAAAGAGTACGCATTATGCCCCAAGCGCAGCGACGATGCGCCACGTTCGACGGAAAAGCATGGCGGATAAAAAGCATCGGCAATAAAAAAGGCCACCCATGCGGGTGGCCTTTTCAGCGATCAGACAGGCACGTATCACTCAGCCTTGTTGATCGGCTTTTCCGGGTACCAGGCGTCCAGCAGCGGGCTGACTTCGATTTTGGTCAGTTCGCTGCGGCCCTTGAGCCAGGCTTCTACGGCGGCGCGTTGTTCTTCGCTGACCGAACCGCGCTTGACCGAGCACACCAGGCCGAAATCGTCACCGCCTACATAGTCCAGGCCGTTGGCGTCCATGGCTTCTTCCAGGAACGCATCGAGGAAAGCATCGATTGCCTGGTCATCCAGATCTTCCTTGAATTCCAGGTTCAGCTCGAAGCCCAATTCCTGAAACTCGTCGACACACAGCTTCTTGCGCAGACGACGGGAGCGGTTTGTGGCCATGAAACAATCCTCTTAGGTAATAACGCCGCGCAGTCTACCAGTTGTAGCTCACCTCGGCCACGACAGTACGCCCCTCACCCATGTTGCAGGCCAGGGCGAAGAAGCAGGATGCCACGTAGTACTTGTCGGTGATGTTCTTCAGGTTCACGCTGGCCTTGACGCCTTGCAGGCTGGCGTCCAGGTGCCCCAGGTCATAGCGCACGGCGGCGTCGTAGAGGGTGTAGGAGGGGACCTTGAAGGTATTCATGCTGTCGCCGTAGCTGAACCCGGTGTAGCGCGCGCCTACGCCAATGCTCAAGCCCTGCAGTGGGTCGAACGGCACGCTGTAGTCAGCCCACACCGAGGCCAGCCGGGCTGGCACTTTGAACGGGTGCTTGCCCTCGTCGCCGCCATTGCTCTTGGTAACCTCGACGTCGCTGTACGACAGAGAGCCGATCAGCTTGAGCTGCTGGGAGACGCTGGTGATGGCTTCCAGCTCAACACCACGCGAACGGGTTTCCCCTGTCTGAATGCTGTAGCTGGTGTTCTGCGGGTCGGTCGTGGTTGCGTTCTGTTTGCGCAGGTCATAGACGGACAGGGTAACCTGCGTGTCGCTGCCGGGCGGCTGGTAGCGCACGCCCACCTCATACTGCTTGGCGGTTTCCGGATCGAACGGCTTGCTGCCTCGGGCCGGGGAGGTGCTGCCGCTGACGGGGTTGAATGACTCGGCGTAGCTGATGTAGGGCGCCAGGCCATTGTCGAACAGGTAGACCAGGCCTGCCCGGCCCGTGAAGGCATCCCAGTCCTGGTCGGCGGTTTCCTGGCCTGTCCAGCGGTCGGTGGTACGGGTTCTGGCGCGGTCCTGGCGGCCGCCCAGGGTCAGCACCCATTGCTCGTACTTCAGCTGGTCCTGGAAGTAGTAACCCAGCTGGGTGGTGCGTTGCCGGGTATTGACCCAGGCGGTGTAGGCCGAGGTGTCCACCGGTGCGCCGTAGGCCGGGTCGAAGACATTGATCGGCGTGGCGTTGCCCCATTTTTCGTTGCGTGTCGATTTGCTCCAGCTGTAGTCGACGCCAAACAATGCAGTGTGTTCGACCGGCCCTGTAGCGAAGCGGGCCTGCAACTGGTTGTCCAGCGCCAGGTGGTCACCGTAGGCGTGGCGGAGCTGGTAATTGCGGTTGATCGAGGCGTTCGGTACGCCGTCGCTGCCAGTGACCAGGCCGCTGACCCTGGCCAGGTAGTTTTCCTGGTTGTCGTAGGTGCTGTACCGGACGTTTTGGCGCACGGTCCAGACTTCGTTGAAGTCATGCCGGAATTCGTACCCCAGCGAGCTGCTTTCGACCTCTTCGAAATCGAACGACGGTTCACCGATGAAGCGGTCCATCGGTACCCGGCCATAGAGGCTGCTGCCGTTCACTGCCGCCCACGGGATGTTGCTGGGGGCCAGGGCCTTGTTTTTCTGGTAGGCCGCCAGCAAGGTCAGGCTGGTGGCATCGTTGGGTTTCCACGTGAGGCTGGGTGCGACATAAGTGCGGTCGTCAGCGGTGTGGTCGTACACGCCATCCGCTTCACGGCCAAGGGCAACCAGGCGGTAGCTGAGTGTTTCGCTCAACGGGCCGCTGCTGTCGAAGGTCAGCTGCCGGCGGTGGTCGCTACCGAATGACACGCCAACCTCGCCGCGGGCGTAATCGGTGGGGCGCTTGGAAACTGTATTGATCAACCCGCCAGGCTCGCTTTGGCCATACAGGATCGAGGACGGGCCTTTGAGTACTTCCACGCGTTCCAGGCCGTAGGGTTCTTCGGCGAACATGCCGAAAAAGCCCAGCGGGCGCAGGCGCAGGCCATCCTTGTAGGTGAAGGACACCGCATAGCCACGCAGGAAAATGTTGTCTGCGGCGTTGTTGGCGCCGCCAGAGTCGGAACGCACGCCTGAGGTGTAACGCAAGGCTTCATCCAGGCGTTGCACGCCCATGTCGTCCAGGCGCTCGCGGGTTACCACCGAGACGGCCTGGGGCGTTTCCAGAAAGGCACTGTCGGTTTTGGTGGCCGTGGTGCTGCGGCGAGCGATGTAGCCGTCACCGGGGCCAAAGGGGTCATCCCGATAGCTGTCAGCCTGAACGCTGGTGGCGTCGAGTTCCAGTGCGCCGGCATCATTCGCCCGTACAACGAGCCGATAACGCCCGGCACCGGTCATCACCGCTTGTAACCCGGTGCCCTCAAGCAACAGGGCCAAGGCCTGGGCCACCGGGTAGTGCCCTTTCAGGCCTGCGGTGCGCAGCCCCTGTGACAGTTGCGAGTCGACCGCAACCATCACGCCGGCCTGTTGGCCAAATTGCCCCAGCGCGTTGTCCAGTGCGCCGGCCGGAATATCGAAAGCGCTGGCAGCACTGAGCTCGGCTTTGGCTTCTGCTGCCAGTAGCGGCGGTGTGATCGCAGCCAGGGTGAGGCCGAGCAGTAAGGGGCGCATGGCGGCGGCGAGCGGGGTAGGGGGGCTGTACATCGAGACAATCCTTGGCGGGTGGGGGGCTTCACGCTGTGGAGTCAGCGCCTTTCCCTTGTCTTGATGCATGAGTGGGCAAAACCTGCCTGCAATTTTGAAAAAATCATGCAGGCAGTACGTTTGCCCAGTAGCCGAAGACCTTGTTTACGCGCACAGGCAGCACCTTGGTCAGCAAGTCCAGGCTTGCCTCTGGTTGATCGATGGAAAACGCGCCGCTGACCAACAAAGGCGCAATGGCCGGGTCGCAGCGCAAGAAACCAGGGCGGTAGCGGTCAAGCTCGGCCAACAGCTCGCCAAGCGGCATGCGCTCGGCAAGCAACTGCCCGTGAACCCAGGCACTGGCAGCGGCGGTAAGGGGCGTGGCTGGGCCTGCCTGGTCAATGCCGAATGCCTGCTGCCAGCCGCCACTCAATTCGAAGCGTTGCCCTTGTGCCTGCTCGACCAGCGCCTCGCCTTGCAGCAACTGCACGCGGGTATCGATCACGCCGGGCAGGCCATGACTGATCATCAGCTGCGACCCACCTGCAGGCTGGATCGATACTTCGGGTGTGACCACGCGCACGGATGCTGACGCATTCAGCGTCAGCAGTATCCGGCCACTGTTGAGGGTCAGTAGCCTGCCATTGGCAAGCAATTCGCTGTCCAGGGCGGTGCGCGTGTCCAGCTTCAGCTCCAGCCCCCCGGGCAGGGCCCAGCTGCGGCGTTCACCTGTGGCGGTGGCATAGTCGCTGAACAGGCTCGGCAACAGGCTACGTTGGTGTATGGCCTGGCCTGTGGCGAGCACGACGGCAACCCCGGTCATGCCTTTGAGTACACTGCGTCGCGACAGGTGGGTGCGTGCGTTCAGCAACTGCCGTGCATTGGGTGCGGCAAGCGCATGGGTGCTTGCACGCAAGCCTTGGCCAATACCGTTCAGGCGTTGCCAGGCCCGCTCGTGCTCGGCGTTTTGCTGGCGCCACTGCTGGCAGGCCATCTGTTCGTCCTGGCTGCTCAACCCGGATTGCATGCGCACCATCCACAACATGGCTTGCTCCAGCACCTCGGGGTCGAGCGCCTGGGCATCGCTGCAAGGCTGCGTATTCATGGGCCGTACACGGCAGCGTAGCAATGCCGGTAGGCCTTGAGCATGGCCTTCTGCACGACGTTGGTGGTCAGCCCGAGGTGCTCGGCGATTTGCGGGTAGGTCCAGCCGTCGAGTTGCGAAAGCAGGAAAATTTCGCGCACCTTGCTGCCAAGCCCGTCCAGCACCTGGCCCACTGCATCCAGCGCCTCCAGTACCAAGAGGCGCGTTTCTTCGTTGGGCTGATGCTGTGGTTCCAGCAGTGCCAGGCTGTTCAGGTAAGCCCGTTCCAGTGCTTGCCTTCGAAAATGCTGAAGGCATAACCGGTTGGCCACTGTGCCCAGGTAGGCCCGGGGCTCGCGCAGCAACGAGGGCATCTCGCTGCGTAACAGCCTGACAAAGGTGTCCTGGGCCATGTCCAGTGCCTGGTCGCGGTTGCCCAGTTTGCGCCGGAGCATACTCACCACCCAGCTATGGTGCTGGATGTAGAGCTCGCCGATGTCGTGCGGGCTTGGCATTTGCTGAGACTCTCAGGGAAAGGGTTGAAAATGCCAGCATGCTAATGCTTCTCATTAGAAAATCAAACTGCTTGTCGTCTCTCCTGCGAGGTCCCTGGAAAGCGCCAGCTCCACCCGCCGCATATGCCGCGCCAGTGCCTGACGCCGCAGGCGCAACTGGGCAGTAGGCAAGCCACCAGGCTCCAGTGCTTCGCAGGCGGCCATCAGGTCGGGCGCTTCGAGCATGCGCGCGGCGCTGAGCACTTTGTGGGCCTGTTCGGCAATGGCATCGGCGTCGTGCTCTGGGTGCAGCGCCATCAAGGTGGAAAAATCGGCCTGCAGGCTCTGCTGCAGAGTCTGCAGAAAACGTCGGCGGTCGGCGGGGTCATGCCCGACCACTGCAGCCAGGCCATCCAGGTGATACAGGAGGCGTCGGCGCTTGCGCTGCCGGCGCGGGTTGATGCCGGCCAGGCGCTGGCTGAGGGTGCTCAGGCTGATGGGCTTGAGCAGGCAGTCGTCCATGCCGGCGCTCAGGCACTTGCGGCGTACTTCTGGCTGAGCGTTGGCGGTATAGCCAAGAATGGTGCAGCGTGGCCGGTTGCCATGGCGCTCTTCGGTGCGCACGGCTGTCGCCAACTGGTAGCCGTTCATGTGCGGCATGTTGCAGTCAAGTACCAGCACATCGAAGTTGCCCGCCCGCCAGGCAGCCAGGCCTTCACGACCATCGCGGGCGCTGGCGTGTTCCAGGCCCAGGTAGGCAAGCTGCTGCGCCATCAGTTGCAGGTTGGCCGGATGGTCGTCGATCACCAGCACGTTCAGCCGCGGGTCGGGCACATCAAGTTTTTCGATCAGGGGGGCCGACTGCACTTGCGCATCAACCTGTTGCAGCGGCATTTTCAGGCAGACTTGGGTGCCGACCCCTTCGAGGCTTTTGAGGGTCAGGTCGCCACCCATCATTTCGCACAGGTTGCGGCAGATGGTCAGGCCCAACCCGGTACCCGCGCGCGCGCCCTGGCTATGCGGGTTGGCCTGGACGAACGGGGTGAACAGGCGTTGCAGGTCGTCGGCGTGGATGCCGATGCCACTGTCACGCACTTCCAGTTGCAGTACGGCGGGCGTGCTGGTGCCGGTGTCGGTGTCCCGCAGGTCGGCGCTGATACGCACCTGGCCATGCTCGGTGAACTTGATGGCGTTGCTGAGCAGGTTGGACAGCACCTGTTTGAAGCGCAGGGGGTCGAGCAAGGCATGGCAGCGCGCGGCCGGCGTGATCATCACCTCAAGTGCCAGACCTTTCTGGCGCGCCTGGCCCTCGAAGATACGCCCCACCGACTCCACCAATGCGGCCAGGTCTACGGCCTCCGGCGCCAGGGTCAGGTGCCCGGACTCGATGCGCACGATATCGAGGATATCGCCGATCAGGCCCAGCAGGTCTTTGGCCGAATGGTGGGCAAGCTCCAGTGCGCTACGGTCCAGCCGACCTTGGTCGGCGCGTTTCACCGCCAGTTCGAGCATGCCGATCACGGCATTCATCGGCGTGCGTATTTCGTGGCTGATGGTGGCCAGGAAGGTGCTTTTGGCGCGGTTGGCATCGTCGGCCTGTTGTTTGGCCTGGCGCAGCTCCAGCACCAGCTGGCGGCGATCGCTGATGTCGATCCAGCCGCCGATGATGCCCTGGATTTCTCCCAGTGAGTCGCGGTACGGCAGAATCCAGTGATAAATGGTCAGCTCGCGTCCCTTGATCCGCAGGGGGCGGTCCATGATCAACGGCGACCCGGCGGCCATGACTTTCAGGTAGTCGGCCTGGATTTGACGGGTTTGCTCGGGATTGGCGAACAGGCTGTTTTCGAGCTGCTTTCCAATAACCTCATCGGCCCGGGCCTGCACGGCTTCCAGGTAGCTGTAGTTGCAGCTTTTCAGGCAGCCCTCGCGGTCACGCACATACATGGGGTGGGGGGTGCCGTTGAGCAGTGCGCGCATGAATGCCAGTTGGTCGTTCAGGGCGCGTTCGGCGCGGTGGCGCTGGCGAATCTGCAGGCGCAGGCGAGCGTTCCAGAGCAAGGCCAGCAGCAGAAGCACGGCAGTGCCCAGCACCACCTGCAGGGCGAGGCGGCTGTAACCCTTGGCGTTGCTGTCTTCGTGCCGGCCAAACCCGCGCCAGCGGTTGTTGATAACCCCCAGCTCCTCCGGTGAGATGCTGAGCAGTGCCTTGTCGAGGATCGACAGCAGGGCCGGTGAAGGGGCCATGGTGGCCATGGCGAAGTTGGCGGGTTCGCTGCCCACCGACGAGCGGATCACCAGGTCCGGGTTGCTGGCCAAGGCGTGGTTGGCATCGATCAGGGTGGTAATCACTGCATCGACGGCACCACTGTTGAGCAACGCCATGGAGTAGAATGCGCTTTCGGTCTCGACCCAGCCGATCTGCGGATAGTACCGGGACAGCATGGCATCCATGGCGCTGTAGCGGGTAATGGCGATGCGATGCCCTTGCAGTTGTTCCAGCGAGCCCAGTGCCTTGTTGTCCTTGTGGCTGACCAGTACGTAGGCGCTTTCCAGGTAGGGGCGGCTGATTAGCATGTCGTCCCCCGCCGCCCCGGCGCTGGCCAATGCGGCGATGACATCGGCCCGGCCATCCTTGAGGCGGGCAATCATGTCGGCAATGCCACTGGCACGTTGTACTTCGAAGCGCAACCCCGTGCGCAGGCGGATGAGCTCCAGCAGGTCGGCAGTGATGCCGCGAAAATGCCCCGAATCATCGAAATAGGAAAGTGGTGCAGCCGTGTCATCAATCGCCACGCGCATCACCGGGTGCTGCTGCAGCCACTGTTGCTCGGCCTCGCTCAATTGCAGTTGGCGGTCGCTCAGCAGTTGGTCGCTGCCAGCGCTCCAGCGCTTGAAGATGCTGGTGCGCATGGCCGGGGTCTGGCTGTCGAGGACAACGTTCACCAGCTCCAGCAGCAGTGTGTCTTGCTGGCGCAAGGCAAAGCCGAAGCCGATGGCCTCGTGCTTGCCGAAGTTGGCCATGCGCAGGCGTGGCAGGTGGCCGCGATTGAGCTGGTAGTGCGTGGAGATGGTGTCGCCGATGAACACGTCGGCCTGGCCGAATGCCACGGCATTCAGTGCCTGGCTGGAAGAGCCGAAGGCCAGCAACTCGGCCTTGGGGTAGGCGCTGTGGACTTCCTGTTTGGGCAGGTAGTGGTAGAGCATGCCCAGGCGCATGCCGGTCAGGTCCGTGTCCATCGCCCGGTTTTCATCTTCGCGCGTTACCAGTACCGGTTGGTCGATGGCATAGGGCTGTGACAGCGCCAGGCCGTCGTTGGCTGCTTCGTAGCCATTGGCGCTGCCGAGCAAATCGATATCACCCTGCCTGAGCGCCTCCACCGCCGCCTGCCGGCTGGAAAAGCGCAGTACCCGGACGGGTAACTGCAGGGCCTTGCCGACCAGGCTTGCATACTCGGCAGTCAGGCCTTGGTAGTCGCGGCCGCCACTGGTGATGTCGAACGGCGGGTAGTCGGGTGCCGACGTCCCCAGTACCAGCTCCTGACGGCCTTCAAGCCATAACCGTTGTTCGGGCGTGAACAGGAGCTGGGCTGGCCCGGCCGATGACCGTGCCAGCAACGTGTAGGACGATGCTTCGCGATTGGTAGCGTGTGTCGCGCCGCTTGACAGCAGCAGGGCGAGCAGCAGGCGGGCGATAGTGCGGGCCATGGCCACCTTCAGACAAGCGCGTTGCGCTTGGCCATCTCGATCAGGTCCACCAGCGTGTTGACCTGAAGCTTGTGCATGAGCCGCTTTTTGTAGGTGCTGACGGTTTTGCTGCTGAGGAACATGCCTTTGGCAATTTCCTTGTTGCTGCGGCCTTGGGCGAAGAGTTGCAGTACCATCAGTTCGCGGTCATTCACCTGGCGGAAAAGTTGCAAGTCGGTACCGGTAGTCGGGTTGTTATTGATGGCCTGGCTGGGGAAATAGTTATATCCAGCCAGAACCGCCTTGATCGCACTGAGCAGTTCACCCAGGTCTTCTTGCTTGCACACGTAACCCGCAGCACCTGAATGCATGCAGCGCACGGCAAACAATGCCGGAGACTGTGCAGTCAATACCAGAACCTTCAAGGGCAGGGCCATCGACTGAAAACGGGCAAGTACCTCCAGGCCGTCTAACTTGGGGATGCTGATGTCGAGGATGACCAGGTCGGGGTTGCTCTCCCGGATCATCTGCATGGCGTCCACGCCGTTGTCCGACTCGCCGGCAATCTTGTAGTTCTGGTTTTCCAGCAGCATACGGACGGCCAGGCGAATGACCGGATGGTCGTCAACAATAAATATGGAGTGCATGTTCAACTTCCCTGCGGTCGTTTGGGGTGACAGGTGGCACCTTATCGCAGTTGGAAGTCGCCGGGCATGCGAGGATGGGCTGTTAGCCCTATATGGGAAATGGCTTACAAGATAAAACAAAACCGGCTACGAAATGGGTATGTTTAACTCGATGTCAAAGCACATTTGGTAACTTTTCATTGATTTTTATTCGTGTTGTTTAATTTGCCGTCAGTATATGTAGGAAGTTTCCTGCAATGAGCGGTGCAGCCGAGGCAGGCTGCACCGAAAGCTCAACTCACGTAGGGCTGGAGCGCCCGGTCATTTCGCTGGCCATTTCGCTGGCGTAGCTGTCGGTCATGCCAGCGATGAAGTCGATCATGCGCAGGAAGGCACTGTGCAACGAGGCATGGGGGTCTGGAGCATTGTTGCCGATCAGGTCCAGCACCCGGCGGCTCTTGAACGATGGCGTGCGCCCACCGTGCTGTTCAAGGGCTGCACCGCAGAAGGTGTTCAGCAGAATCTCCAGGGTGGTGTAGGCACCGATTTCATGCAGGGTCTTGCGCTTGTCCTGGAAGATCTTGTTGCGCGCCATGTCCTTGGCCTGCAGCACGCAGCGCTTGGCCGGGCCGTGCATGTGCTCGACCAGGTCGCCCGCCAGTTGCCCGGCCAGCAAGGCGTGTTGCTGCTCGACGAAGGCGTGGGCGGCAGCGTTGGTCAGGTGCTCGATGGCCTTGCCACGCAGAATGGCCAGCTTACGCCGGCGCGAGTCGCGTGGGCCTAGCTGGCGGTAGGTTTCCGGCAGGTCATCACCGACCAGGTCGAGCAGCAACGCTTCGACTTCGGCGTATTGCAGCAGCTCCATTTCCAGGCCGTCTTCGAGGTCGATCAGTGCATAGCAGATGTCGTCGGCAGCCTCCATCAGGTACACCAGCGGGTGGCGTGCCCAACGTTGGTCTTCCAGTTGTGGCAGCCCCAGTTTGCGGGCGATCTGTTCGAGCAGGGGCAGTTCGCTCTGGTAGCTGCCGAACTTGTGCTTCTTGTAACCCATGGCATCGGCGTGGCGGGCGCTCCAGGGGTACTTGAGGTAGGTGCCGAGGGTGGCATACGTCAGCCGGGTGCCGCCGTCGAACTGGTGGTACTCCAGCTGGGTAAGCACGCGAAAACCCTGTGCGTTGCCTTCGAAGTTGAGGAAGTCGGCCCGCTCGTCGTCGTTCATGTCGTCCAGCCAGCCACGCCCGGCGGCTTGCTGGAACCAGTGGCGAATGGCGTCTTCGCCGGAGTGGCCGAATGGCGGGTTGCCTATGTCGTGGGCCAGACAGGCCGACTGTACGATCATTCCGAGATCACTGGGGGCGCACCAGTCCGGCAGGCTGTCGCGCAGGGTTTCGCCGACGCGCATGCCCAGCGAGCGACCGACACAGCTGACTTCCAACGAATGGGTCAGACGCGTGTGGATATGGTCGTTGCTGGAAACCGGGTGTACCTGGGTCTTGCGCCCAAGGCGACGGAAAGCGCCGGAGAAGATGATGCGGTCGTGGTCTTTGTGGAAGGGGCTGCGCCCGAGTTCATCGGCGCTATAGAGGGCTTTGCCCAGGCGTTCGCGGGTGAGCAGGGTGTGCCAGTCCAAGGCGCGGTCTCCTGTGGATCGAAGGCTTTAGCTTCCCGTGTCGTGTTCATCTGCGCAAGGGGCAGGGTGGTACCGCCCCTGGGTGGGGGCGGGTCATTCAAAACTCAGGGGCGGCGGCTGCCTTGCAGGTACAGGCGCACCAGCGGCAGCAAGCTGCTCCCCAGCCGCACCAGGCGCGCCAGATTGCCGCTGCGCACGCCTTTGCCGGTGAGGAAACCCAGCGCTACCACGGCGCCAATCCCCCACAAGGGCGCGTGTTTGATCCCCAGGCCATCGTGCAGCGAACTGCCCATGCCGCGCACACGGCGCAGCGGTTCCATCAGTTGTCCCGACTCGTGACGGATTTCCTGGCGGTGCATTTCCATGCGCAGGCGCAGCAGCGCCTTGCGCAGTTCGCGCGGGTTACGCGTGTTTGGCAGTTCTGGCAGGCTCATGGCAACAGGCGCTCCCGGTCCTTGGCAAGTTCTTCGAGGGTGGCGCCGAACGGCGATGATTCGTCGAACACCGCCGCCTTCAGGCGTAGCCCGCAGTACAGCGCGGCCATGCCATAGAACACGCACAGGCCGATGATACCGGCCAGGCGATAGCTGTCCCACAGCAGCACCAGCAACAGCCCGGACAGCGCCGTCAGCAGCAGCAGCGCAAATACCAGCGCCAGGCCGGCGAACAGCAGCAGGCTCAAGGTGCGTCCCTTTTGCTCCTGCAATTCGATGCCGAACAGTTCGATGTGGCTGTGCAGCAGGCCCAGCGCTGCGGCGCCCAGGCGCCTGCCCGAGGCGCTGGCGCCGTTGGCGTCATTCTCCATGGGAACCCCTTAGCGCCGGTTGGCCAGCAGGCCGATCAACAGGCCGACGCCGGCGGCGATGCCGATCGCCTGCCACGGGTTTTCCTGCACATACTGCTCGGCGTTGCCCAGCGCGGCCTGGCCGCGCTCGCGCACCGAGTCCTGGGTCAGTTGCAGGGTTTCGCGGGCCTGGGCCAGGCGGTCGTGAATCTGTTCACGCAACTCGTCGGCCTGGTCGCCGGCCAGGTTGGCAGTGTCGGCCAGTAGTTTCTCGGTGTCGCGCACCAAGGCCTGGAAGTCAGCCATCAATATCTCTTGTGCAGTCTTTGCCGATTTGCTGGCCATGGGTCTCTCCCTGTCGATTGAGTGTTGGTAATTCGAGTGATAGCACGCGCGGAAGGTTCAAGTGCCCGTGCTGGTATGGGCCTTGCTAAGTGTTTGCCACGTTGCGGGGCACCGCTGTCGCGCCTTGCGCCGATTCAGGGCGCCCATGCAGCGAATACCGATAAACCTTAACCCAATCCACGACAAACCCAAGAAAAAACCACGCAGGCTCCGCCCCGTTCGCCAAAACAGGGCAGGGGGCTGGCACCGATTCGGTGCAGGGATGCAGGTTCTTGAACTGTCCTGGTGCCTTTTTCAGCAGGTCTGCCTATTTCATGGAAAACATGCACAGCGCGATGGACTCCCTGGTCCACGGTTCCAATACCCTGTTCATTCTGATGGGCGCCATTCTGGTGCTGGCCATGCATGCCGGCTTCGCGTTCCTCGAAGTGGGCACGGTGCGCCACAAGAACCAGGTCAACGCCTTGTCGAAGATCCTCAGCGATTTTGCCATCTCGGCGCTGGTGTACTTCTTTATAGGCTACTGGATCGCCTATGGCGTCAACTTCTTCCAGCCAGCGGCGACGCTGGCTGCCGATCATGGCTATGCGCTGGTCAAGTGCTTCTTCCTGCTGACGTTCGCGGCGGCGATACCGGCGATCATCTCCGGCGGCATTGCCGAGCGGGCGCGCTTTGTGCCACAGCTGTGCGCCACGGCGTTGATCGTGGCGTTCATCTACCCGTTTTTCGAAGGTGTGGTGTGGAACGGCAACCTTGGTGTGCAGGCTTGGCTGCAGGCACGCTTCGGCGCGCCGTTCCATGACTTTGCGGGGTCCGTGGTGGTGCATGCCATGGGCGGCTGGCTGGCGCTGGCGGCGGTGCTATTGCTGGGTGCGCGCCGCGGGCGCTACCGCGATGGCCGGCTGGTGGCGTTTGCGCCGTCGAGCATTCCCTTCCTGGCGCTGGGTTCGTGGATCCTGATCATCGGCTGGTTCGGCTTCAACGTCATGAGCGCCCAGACCTTGCAGGGCGTCAGCGGCCTTGTGGCGATCAATTCATTGATGGCCATGGTCGGTGGCACCCTGTCGGCCCTGCTGGCCGGGCGCAACGACCCGGGCTTCTTGCACAACGGGCCGTTGGCCGGCCTGGTGGCCATCTGCGCCGGCTCCGACCTGATGCACCCGATCGGTGCGCTGGCCACAGGCCTGGTGGCGGGCGCGCTGTTTGTCTGGACTTTCACCGCAGCGCAAAACCGCTGGAAGATCGACGACGTGCTGGGTGTGTGGCCGTTGCACGGGCTGTGCGGCGTCTGGGGGGGAATCGCCTGCGGCGTATTCGGTCAGACAGCCCTGGGTGGGATGGGCGGTGTCAGCCTGGCCAGCCAGTTGTTGGGCAGCCTGATGGGTGTGGTTGTGGCCTTGGCCGGTGGCTTTGCCGTGTACGGGGCAATCCGCGCGTTGCATGGCCTGCGCTTGAGCCATGAGCAGGAGTTCCAGGGCGCGGACCTGTCACTGCACCGCATTGGCGCCACCAGCCAGGATTGAGCCAGGTCAGGTGCACGGATGGCGGGACGGACCTAGAATAGGTTTTTCCCAGCCATACCGGAACGTACCCCATGCTGCCTGAATGCCAACTGTTCGGCACCCTCGGCTGCCACCTGTGCGAAGTGGCCGAGGCCGTGCTGATGCCCTTTGTCGATCATGGCCTGCTGGTTGAACTGGTCGACATCGCCGAGAACGAGGCCCTGTTCGAGCGTTATGGCCTGATCATTCCGGTGCTGCGGCGCTGCGACAACGGCGGCGAGTTGCACTGGCCGTTCGATGCCGAGCAGGTGGTGGCGTTTCTCGCGCAGTGATGGCTCCAGGGGAGCTGCGTCCCTGCTCCAAGGTGATGACTGTGAGCTGATGATCCGGTGCCTACATTCAGTCATCGGGAGCCTCGCCATGTTGATCACCCCGCATTTCACGCTTGATGAGATGACCGTTTCACAGCTTGCCGCCAGGGACGGATTCAGTAACATCCCTCCACCCGAGGCCAGGGCCAACCTGCAACTGCTGTGCTGCGCGCTGGAACAAGTGCGCGCAATGTTCGGCATGCCAATCATCGTCAGCAGCGGTTTTCGGAGCGAGAGAGTCAATCGGCTGATCGGCGGCGCCGCGAACAGCCAGCATGTGCAGGGGCTGGCGGCAGACTTCACGGTAGTCGAAGTTACCCCTCGGGAAACCGTGCGCCGAATCATGGAAAGTACCGTGCCCTTCGATCAGCTCATCCTGGAGTTCGATGACTGGGTGCATTTCTCCGTGTCACGCGGTAAGCCGCGTCGGGAGGTGTTGACCATTCATAAAGGTGGTCGCTATCTGCCGGGGCTGCAATGAACCGCATTGACGGCAGCAAGGGGATGTTCGTATGCTGTATATAAATACAGTATCTAGGTGAACCCATGCTCAATGTCGAGCAACTCAAGTACAGCGTCAACCGCATGCCCGTGGAGCGGGTGGCCGATGCCGTGCTGGAACTGCGCCTCGAAGGCCTGGTCACCGATGACCGTACCCCGTTCGGCAAGGTCCACTTCAATACTTGTTTCGCCGAGATCGAGGCCCTGTTCCAGCGTGCCGGTTACCACCGGGGGCTGGATGTAGTGGGTTACCAAGGGTTGCTGTACGCCCTCTACGACCCAGGCCGCTGGGAGCCGGTGCAGGTGCTGCGCTGGCTGAAGGAGCGCAGCGAGGCCATAGGCCAGGCTGGTTGAGGGCGCGGGCTTGGGGGATAATGCGCGGCCGTGAACGTTTCGAGCCCTGCCATGACCACGCCTTTCGACCCCGCCCGCCAGCAAGCCAGCACGGTGTGCCTGCCCCCCGGTAACTGGGCGACGGTGCTCGATTGCCTGTGTGACCATTTCAAGGCTATCGATCGCGCCCAGTGGCTCGACCGTTTTGCCCGTGGCCGGGTGCTGGATGCCGAGGGGCGGGCGGTTTCTGCCGGGTTGCCTTACAAGCGCGGTATGCGTTTGCACTATTTCCGTGAAGTGCCGAACGAGCGACCAATCCCGGTGCAGGAAACGGTCCTGCATGTGGATGAGCACCTGGTGGTGGCCGACAAGCCGCATTTCCTGCCGGTGACGCCAACCGGTGAATACGTCGAGCAGACCTTGCTGCGCCGCCTGATCCGTCGTCTGGATAACCCGCACCTGGTGCCGCTGCACCGTATCGACCGTCACACCGCCGGGCTTGTGCTGTTTTCTGCCAACCCGCACAGCCGCAGTGCCTACCAGCGCCTGTTCCCCGAGCGGCGTATCGACAAGCGCTACCAGGCCATTGCCGCAGCCATGCCGCAGCATGAGTATCCGCTGGTACACAAAAGCCGGCTGGTGCATGGCGAGCCGTTTTTCCGCATGCATGAGGTAGAAGGGGAGGCCAACAGCGAGACCTTGGCCGAAGTGTTGGAGAAGAACGGTGAGCTGTGGCGCTATGGGTTGTCGCCGGTAACCGGCAAGACCCACCAATTACGCGTGCACATGGCGGCGTTGGGGGCGGGGATCAGCAACGACCCGTTCTATCCGCAGTTGCTGAACGAAGAAGATGACTATCAGCGGCCTCTGAAACTGCTGGCGCAGAGCCTGCGCTTCGAAGACCCGTTGAGCGGGGAAGAGCGGTATTTCGAGAGCCGGTTGCGGCTGGATTGGTAGCGCAGATAATCAGGCTTGCGCCGTTCCTGTGGGGGGCGGGCAAGCCCGCTCCCACAGGGAAAGCCTGTATCAGGCCTTAACGGTTGAAACGCTCCACCAGCGAATACTGGCTCCCCGCCGTGCTGGTCAACTCTTCGCTGAGCAGTGCCGAGTGCAAGGCCTGTTCGGCGGTCTGGTCGGCCAGTTCGGCAATGGTGCTGATGTTGCGGCTGATCTCGTCGGCCACTGCGGTCTGCTCTTCGGTCGCTGCAGCAATCTGGGTGGCCATGTCGGTGATGTTGGCGACTGCTTCACTGATCCCTACCAGTGCCTCGTCAGCCTGCATCACCCGGTCGACGCCTTCCTGCGCCTGGCGGTGGCCGGTTTCCATGGTCAGTACGGCGTTGCTGGCAGTTTGTTGCAGTTTGGCAATCAGACCATGGATCTGACCGGTGGACTCTGCAGTGCGCTGAGCCAGTTGGCGCACTTCATCAGCCACCACGGCAAAACCACGGCCCATTTCCCCGGCGCGCGCCGCTTCGATCGCTGCGTTAAGCGCCAGCAGGTTGGTCTGGTCGGCGATGCCCTTGATCACGTCGACCACACCGCCAATTTCGTCGCTGTCCTTGGCCAGCTGGGTCACCGTCTGGCCGGTTTCACCCACCGCTGCCGACAGGCGCTCGATGGCATCGCGGGTTTCCCCGGCAATCTGCCGCCCCTGGCTGGTCAGGCGGTTGGCTTCCTGGGTGGCGTCGGCGGTGCGCTGCACATGGTTGGCCACTTCCTGCGTGGTGGCGGCCATCTGGTTGACTGCAGCGGCGACCTGCTCGGTTTCTACCCGCTGACGCTCAAGCCCCGAGGAGCTCTTGTGCGCCAGGGCGTCGGACTGGCGCGCCTGGTCGCTGAGGTGTTCGGCACTGTCCTGCAGGCGGGTCAGGCAGGTTTTCAGGCGGGCATCCTGGCTGAGCATGGCCATTTCCAGGCGCGCCTGCACACCACGGCTGTCGGTAAACATCTGTGCGATCAGCGGGTCGGAGGTGGTCTGTTCGGCCAGGCGCAGCAAGCGCTTCAGGCCGCGCTGCTGCCAGCCAAGGCCAAGCAGGCCCAACGGTACGGAAAGCCCGGCGGCCAAGGCGAAGCCCCAGGAGTGGCCAAGCCAGTTGCCGATCAGGAAGCCTACCTGGCTGATCAGGATGAACGGCAGCCAGTCCTGCAACACCGGCAGCCACTTGTCGCGGCGCGGTACTGGCGGCTTGCCCTGATTGATGCGCTGGTACAGCGCCTCGGCGCGACGGATCTGCTCGGCGGTGGGCTTGACCCGCACGGACTCGAAGCCCACGACCTGGTTGTTGTCGTAGATCGGCGTGACATAGGCATTGACCCAGTAGTGGTCGCCAGACTTGCAGCGGTTTTTGACAATGCCCATCCAGGGCTGGCCCTGCTTGAGCGTTTGCCACATATGGGCGAACACGGCGGGCGGCACGTCGGGGTGACGCACCAGGTTGTGCGGCGCACCGGTCAGCTCTTCGCGGGTGAACCCACTGATTTCGATGAAGGCATCGTTGCAGTAGGTGATCACACCTTTGGCATTGGTGGTGGAGATCAACCGCTGCTGGGCAGGGAAAGTCCGTTCTCTCTGGGTAATCGGCTGGTTGTTACGCATGGGTTGATAGTCCGCAAGGCTTTCGACAGGTATCGGCAAGGGACTGGTTTTATTGAATGATTATTTAATGTGAACGATTGCAGGCATGCCAGCCCTGCCTGGGGCCGCTGTGCGGTGGCCCCAGGCTTTGCTGACTTAGCCGGCAATCAGCTGTCGCAACACATAATGCAAAATCCCCCCTGCCTTGAAGTACTCCACTTCATTCAGGGTATCGATCCGGCACAGCACCTCGATCTGCGCCTGCTGCCCATCCTCGCGGGTGATGCGCAAGGGCAGGCTCATGCCCGGGCGGATCTGCGCGCCATTCAAACCCAGCACATCGATTTGCTCCTTGCCGGTCAGCTCCAGTTGCTTGCGGTCGTTACCGGCCTTGAACTGCAGCGGCAGCACGCCCATGCCCACCAGGTTGGAGCGGTGAATACGCTCGAAGCTTTCCGCCAGCACGGCCTTGACCCCCAGCAGGTTGGTGCCCTTGGCTGCCCAGTCGCGGCTTGAGCCGGTGCCGTATTCCTGGCCGGCAATCACCACCAGCGGGGTGCCTTCCTGCTGGTAGCGCATGGCCGCGTCGTAGATCGACAGCTTCTCGCCGCTGGGCACATGCAAGGTGTTGCCGCCTTCTTCACCCGCCAGCATTTCGTTGCGAATACGGATGTTGGCAAAGGTGCCGCGCATCATCACTTCATGGTTGCCACGCCGCGAACCGTAGGAGTTGAAGTCGCGTGGCTCCACCCCCTGCTCACGCAGGTAGCGCCCGGCGGGGCTGTCGGCCTTGATGTTGCCGGCCGGTGAGATGTGGTCGGTGGTCACCGAGTCGCCCAGCAGCGCCAGCACACGCGCACCCTGGATGTCGACGATCTGTGGCGGCGGGCCGCTGATGCCGTCGAAGAACGGCGGGTGCTGGATATAGGTAGAGTCGGGCTGCCACACGTAGGTGGCGGCCTGCGGCACCTCGATGGCCTGCCATTGCGCATCGCCGGCGAACACTTCGGCATATTCCTTGTGGAACATCGCCGTGTCGACCTTGGCTACGGCTTCGGCAATTTCCTGCTGGCTGGGCCAGATGTCGCGCAGGTAAACCGGCTGACCGTCCTTGCCGGTACCCAGCGGGTCACGCGTCAGGTCCAGCCGTACGCTGCCGGCCAGGGCGTAGGCCACCACCAGCGGCGGCGAGGCCAGCCAGTTGGTCTTGACCAGTGGGTGCACACGGCCTTCGAAGTTGCGGTTGCCCGACAGCACCGACGCCACGGTGAGGTCGGCGCTGCCGATGGCTTTCTCGATCGCTTCATCCAGCGGGCCGGAGTTGCCGATGCAGGTGGTGCAGCCATAGCCGACCAGGTCGAAGCCCAACTGGTCGAGGTAGGGGGTGAGCCCGGCGGCCTTGAAGTAGTCGGTGACCACCTTGGAGCCCGGTGCCAGCGAACTCTTGACCCAGGGTTTGCGTTGCAGGCCCTTTTCCAGCGCCTTTTTCGCCACCAACCCGGCGGCCATCATCACACTGGGGTTGGAGGTGTTGGTGCACGAGGTGATCGCGGCAATCACCACTGCACCATCGCGCAGGGTGTGGGTCTGGCCTGCATGGTTGTAGTCGATCTCGCCCGCCTGGTCGGCGTTGCCCACCGCTACGCCGCCACCACCCTCGCTTTCCAGGCGGCCGACGTCCTTGGCCAGCGGTTTGGGTTGCAGCTCGATGAAGTGGTCAAACGCCTGGCTGACCTGGCCCAGCGCTACCCGGTCCTGTGGCCGTTTAGGCCCGGCCAGGCTGGCTTCGACCTCGTGCATGTCCAGCGCCAGGCTGTCGCTGAACAGCGGCTCCTGGCCAGGCAGGCGCCACAGGCCTTGGGCTTTGCAGTAGTGCTCGACCAGTTGCACGGTCGCTTCGGGGCGGCCCGACAGGCGCAGGTAGTCCAGGGTCACCTGGTCGACCGGGAAGAAACCGCAGGTGGCGCCGTATTCCGGCGCCATGTTGGCAATGGTCGCCCGGTCGGCCAATGGCAGCTCGGCCAGGCCATCGCCGTAAAACTCGACGAACTTCCCGACCACGCCTTTCTTGCGCAGCATTTGCGTAACCGTCAGCACCAGGTCGGTGGCGGTGATGCCTTCGCGCAGCTTGCCGGTCAGCTTGAAACCGATCACTTCGGGGATCAGCATCGACACGGGTTGGCCGAGCATGGCCGCCTCTGCCTCGATGCCTCCGACACCCCAGCCGAGCACGCCCAGGCCATTGATCATGGTGGTGTGCGAGTCGGTACCCACCAGGGTGTCGGGGAAGGCGTAGGTGCGGCCATCGGCTTCACGGGTCCATACCGTGCGGCCCAGGTACTCCAGGTTGACCTGGTGGCAGATGCCGGTGCCCGGCGGCACCACGCGGAAGTTGTCGAAGGCGCTCTGGCCCCAACGCAGGAAGGCATAGCGTTCGCCATTGCGCTGCATTTCGATGTCGACGTTCTCGTTGAAGGCTTGCGGTGTGCCATAACGGTCGACCATTACCGAGTGGTCGATCACCAGATCCACCGGTGACAGGGGGTTGATCCGCTGTGGGTCGCCACCGGCCTTGGCCATGGCCGCGCGCATGGCGGCCAGGTCGACCACGGCCGGCACGCCGGTGAAGTCCTGCATCAGCACCCGCGCCGGGCGGTACTGGATCTCGCGGTCGGAGCGCCGCTCGCCCAGCCACTGGGCAAGGGCGCGCAGGTCGTCGCCGGTGACGGTATGGCCGTCCTCCCAGCGCAGCAGGTTTTCCAGCAGCACCTTCAATGACATGGGCAGGCGTTGCAGGTCACCCAGCTGGCGGGCGGCTTCGGTGAGGCTGAAATAGTGGTAGGTCTGGTTGCCGACCTGGAGGGGCTTGAGGGTGTTCAGGCTATCGAGCGAGGGCATTGCCAACTCCTTCTGCGCCGGTGCCCGGCAAATACTCAAGGTTTACCGGTGTCACCGCTCTGTTTCGGTCCGCACGGTACGGACCTGGCTGAAAGGTCAGGTTAGACCGCTTTGCGGCCCCTGACCCTTTTCTGGACCGATGGGGCATGTCGCAGGTTCCGATCTTCCTTTATCATCGCCGCCCTGCCGGCGCCTGTTGCGCGCCAGCCGTAGTGGAGTGAGAGATGAATACCCTGTTCATGCATTGCCGGCCCGGTTTCGAGGGCGAGGTTTGCGCCGAAATCAGCGAACATGCCGCCCGCCTGGGCATTGCCGGCTATGCCAAAGGCAAGCCACAAAGTGCCAGCGCCGAGTTTGTCTGCAGTGAAGACGGCGGTGCCGAGCGGTTGATGGGGGCGCTGCGCTTCAACGAGCTGATTTTCCCTCGGCAGTGGGCCCGTGGCGGTTTTGTCGAGTTACCGGAAAGTGACCGGATCAGTGTGCTGCTGGCGCAGTTGGCCGACTTCCCGGTGTTCGGCAGCCTGTGGCTGGAAGTGCTGGACAGCAACGAAGGCAAGGAAGTGTCCACCTTCTGTCGCAAGTTCGAAGTGCCGCTGCGCAAGGCCCTGGAAAAGGCCGGCCGCCTGGTCGAAGATGCCAGCCGCCCACGGCTGCTGCTCACCTTCATCAGCGGCCGGCGGGTGTTTGTCGGCCTGGCCCCGGCCAACAACAGCGCGTTGTGGCCCATGGGCATCCCGCGCCTGAAATTCCCCCGCGAGGCACCCAGCCGTTCGACCCTCAAGCTGGAAGAGGCCTGGCACCAGTTCATCCCGCGTGAGCAGTGGGAACAGCGCCTGGGCGATGACATGACCGGTGTCGACCTGGGCGCCTCGCCGGGTGGCTGGACCTACCAGCTGGTACGTCGTGGCATGCTGGTGACGGCCATCGACAACGGGCCGATGGCCGAAAGCCTGATGGACACCGGCCTGGTGCAGCACTTGATGGCCGACGGTTTCACCTGGCAGCCGAAGCAGCCGGTGGACTGGATGGTGTGCGACATCGTCGAGAAGCCGGCGCGCACCACTTCGCTGATCGAAACCTGGCTGGGTGAGGGGTTGTGCCGCGAGGCAGTGGTCAACCTGAAGTTGCCGATGAAGCAACGCTATGCCGAAGTACGCCGGTTGCTCGACCGCATGGAGGCGACGTTCAAGGCGCGCAAGATCCGGGTATCGATTGCCTGCAAGCAGCTGTATCACGACCGTGAGGAAGTGACTTGCCATCTGCGCAGACTGGACCTGAAGCCGCGCTGATTTCGGGGGCTGCAAGCCAGCCCCTTGGTCGAAACGGCCCTATGCGCGACAATAACGATCATTTGTGGAGCCCCCCATGACCGATTTCACCCCCGATGCCATCCTCGACGCCACCGGCCTGAACTGCCCGGAACCGGTAATGATGCTGCACCAGCATGTGCGCAACCTGGCCGCTGGCGGCCTGCTGAAAGTCATCGCCACCGATCCGTCGACCCGTCGTGACATTCCCAAGTTCTGCAACTTCCTCGGCCACGAATTGCTGCAGCAGCAAGAGGACGCCGGCACCTTCCTGTACTGGATCCGCAAAAAAGCCGACTGAAGCGCTCTGGAACACGCCCCGCGTTGCGCCTACACTGCGTTCCCCAGACAGGAGAGCGCCATGCTGATAGTTGCCGACGAGAACATCCCGCTGCTCGATGCCTTCTTCCAGGGTTTCGGTGAAATTCGCCGCTACCCGGGCCGAAGCCTCGATGCCGCCAGCGTCAAGGACGCCGATATCCTGCTGGTGCGCTCGGTGACCAAGGTCGACCGCCAGCTGCTCGAAGGCAGCCGCGTACGCTTCGTCGGCACTTGTACCATCGGCACCGATCACCTGGACCTGGACTACTTTGCCGAAGCCGGCATCCGCTGGAGCAGTGCGCCGGGCTGCAATGCACGCGGCGTGGTCGACTACGTGCTGGGCAGCGTACTGACCCTGGCAGAGCTGGATGGCGTGGCATTGCCCGAACGCGTGTATGGCGTGGTGGGTGCGGGTGAGGTGGGCGGCCGCCTGGTGCGGGTGCTTCACGGCCTGGGCTGGAAGGTACTGGTGTGCGACCCGCCGCGTCAGGCCGCCGAGGGTGGCGACTACGTCAGCCTCGAGACGATTTTGCAGCAGTGCGATGTGATCAGTTTGCATACCCCGTTGCAGCGTGCCGGCGAGCACCCGACCTGGCACTTGCTGGGCCAGGCTCAGCTGGCGCAGTTGCGCCCAGGGGCCTGGCTGATCAACGCCAGTCGTGGCCCGGTGGTGGACAACGCCGCCTTGCGCGAGTTGCTGCTGGACCGTGAAGACGTGCATGCGGTGCTGGATGTGTGGGAGGGCGAGCCGCAGGTCGACCTGCAACTGGCCGACCTGTGCACGCTGGCTTCGCCGCACATTGCCGGCTACAGCCTCGATGGCCGCCAGCGTGGCACGGCGCAGATCTATCAGGCGTTGTGCCGCTTCCTCGGCGTGGACGAGCAGGTGCAACTGGCAGACTTGCTGCCCCGGCCGCCACTGGCACAAATCGAACTGGATGCCGGCACCGACCCGGCCTGGGCCTTGGCGACCCTGTGCCGCGCCGTGTACGACCCGCGCCGCGACGATGCGGACTTCCGCCGCAGCCTGAGCGACGACCCGCAGCTGCAGCGGGCGACGTTCGACCAGTTGCGCAAGCAGTACCCGCCACGTCGCGAGATCGAAGGGCTGGCGGTGCGCTTGCGGGGTGAGTCGCCACAGCTGGCACAGCTGGTCAATGCCTTGGGTGGGGTGTTGGCCTGATTCAGGCCAATAAAAACCCGGCGCAAGCGCCGGGTTGCAAGTAATTCGCAGATCAACCTTCGCGTACGCGCTTGACCCGGCTCTTCTCCAGCGCCTCGCAGGCCTGCTGGATCATCTGCTCGGTAATCGGCACTTCGCGCCCTTGGGCGTCGATGATCGAGCCACACACCTTAGGTTGCGGGGTGGTCTTGGGCTTTTGGTTGTCGCTGCCATGCTGCAAGCTCATTCGGTGTCTCCTCATCAGGTTCTGGCCCAGGTTAGCCCTGAGCCGTGACTGGCCTGTGACTGTTTCCGTATCACGCTGGAAACAGTCCAACAGAAACGCTGTGAAAGCTCCATAGTCTGGTTAGACCGATGGGCTATAGCAACCTGCAGGCATTCCCACAGCCTGGATGAGTGGTAGTCTGCGGCTTCCCCCGCATTGTGGTCGTCGCCATGCCCGAATCGGTTTCCCCACGTCAGCGCCGCGCCTTGCGCCTGGCCTGGCATTTCGTCCGCCCCTATCGCCGGCAAGTGCTGCTGGCCTTGCTGGCCCTGGTGGTCACTGCCGCCATCACCCTGTCGATGGGCCAAGGTATCCGCCTGTTGGTGGACCAGGGCTTCATGACCCGCTCCGCGCACCAGCTCAACCAGACCATCGGGTTGTTCCTGCTGCTGGTGCTGGCCCTGGCGGTGGGCACTTTCAGCCGCTTTTACCTGGTCTCGTGGATTGGCGAGCGGTGTGTGGCCGATATCCGTCGCGCCGTTTTCGATCACCTGATCGGCCTGCACCCCGGCTTTTTCGAAGACAACCGTAGCTCCGAGATCCAGTCGCGGCTGACGGCGGACACCACCTTGCTGCAGTCGGTCATCGGCTCATCGTTGTCGATGTTCCTGCGTAACGCGTTGATGGTCAGCGGCGGCGTGGTGTTGCTGTTCATCACCAACCCCAAGCTCACCAGTATCGTGGTGGTGGCCCTGCCGTTGGTGCTGGCACCTATCCTGCTGTTTGGCCGTCGGGTGCGCAGCCTGTCGCGGCAGAGCCAGGACCGGGTGGCCGATGTGGGCAGCTACGTGGCCGAAACGCTGGGGCAGATCAAGACGGTGCAGGCCTACAACCACCAGGCGCACGACCGCGAACTGTTCGCGGGCACGGTCGAAGCCGCGTTTAGCGTGGCCCGCAAGCGGATTGCCCAGCGTGCCTGGCTGATCACCCTGGTGATCGTGCTGGTGTTGGGGGCGGTGGGGGTGATGTTGTGGGTCGGTGGTATGGACGTGATTGCCGGGCGTATTTCTGCAGGCGAGCTGGCTGCATTCGTGTTCTACAGCCTGATCGTCGGCAGCGCCTTCGGTACCCTCAGTGAGGTGATCGGCGAGCTGCAGCGTGCCGCCGGTGCCGCCGAGCGTATTGCCGAACTGTTGGCTGCGCGCAGTGCAATCCTGCCGCCCGAGCTGGCGCAGGTGCTACCAAAACAGCGGGCCAGCGGGCACATCGAATTGCAGCAGGTGGTGTTCGCCTACCCGTCACGGCCTACGGTGGCGGCTGTCGATGGCCTGAGCCTGGCCATCGAACCTGGGCAGACCGTTGCCCTGGTTGGCCCCTCGGGTGCAGGCAAGTCGACGCTGTTCGATTTGTTGCTGCGTTTTTACGACCCACAGCAAGGGTGCATCCTGCTCGATGGCCAGGCGATTACCGCCCTCGACCCTGACCAGCTGCGCAGCCAGTTCGCCCTGGTGGCGCAAAACCCCTCGCTGTTCCGTGGCACGGTGGAGGCCAACATCCGCTATGGCCGGCCCGAGGCAACCCTGGCGGAAGTCGAGGCAGCCGCCCGCGGTGCCTATGCCGATGAATTCATCCGGCAGCTGCCGCAAGGCTACCAGACGCCCTTGGGCGAGGGCGGCATCGGGCTTTCCGGTGGGCAGCGGCAGCGCCTGGCGATTGCCCGGGCGTTGCTGGTGGATGCGCCGATCCTGTTGCTGGATGAAGCCACCAGCGCCCTCGACGCACAGAGCGAGCACCTGATCCAGCAGGCGTTGCCCAGCCTGATGGCCGGGCGCACCACGCTGGTGATCGCCCATCGCCTGGCCACGGTGCAGCATGCCGAACGAATCGCGGTCATCGACAAGGGGCGGCTGGTGGCGGTGGGCACACACCGTCAGTTGATCGAGGAAAGCCCGCTGTATGCGCGCTTGGCGGCCTTGCAGTTCACCACAGGGTAGGGTGTCGCGGTTTTGTAACATTTTTGTAGCAATTGCCTGAGAGTATCTGCCTCAACTGTTGCGTAAGTGCTCGACCTGGCTGCCATTGCTTGATGGCAGCTTTTTTTTGGCCTGCCAGTCATGGGGGCTGCACAGCGGCCCCAGCCCTCTCTCTCTGGTTCCGAGACCCTAGATGTTGCGTAAATCCCTCAGAGTGCAAATTCTCTCGCTGCTCGGCGGCAGCCTGGCGGCGATGTTGCTGATCGCCCTGGTGTGTTTCCAGTTCCTGTCGTCCAGCGTGCGCGGTTATGCCGAGCTGGTCGACGGGCCGCTGCGGGCCTCGCAATTGATCGACGAAGCCAACCTGCAATTCAAGATTCAGGTACAGGAATGGAAGAACGTGTTGCTGCGCGGGCGTCAGCCGGCAGACATGGACAAGTACTGGCAGCAGTTCCAGGCCCGTGAACAACAGGTTCAAGCGCTGCTCGGGCAATTGATCGACAGCAGCGACGCCAGGCTCAAGGCGCCGTTGCAGCAGCTGCGTGACAGCCACCGGCAGTTGGGCCAGGCCTATGCGCAGGGCCGCCAGGCCTTCCTTGCCGCAGGTGGTGACCCGGTAGCCGGCGACCAGGCGGTCAAAGGCGTGGACCGCGCCGCCAGCGAGCAGATGAGCGAGCTGGTCGAGCAGTTGCGTGCCGATGCGCGCCAGCGTGCGGCCAGCATCAGCGCCAGCGCCGAGCGCACGGTATGGCTGGGCTTGCTGGTGATGTTGGCTTCGGCGGTGCTGGTGGGGCTGCTCAGCCTGTGGCTGGTCAACCGTAGCCTGATCGAGCCGATCCGCCAACTGATCGAGTATGTCGCGCAACTGAGCCAAGGGCGTTTCGCCGCCCGGGTCGATAGCCGCCGTGAAGATGAACTGGGGCGCCTGGCGCGGGCTGCCAACACGCTGCGCGACTTCCTTGCCGAGACCGTTGGCCGCCTGCAGGACAACGCGCAGGAGCTGGAAGGCGCCAGTGGCCAGTTGCGCAGCATCGCCGGCGACATGGCCCGTGGCACCCACGACCAGTTCCAGCGTACCGACCAGGTGGCCACGGCCATGCACGAGATGTCCGCCACCGCCCAGGAGGTCGCCCGCCACGCCGCCGAGGCCGCTCGCGCGGCAGATGACGCCGACCACAGCGCCCAGGCCGGCGAGCAGGTGATGCAGCAGACCATCGACATTATCGGTGTGGTCAACCGCGAAATCGCCGGCACGGCGGCGGTAATCCGCGACCTGGAGCACGACAGCACGCGCATTGGCAAAGTGCTGGAGGTGATCCGTGGCATCGCGGAGCAGACCAACCTGCTGGCCCTCAACGCAGCCATCGAAGCGGCCCGTGCTGGCGAAGCCGGGCGTGGTTTTGCGGTGGTTGCCGATGAGGTGCGCAGCCTGGCCCAGCGCACGGCTGCGTCGATTGCCGAGATCCACCAGATCATCGAGGCCGTACAGTCGGGGGCGGTAGAAGCGGTCAAGGCGATCGAAAGCGGCCAGCAGCGCAGCGAGGAGGGGGCCGAGCAGGTGCAGCAGGCCGGGCAGATGCTGCAGCGCATCACCCAGTCCGTAGAGGCGATCCGCGACATGAACCGACAAATCGCCACGGCGGCCGAAGAGCAGACCAGCGTAGCCGAAGACATTTCGCGCAACCTGATCGAAATCACCCGTATTGCCACGGCCAACCAGCAGGCCGTGCAGCATACCGAGCAGGCCGGGCAGCGCTTGCATGGGTTGTCGGGGCAGTTGGGTGAGGTGACCTCGCGCCTGACGGCCTGACCGTTTTCAGGCACAACAAAAAGCCCGCACAAGGCGGGCTTTTCGAGCAGGATCTGGTCGGAGAGACAGGATTCGAACCTGCGGCCTTCTCGTCCCGAACGAGACGCGCTACCTGGCTGCGCTACACTCCGATGAACAAAATCCTACTGCATCCCGTTTTTGCACACAAGCCCTTGTTGTTTAAAGGGGCTTTGCAAAACGGGCGCCTGGATCAGAGCTCTTTGACAGTGCGGATCTGGTCCTTGTTCAGGCGGGTGCGCTTGCCATCCAGTTGCTCGAATTCGTAGAAACCGGAGTCTTCATCGTACTTCGGGGTGTCCGTGGCCTGGATTTCGCGGCCATCGTTCAGGGTAATGACGGTCGGCGAAGCGCAGCCGGCAAGGGCGCCCAGGCCCAGGGCGAGCAGGAAGGCGGGTAGGGTCCGTTGAATCATCGTGTTTCTCCAGTGCGATGGTGCTAGTTGTCAGTTAAGACGCAGGGTGTCCATGCAAGTTCCTTCTTTAGTGCAGCATAGCGGCAAACCCGGCCTATTGACCGAGGGCAATCGCCATGGGCGCAACGTCGGGAAAGGTGCGCTGTGATATAACTGCGGGCATCTCATCCTGTTGTGACGGACACCCATGAAAGCCAAGGCAGATACCCCCTTCGTGGCGCTGAACATCGCCGTGCTCACGGTCAGCGACACCCGTACTTTCGACACCGACACCTCCGGGCAGCTGTTCGTCGACCGCCTGAGTGCGGCCGGCCACCGTTTGGCCGAGCGCGTGCTGCTCAAGGATGACCTGTACAAGATCCGCGCCCAGGTTGCCACCTGGATCGCCGATGACAACGTGCAGGTAGTGTTGATCACGGGGGGGACCGGCTTTACCGGCCGCGACAGCACGCCCGAGGCGGTGGCCTGCCTGCTGGACAAACAGGTGGAGGGGTTTGGAGAGTTGTTCCGGCAGATCTCCGTGGCCGACATTGGCACCTCCACGGTGCAGTCGCGTGCCTTGGCCGGGCTGGCCAACGGTACCTTGGTGTGCTGCCTGCCGGGCTCGACCAACGCCGTGCGCACCGGTTGGGATGGCATCCTTGCCGAACAGCTCGATGCCCGCCATCGCCCGTGCAACTTCGTTGCACACCTGAAGCAGGCAGCGGCCTGTGACAGCCGTGGCTGAGGCCGGCCAGGCCCGGCCGCTGATGCCGGTGGAGCAGGCCCTGGAGCAACTGCTGGCGCTGGCCGAGGCGGCGCCCATCCGCGAGACCGAAAACCTGCCGTTGGCCGAGGCCGAAGGCCGCGTGCTGGCCACCGACCTGGTGGCCTCGCTCGACCTGCCGCCCTGGCCGAACAGCGCCATGGACGGTTATGCCTTGCGCAGCGCCGACTGGCAGGGCCAGCCGCTGCCGGTCAGCCAGCGCATTTTTGCCGGGCATGCGCCACAGCCGCTGCAGCCAGGCACCTGCGCGCGCATCTTTACGGGTGCGCCGGTGCCGGAAGGGGCCGACTGCGTCGAGATGCAGGAAAACACCGAGGTGCTCGAAGATGGCCGGGTACGCTTTCTTGAAACGTTGCAAACCGGGCAGAACATACGCCCTCAGGGCCAGGAAACCCGCAAGGGTGAGCAGGTAATGAGCGCCGGCACCCGCCTTGGGCCGATCGAACTGGGCCTGGCGGCGACCCTGGGCCATGGTCGCCTGGATGTGGTGCGCAAGGTACGGGTGGCGGTGCTGTCCACCGGTGACGAACTGGTCGAGCCCGGCCTGCCGCTGGGCCCTGGGCAAATCTACAACAGCAACCGTCGGCTGCTGGTCAGCTGGTTGCAGCGACTGGGCTGCGACGTGGTCGATGCGGGCATCCTGCCGGATGACCTTGCACGTACCCGTGCCTGCCTGGCGTCGCTGGGCGACGTTGACCTTATCTTGTCTACCGGCGGTGTCTCGGTGGGGGAGGCCGACTACCTCGGTGCTGCCCTGCGCGAAGCCGGCGAGCTGGCGTTGTGGAAGCTGGCGATCAAACCGGGCAAACCGCTGACCTTCGGTCACTTCCAGGGCGTGCCGGTGATCGGCCTGCCGGGCAACCCTGCCTCGACCTTGGTCACCTTTGGCCTGCTGACCCGGCCCTACTTGCTTCGTCGTCAGGGGGTGGCCGATGTCACGCCGCTGCGTTTCGACATGCCGGCGGGCTTCGACTGGCCCAAGCCTGGCACGCGCCGCGAATACCTGCGCGCGCGCATCGAACAGGGCCAGGTGCGCATCTACAAGAACCAGAGCTCGGGGGTGCTGCGCAGTGCCGCCTGGGCCGAGGGCCTGGTGGAGGTGCGCGAAGGCAGTACGCCAAAACCGGGCGATAGCGTGCCGTTCATCCCCTTCAGCGAGCTACTTGGCTGAGCGGCCCAGCCAGGCACTGCCCAGCGGCGCGGCCTCGGCGGGCGCTGCCTGGGCCAGGCGCATGTGCACGTTCTCCAGTTGCTGGGCCGCCACGCTCCAGTCGTGGCGTAGTCGGGCGAATTGCCGCCCGGCATCGCTCAGTTGGCTCATGCGCCAGGGCTGGTTGAGCAGTTGGGTGATCAGCAGGGCGAGCTGGTCACCGTCATCACTGCCCAGGTAGTGCTCACCGTTGTTCGCGGCCAGGCCCGATACGCCTATGCCGGTGGTGATCACCGGCAGGCCGGCGGCCATGGCCTCGAGGATTTTTACTTTGGAGCCGCCGGCATAGCGCAGCGGGGCGAAGAACAGTGCCGAACGCTTTTGCAGCTCGCGCAGGTCAGGGCGGTAACCGAACCATTCGATGCGCGGGTCGTTCCAGTGCAATTTCCAGCTGATCGGCAGCGCATGCCCGGCTATCGCCAGGCGCACCGCCGGGTTGCTCATCCACACTTGCGGCATGATGTCTTCCAGCGCCCACTCGATGGCTTCCAGGTTGGCGCCATACTCGAAGTTGCCCACGAACAACAAGCGCTGGCTATGCAGCGCCGGTTGCACGTGCTGGTAGAAATCACAATCCACACCATTGACCACCACGTTCACCGGGCGCCCGCTGATTTGCGCGATCAGCTCGGCATCGTGGGCGCTGACCGCCACCAGCTCGGTAGGTTGGCGCAGCACCCGCTGTTCCCAGCGCCGGTAGCGCCAGCGGTCAAAGGCATTGAGCGGGCGCAGCCAGAGCGGCAGGCGGTCGTGGCAGGCACCGCCCATCACGGACTCCAGCGTGTGCTCGCTGAGCATGTAGGGCAGCCCGCGCGCCTGCAGAGCCTTTTCGAACGGCTGGAAGCTGTAGCTGTGCTCGATCTGGATCACGTCCCACGGTTCGTCCAGCAACTGCTCGAAGCGGTGCCGCAGGCAAGGGGACAGGCCATTGATGATCGCCCGCATGGGGTAGTCGATGATCGGCGAGGCCAGCAAGTTCAGCGGGCTGTGCAGTGGCCGGCGGGGTAGCACGATCAGCCGTTCGAGTAGCGGCTCCAGGGCTTCGCGGGCCGCATCGCTAAGCGGGATTTTCGACTGCACCAGCAGGGTAATGCGGTGGCCTTGCTGTGCCAGTGCGCGCATCAGGTGGTATTGCCGGGTCTTGCTGCCGCTGGTCGTTGGCCAAGGCAGGTACGGCAGTGTCCAGAGAATGCGCATGACCCGGAATCCTCGCTGAAGGCTGCGGATGAAAAGACGCGCCCATCGGCAGCGCTATGCACTCCACTGCCGGGGGGCGCGTCCATGGCCAGGATCGAGATTGGCCCGGCGAACAGAAGTCAAAAGGCTGACCTCCCTAGGAAAAATGTTGGCCTGGGTCAAAAACTTGTCAAAAGTTCATTTTCTGAGCATAGCCGCGCATTGTCGGGTGTGGGAAAAAGACCGCGCCGGCTTCGTTATTTTTTTGCACCCATGCAACGATCCGTGGCTGCGCATGGTCGAGATCTGGGTGGTTCAACTTCACGGAGACGCGCAATGCAAGGGCGCAAGGCAATGCTGATCCTGCACGGCAAGCAGGCGATGAACGAAGAACTGCGCAGCGCCGTGCATGACCTGCGCGATACCGGCTGGGCACTGGATGTACGTGTCACCTGGGAGGCGGGTGATGCGCAGCGGCTGGTCGGTGAGGCGCTGAGCGCAGGCTACAGCCATATCGTCGCCGGTGGTGGGGATGGCACTTTGCGCGACGTGGCCGAAGCCATGGGGCTGGCCGGCGCCGATGCCAGCCTGGCGCTGTTGCCCCTTGGCACTGCCAACGACTTCGCCCGAGCCGCAGGTATACCGCTGGAGCCTGCTGCGGCTCTGGCGTTGCTGAACACGCCGGCCCAGGCGATAGACCTGGGCCAGGCTGGCGACCAGTTGTTCCTTAACATGGCCACAGGCGGATTTGGCAGCCAGGTTACCGCCAACACCTCCGAAGACCTGAAAAAAGTGCTGGGGGCGGCCGCCTACCTGTTCACCGGCTTGTCGCGCTTCAGCGAACTGCAGGCAGCTTCGGTGGAACTGCAAGGGCCTGATTTTCAGTGGCAAGGGAGCTTGCTGGCACTGGGTATCGGTAATGGCCGCCAGGCTGGGGGAGGGCAGGTGCTATGCCCTGAAGCGGTGGTGAACGACGGTTTGCTGGACATCGCCATCCTGCCTGCGCCGCAGGAAGTGGTCGGGGCTCTGCGCGATCTGCTGGCCGGTGATGGCCTGTTCGTTCGGGCCCGGCTGCCCTGGGTGGAAATCAAGAGTTCGCAGGGGCTGGATATCAACCTCGATGGCGAGCCGTTGCAGGCCGACAACCTGCGCTTTCAGGCCAGGCCAGCCGCGATACGCCTGCACCTGCCGGCCGGGTCGCCATTGCTCAGTCGTCCAGGCTGATGATTTTCTCGCGTACGGCAAACAGTACCAGGCCAGCCACGTCATGAATCTGCAGCCGCTTCATGATTTGCGAACGGTGGGTTTCGACCGTCTTGATAGACAGGCCAAGGCCCGCAGCGATTTCCCGGGTGGACTTGCCGCGCACGATCAGGCGCAGGATTTCCAGTTGCCGGGCCGTGAGGTTATGCCGCTCGCCAGCGGCCTGCTTGCCCTGTTTGGTGTGCCGTAGCGCCTGGTTGATGACGGTGTGGGCGATGGCCGGGCTGAGGTAGCGCTCGCCGTTGCGCACTGCGCTCAGGGCCTGCTCCAGTTCGGTGGCGCTGGTGTCCTTGAGCAGATAGCCGTGGGCGCCGCTTTCCAGCGCCCGCATGATCAGGTCGGGGTCGGTGTGCATCGACAGAATCAGCACTTTGCAGGCGTTGCCGCTGGCCCGCAGTTGAGTCAGGGCGTCCAGGCCGCTGGTGGAGCGCATCGAAATGTCCAGCAAGACGATGTCGGGCGCCAGCGTGCGCACCTGTTCGAGCAGTTGGCCGCCATCGTCAGCTTCGCCGATCACGTCATAGCCAGGAATGTCACAGACCAGCGCGCGCACCCCGGCGCGGATCAGCGAATGGTCGTCAACCAGCAGCAGTCTACAGGTCATGGGTGGCAGTACTCCGGGCGCGTTGCTGGCTGCGCGGGGGCCAGGGGAACATCGCTTCGATCTGCGTGCCCAGGCCAGGCTGGCTGGTGATGTCGAGGCTGCCCTGCAACGCGGTTACCCGCTCCTGCATGCCGGCAAGGCCGCGCTGGCCTGCCTCGGCCGGGTGTCGGACGGGGATGAAGCCACGGCCATCGTCGTGGATCGACAGTGCCAGCCCTTCAGGGGTGCGCTGCAGGCGGATGACCAGGTTGTGTGCCTGGGCGTGGCGCAACATGTTGGTCACCGCCTCCTGGGTAATGCGGAACACGGCCATGGCCACGGCTTCGTCGATGCCGCCCAGGCGCTGGTTGCACGCCAGGCTCCAGTGCACGCTGCTGCTGGCCAGGGTACGTACCAGGTGCGCGCGCAGGCTGGCTTCCAGGCCAAGGCTGGCGAGCTGCCGGGGGTTGAGCAGGGCGGACACATCGCGCACGTTGCCCAGGGTGTCATCCAGCGTGCCGCGCAAGGCATCGCAGTGGCCCTGCAGCTCGTCGGGCATACGCCGCTGCAGCCACTGCAACTGCAGCTTCGCAGCGGTGAGCAATTGGCCGATATCGTCGTGAAGTTCCCGGCTCAGGTGCTGACGTTCGTCTTCCTGCACCTTGAGCATGCGCTCGGCCAGTTCGGCCGGGCGCAGGCTGATCGACCTGGCGCCCAGCCCCAGTTGAACGGCGGCGCCCAGCGTGGCGGCCAGCTGCAGCACCAGCAGGCTGGCCGGGATGGCCTGGCTGGCCAGGTACAGCGCCAGGTTCGCAACCAGCGAGGCCACGCACAGCCCGACCGTTGCCCAACGCAGCAGGGCAGCGCGGGAGCAGCAACGCAGAGAAGTCTTCAAGCGTGGGAACATAAGTAGGAAAGCCACTGAAGTATTGCTGATGGAGGCCTTGCACAATGCTGGTCAGAGGCTTTGGCGCAGTACTTTCGATGTTTTTTCGAATGCGTGATCTTGCAACCTTGCTTCAGGTTGCAAGCCTTTGTGGGGGCGCATATTACCACTTTGCATTGCATCGGTCGCGGCTGGGAAACGCTTTGAAACGCCTGCTGGTCCGGTCTTTTCGGGTAGCAAAGTGCCACCCTTTAATCGTGCTGTACGCACTTGTACTGCAACTAGCGGGGGCAGGGTTCAACTTGGGCCACTGAAAACCTGGAGAACTTTCCAAGTTTGACCATGGTGGGGCTTGAACAACGGTACTTAGTTGCACTATGCGTCAATTAAAGCGCCGGGTTAGACCGGTCAGGGCGGCTGCTGGCTGCCACTTCACCCTGGGTGTGAATGCACACGCTGCCTTGCTCATCGCATGACGTACAGGCTGACGCAAAAGGTTGTTGCACGACCTTTGCCAATTCACCCAGTAGCACCAGTTGCTCGCCGATGTCCAGGTTCAGCCGCCCGGTACGGGTGTCGACCAGTTCCAGTTGCCAGGCCAGCAGGGTCAGGCACTCCCCTATCGCGGGTAGGGCTGCACGTTGCAGGCAACCACCGTGGCAGGCCGGGGCGAGCAACTGTTGAAGGGCAGTGGTGTAATGGGCGACTTCACGCAGGCCCAGGCGTGTGGCCTGACGGGCGAGGCTGTCGAGGGCGTTGCCCAGGCAGCGGCAGGCATCCGGATCATTGTCGATCAGTTCCAGATGCTGCAGGCATTCCTGCGCCTGGGTCAGCAGTACCTGGGCATCCAGCAGGAAGCCCTGCAGGGCATCGTCGAACGATAAGGCAGTGTCCATTGTCAGGTCCCCGCGCGTGGGGTAGGCGCAGGGGGCGGGCACGCCGAAACGATAGCTAGCAAAAGCCTGACTCCATTCATGCAGTGAGAATGGCGTCACATTAATGGCTAAAGGATATCGCGAACATCAGGTTGCGCCCGATTGCGACTAAGGGTTTCCCTGATGCGGGGCCAGGGTGGGGAACTTTTGCAGCCCCCTCGGTTTATCCCGGTGTGCCCGCAGTAAAGCATGATGGTAAAGTGATATCAATTGCCTTGGCGGTATTTTCCCGCAAGGGTCAAGGTGCGCGTGAAACCGCCGATACAGGGTAGATGATTTCACCTTTTCCGACTCAAGCCTGGGGGGTTTCCAATGGCTGGCATTCTCGACACGGTAGACCAACGCACGCAATTGGTGGGTGAGAACCGCCTGGAAATTCTGATGTTTCGCCTGGCCGGTCGCCAGTTGTTCGCGATCAACGTGTTCAAGGTGCAGGAGGTGCTGCAACTGCCCAAACTGACCTTGATGCCCCAGCGCCACGCCTTCGTCTGCGGTGTTGTCAACCTGCGCGGGCAGACCCTGCCGGTGATCGACCTGTCCCAGGCGATTGGCATGCGCCCGCTGCAGCCGGGGCCGGACAGCACCATCATCGTCACCGAGTACAACCGCTCGGTGCAGGCTTTCCTGGTCGGTGGTGTGGACCGCATCGTCAACATGAACTGGGAGTCGATCATGCCGCCGCCTTCCAGTGCCGGGCGCCAACACTACCTGACCGCCATCACCAAGGTCGATGACAAGCTGGTGGAGGTTATCGACGTAGAGAAGGTGCTGGCCGAGATCGTGCCGTACAACGCCCGGGTCTCTGGCGACAAACTCGCCGACCCGGTGCTGGCCCGGGCGCGTGGCCGCGAGGTGCTGCTGGTGGATGACTCCAGCGTGGCCTTGGCGCAGTTGCGCGATACGCTGTCCCAGTTAGGCGTGAAACTGCATGTGGCCAGTGATGGCCTGAAAGCGCTACGTATGCTCAAGGGCTGGGCCGATGCCGGCGAAGACGTGTGCGAGAAGCTGCTCATGGTATTTACCGATGCCGAAATGCCGGAAATGGACGGCTACCGGCTGACCACCGAGATCCGCAGTGATGCACGCCTGCGCCAGCTTTACGTGGTGCTGCACACCTCGCTGTCGGGCAGTTTCAACGAGTCCATGGTGAAAAAGGTGGGTTGCGACAACTTCCTGTCCAAGTTCCAGCCCGATCGCCTGGTCGACGTGGTCAAGCAACGCCTGCTACTGGACACCGCCACTGCGTGAACCCTGGGCCGGCCAGGTATAAGCTTGGCTTTTGGCATGACGCGAGGCAGCAGGGATGTTTCTCAGTGAGTTGTATCGATACCCGGTGAAGTCGGGGCAGGCGCAAAGCCTGCAGGCTTCACCGGTTGGGTTGCTGGGGTTGCAGGGTGACCGGCGCTGGATGGTGGTCGAGGAAGAAAACGGACGCTTCCTGACCCAGCGCGCATGGCCACAACTTGGCCAGTTGCAGGCGTGTGAAGACGACAGTGGCGAGTTGCTGCTGCAGGCGCCCGGGCAGGCACCATTGCGGGTACCTGTACCCGCTGCCGACGAAGCCCTGCGTGGCGTGACCATCTGGCGCGATACGTTGCGAGTGCCTGATGCAGGCGATGAAGTGGCGGCCTGGCTGAGCGAACTGCTGGGCAAGGCCGTGCGCCTGGTGCATTGCCCGGAGCAGCGTGCGCGCTACCTGCCCAATGGTTATGGTTTCAACAGTGACCGGGCGGCGTTTCCGGATGGTTTCCCCTTGCTGCTGATTGGCCAGGGCTCGCTCGATGAGCTCAGTCGGCGTGTTGGCCGGCCCATGGAGATGCTGCGCTTTCGGCCCAACCTGGTGGTGCAGGGGGCTGAGCCCTTCGCCGAAGATGGCTGGAAGCGGGTTCGCATAGGCAGCTTGGAGTTTCGTGTGCTTAAACCGAGTGTGCGCTGCATCTTTACCACGATTGACCCGGCTACCGGGGAGCGAAGTGCCGACCGGGAGCCTATGGCCACGCTCAAGACCTTCCGCGAGAAAGAGGGGGATGTGCTGTTCGGGCAGAACCTGGCGGTGGATGGCAGTGGGTGGCTTGAGGTAGGGATGGAAGTCGAAGTTCTGGAGTAACTTGGTTTGCTGCACTGGCCTCTTCGCGGGTTTACCCGCGAAGGGGCCGGTTCAGGCTCAGCAAACCTTACATGTCATCGAAATACCGCTCGTGCCAATCCACCAGCGGCTGCGGCGAATTCAGCTTCTGCCCGTAGATCACCGAATACGACAGCACGTTTTGCACATACTGGCGTGTTTCGTCGAACGGGATCGACTCCACCCACACATCGAAGCTCAGGTGCTTGGCGCCTTTCAGCCACTGGCGAACGCGCCCGGGCCCTGCGTTGTAGGCCGCCGAAGCCAGCACACGGTTGCCGTTGAACTGGCTGTGCACCTGGCTCAGGTACGCGGCGCCCAGCTGGATGTTCTTGTCCGGGTTCAGTACCTGCGCCGGTGACGCCAAGGGGATGCTGAACTTGCGCGCGGTTTCCTTGGCTGTGGCCGGCATCAGTTGCATCAGGCCGCTGGCACCCACCGGTGAGCGCGCATCCTCCATGAATGCACTTTCCTGGCGGGTGATGGCAAATACCCAGCTCGAATGCAGGCCGCGGACCTTGGCTTCGCGCACCAGCGTGTCGCGGTGGGCCATCGGGAAGCGGATGTCCAGATCGTCCCAGTACTGCGCCTGGCTGATGGTGCGGATGGCCGGGAAGTACCAACGCAGCTCATAGCCCAGGCGCGCCTGGGCAACCATTTCGTCGCGGGTGAAGTGGCGGCTCACGTGGTACCACTCGCGGCGGCCTTCGACGATCTGGCCGCGGGCGTGGAACTCCAGTGCGCGCTGGATACCGGGCGTGTTGCGTACCTTCTTGACCAGTTGCGGGCTCAGCAGCAGTGGCTTGTTGTTCAGCTGGTAAGGCGTCTGCGCCCGGTCGGCGGCGAGGAAGCCGTAGAAATCGCGCTCACGTGCCACGGTCTTGTACAGCAGCGGGATCTGCGGGTTATTCGGCTGTGCCAGCTCCAGGCTGCGTGCTTGCCAGTACTTCCAGCGGCTGCTGCTGGCCAGGTCCTGGGGTAGGCGTTTGGTCAGCTCGTAGGCGTCTTCCCAGCGGCCCAGGCGCAGCAGCAGGCGCAGGCGCCATTCGCTGACGGTGTTGTCGCGCAGTTCTGGGTCGTAGCGGGTCATCAGGTCGAGGGCGCGGGGGTCGTAGCGGCGTGCCAGGGTCAGGCCGATTTCGCGGGCGATAGCGACCTTCTCGTCGCGGGAAAAGTGCATGCGCTGGGCGTAATCGTCCAGCAAGGCCATGGCCCGCTCCGGGTCCTGGCGGGCCAGGCGGCGCAGGCCGAGGCTGACCACGTCGGACATGGCTTCGTTGACCGGGGTGAAGCGCGACGGCTGGTTGAGCAGCTCCGGTTTTTGCGCCACGTCGACCAGCAGGCGCCCTTGCGGGCCGAGGGTGGTCAGGGTCTTGACCAGGTTGTTGGCCAGGGCGTAGTTGCGCGCCTGGGCCGCCAGCTTGGTGCGTTCCCAGCGCTTGGCCTCGGTCAGCTGGCCTTCGGCGGCCCACATGCCGAACAGTGTGTCGCACGCGGCAGGTTGAGACTTGCCGACGTTCCACAGTTTGTCGGCCGTGGCGTAGCCCTCGGCACGCAACCCGTGGCTGAGCTGGTACTGGCCGTTGAGGCAGTCCAGTTCGGTGAAGTTGAGCTTGGGGTCGTAATATTTGACGAAGGTGTCCCACTCGCCCCGTTCGGCCAGCCAGCGCAACCAGCGCAGTTTCATCCAGTTGGCCTGGGGCAGGTCGCCGTGCTTGGCGAGGAAGCCTTCGATCTCCTGGTTGCTGGCGCTTTTCAGGCGGGCGGTAAGTTCGTCGTAGGCCAGGTAGGGCGTCAGCGGGTAGTCGTTCAGGGCCTGGGCGTAACGCAGGTACGGGCCTTTGTCGCCTTTGGCCAGCGCACGCTTGGCTTCGTCGTAGTACTGGCGTTGCAGGGTCAGGTCGGTGGCCTGCGCCGCGCAGGTGGCAGCGGTAAGCAGCAGGCAGGATGCAATATGTAACAGGCGGCTGCGCATGATACGTCCGGGCAGTTGAACCATGGGGAAGTGACGGCGGAGCCAGCACTGTTGAAAGCTATTGCCTTAGCTTAGCTGTTTGCCGGCAGCGGGTGAAAGCACTGTGCTTGTATCGGGATATTAAGTTCGACCAGATGTCGCCAGGCACTCGTCGGTTGGCCTGGCGGATGCCGTCGAGGGCCAAGTCAGGTAGAATGCGCGCCCGATTTATGGAGACCAACATGACCCTGCTCAAATTCAGCGATGTGTCCCTCGCATTCGGCGCCATGCCGCTGCTGGACAAAGTGTCCTGGCAGATCGCTCGTGGCGAGCGGGTGTGCATCATCGGCCGCAACGGCACCGGCAAGTCGAGCATGCTGCGCCTGGTCAAGGGCGAGCAGAAGGGCGATGACGGTGAAATCTGGCGTGCCCCGGGCCTGAAGATCGGCGAATTGCCGCAGGAACTGCCGGTGGCCGACGCGCGTACGGTGTTCGATGTGGTGGCCGCTGGCCTGGACGGCGTGGGCGAGTTGCTGGCGCAGTTCCATCACCTGAGCATGAACATCCAGGGTGACGAAGACCTGGAAAAGCTCATGCACGTCCAGCACGAGCTGGAAGCCCGCGATGGCTGGCGCCTGCAGCAGGTGGTAGAGAGCACCCTCAGCCGCCTGCAACTGCCCGCCGACAAGACCCTGGCCGAGCTGTCCGGTGGCTGGCGTCGCCGGGTGCTGCTGGCCCAGGCGCTGGTGTCCGAGCCCGACCTGTTGCTGCTCGACGAGCCCACCAACCACCTGGACATCGGTGCCATCGCTTGGCTCGAAGAAGCCCTGCGCGGCTTCAACGGTGCGGTGCTGTTCATTACCCACGACCGTTCCTTCCTGCAGAACCTGGCCACCCGTATCCTTGAGCTGGACCGTGGCGGCCTGATCGACTGGAACGGCGACTACGCCAGCTTCCTGGTGCACAAGGAGGCCGCACTGGCCGCCGAAGAAACCGCCAATGCGCTGTTCGACAAGCGTCTGGCCCAGGAAGAGGTGTGGATTCGTCAGGGCATCAAGGCCCGCCGTACCCGCAACGAAGGCCGTGTGCGTGCGCTGAAAGCCTTGCGTGTGGAGCGTGGCGAACGCCGTGAGCGCCAGGGCAAGGCCAACATCCAGATCGAAGCGGCAGAAAAGTCCGGCAAGCAGGTGATGGTGCTGGAAAACGTCAGCTTCCATCACCCTGACGGGCCGATGCTGGTCAAGGACTTCTCCATGGTCCTGCAGCGCGAGGACCGTATCGGTCTGCTGGGCGCCAACGGTACCGGCAAGACAACCTTGCTGAAGATGATGCTCGGCGACCTTGAGCCGACTGCAGGCAAGGTAGAGCGCGGCACCAAGCTCGAAGTGGCCTATTTCGACCAGATGCGCCACCAGCTCGACCTTGAAAAGACCGTGATCGACAACCTGGCCGAAGGCCGTGACTTCATCGAGATCGACGGCCAGAACCGCCACGTGCTGAGCTACCTGGGCGACTTCCTGTTCAGCCCGCAGCGTGCGCGCACGCCAGTCAAGGCGCTGTCGGGTGGTGAGCGTGCTCGCCTGCTGCTGGCCAAGCTGTTCAGCAAGCCGGCCAACCTGCTGGTGCTCGACGAACCCACCAACGACCTGGACGTGGAAACCCTCGAGTTGCTCGAAGAGGTGCTGTCCAACTACAAGGGCACTGTGCTGATCGTCAGCCACGACCGGGCCTTCCTCGACAACGTCGTCACCAGCACCCTGGTGTTCGAAGGCGAGGGCAAGGTGCGCGAGTATGTCGGTGGTTATGAGGACTGGATTCGCCAGGGTGGCTCGCCGAAGCTGCTGGGCGTGACCGAGAGCAAGGGCGGCAAGTCGGCCCTCAACAGTGCGGTGGTGGAGAAGGTCGAGGCCAAGCCTGCGCCTGTTGCTGCGCCGGTGGTGGAAGAAGCCTCGAAGAAGAAGCTCAGCTACAAGCTGCAGCGTGAGCTGGAGATGCTGCCGGGGCAGATCGACGCGCTGGAGCAGCGCATGGCTGAAGCCCAGGAAGAAGTGAATGCGGCGGGCTTCTATCAGCGGCCAATTGCGGAGACTTCGGCGGTGCTGGCCAAGATCGAGAAGCTGCAGGGTGAGCTGGATGTACTGGTAGAGCGCTGGGCCGAGCTGGAAGGCTGATCAGATTTCAATCTGTACTGGCCTCTTCGCGGGTAAACCCGCTCCCACAAGGGTGTTGCAATCCCTGTGGGAGCGGGTTTACCCGCGAAGAGGCCGGAACAGGTTAAATCATTCCTTCTTCAGCAACCGCACCGCCAGCACATCACACGGCGCCCCATGCAGCACGTCATTGGCCGTGGAACCCAGCAACAACGCCAGACCGTGACGGCCATGGCTGCCGACCACGATCAGGTCGCATTTCTGGTCCTTGGCCAGCTGGTGAATTTCCTGGCGCGGTTGGCCGTAAGTCAGGTGCGAGTCACCGCGCTGGATGTCCGGGTACTTGTTGAACAGTCGGTCCATGCGCTCCTTGGCCTGGTCGAACTGTTGCTGTTGCAGTTGCGACAGGTCCATCGGTACGTCACCGCCAAATGCCATGGCCATCGGTTCGACGATGTGTACCAGTGACACCTTGGCATTCGAAGGCGCGGCCAGCGCCATGGCGCGTTTGATCACCGGGTCGCATTCTTCGGTCAGGTCGACGGCGACCAACAAATGTTCGTATTGCATGAGCGGTACTCCTGACAATCGCGATAGAAGAAGTATGGTCGCTTTCGGGCGGGTCTTCCGTGAAAAATGGCTAACCAGCTCATTTGCAACGCTTTATGGGATCTACTGATATGACGGTATTGCTGGTGGTGTCAATCCTTGCGCTGATTCTCAGCCCGCTTTCCTGGCTGCGTTCCTCGCGCAAACAGAGTGAGCAGATGAAGCTGCGCCTGGAAGCAAGGCGCATGGGCCTGGCCATGCAGCTGGCGCCGCAGCAATGGCCGCACTGGCTGGAAAAGGAGCCGCCAAGCCCTTGCCCGCAGTACCACCGCGCCCGGCGCCGTGGGCGCGAGGACAGCTTCAGCTTCTGGCAGGTCAGCCCGGGGGTGTGGTGGAACCAGTGGCGTGAACCCTGCGAAGACCCGCGCTTCGTGGAGGCCCTGGCGCGCTTGCCGGCGAGCGTTTACAAGGTCGAGGCGGATGCTCGGATGATCGCGTTGTACTGGACTGAGCGGGGCGATACGGCTGTATTGCAGGATGTTGCCTACGTCCTCGAAACCCTTGCCTGATACCTGCCTTGCACGGTCAGTGTAGGAGCGGGTTCACCCGCGAACACCGGCAAAGCCGGTGCCAGGCACCGCGGTGTCTGCTTCGCGGGTAAACCCGCTCCTACAGGGTGCGATGTAAATTCCAGATCATTGAACGACAAAGCGGCGGCTTGGCAGAACCCTGAAGGGGTGGGGTGCCAAGTCGCCGCTTTGCGTTCTGCTGCGCAGAAAAGGCCAGGCAGGCCGGGTATTCATTCAAGCAAGTGCCAGTGTAGCCGCCCGGGGTTGCCGTGCAAGCGGAAAGTTGCAGCACGCTGCAAGTGGCTGTGGTCAATCGCTGACATGAATGGCCGGCGATCACTGTCATCATGTTTTGTACCAAGACGATACAAAATGACTGGAAAGTCGCGTTTTCGCCATGCTCGTGAGCATTTGACAACGCCGATCTTTTCGGAGAATGTGTGCACACCCAAATCAAACGGGCGTATGAATTGAGCGTTTGTATGTCGTGACGCCAAGCCATACTTCCGACTAGCGCGCTGACGGGTGTGCCTGGGGCGGGGCAGTTAGGCCTGCTTTTGCTGCAGCGATCGGCGTGTACAGTTCAGCTTCCATATCGTGGAGATCAGTTGATGATTTACGAAGGTAAAGCCATCACGGTTAAGGCTCTTGAAAGTGGCATCGTCGAGCTCAAGTTCGACCTCAAGGGTGAGTCCGTCAACAAGTTCAACCGCCTGACCCTGAACGAGCTGCGCCAGGCCGTCGATGCCATCAAGGCCGACGCCTCGGTCAAGGGCGTGATCGTCAGCAGTGGCAAGGACGTGTTCATCGTCGGCGCCGACATCACCGAGTTCGTCGACAACTTCAAGCTGCCCGAGGCCGAACTGGTCGCCGGCAACCTGGAAGCCAACCGCATCTTCAACGCCTTCGAAGACCTCGAAGTGCCGACCGTTGCCGCCATCAACGGCATCGCCCTGGGCGGTGGCCTGGAAATGTGCCTGGCCGCCGACTACCGGGTCATGTCCACCAGCGCCAAGATCGGCCTGCCGGAAGTCAAGCTGGGTATCTACCCAGGCTTTGGCGGCACCGTGCGCCTGCCACGCCTGATCGGCTCGGACAACGCCATCGAGTGGATTGCCGCCGGCAAGGAAAACCGCGCCGAAGACGCCCTGAAAGTGGGTGCCGTGGACGCTGTGGTCGCCCCTGAGCTGCTGCTGGCCGGTGCCCTGGACCTGATCAAGCGCGCCATCAGCGGCGAGCTGGACTACAAGGCCAAGCGCCAGCCGAAGCTGGAAAAGCTCAAACTCAATGCCATCGAACAGATGATGGCCTTCGAAACCGCCAAGGGCTTCGTCGCTGGCCAGGCCGGCCCGAATTACCCTGCACCGGTCGAAGCCATCAAGACCATCCAGAAAGCTGCCAACTTCGGCCGCGACAAGGCGCTGGAGGTCGAAGCAGCAGGCTTTGCCAAGCTGGCCAAGACCTCGGTTGCCGAAAGCCTCATCGGCCTGTTCCTGAACGACCAGGAGCTCAAGCGCAAGGCCAAGGCGCATGACGAAATCGCCCACGACGTGAAGCAGGCTGCCGTGCTCGGCGCTGGCATCATGGGTGGCGGTATCGCTTACCAGTCGGCGGTCAAGGGCACCCCGATCCTGATGAAGGATATCCGCGAGGAAGCCATCCAGCTGGGCCTTAACGAGGCTTCCAAGCTGCTCGGCAACCGCGTCGAGAAGGGCCGCCTGACCCCGGCCAAGATGGCCGAGGCGCTCAACGCCATTCGCCCGACCCTGTCCTATGGCGATTTCGCCAATGTCGACATCGTCGTCGAAGCCGTGGTCGAGAACCCGAAAGTGAAGCAGGCCGTGCTGGCTGAAGTGGAAGGCCAGGTGAAGGACGATGCAATCCTCGCCTCCAACACCTCGACCATCTCCATCAACCTGCTGGCCAAGGCGCTCAAGCGCCCGGAAAACTTCGTCGGCATGCACTTCTTCAACCCGGTGCACATGATGCCGCTGGTGGAAGTGATCCGTGGCGAAAAATCCAGTGAAGTGGCGGTCGCCACCACCGTGGCCTACGCCAAGAAAATGGGCAAGAACCCGATCGTGGTCAACGACTGCCCGGGCTTCTTGGTCAACCGTGTGCTGTTCCCGTACTTCGGCGGCTTCGCCAAGCTGGTCAGCGCTGGTGTCGACTTCGTGCGTATCGACAAGGTGATGGAAAAGTTCGGCTGGCCAATGGGCCCGGCGTACCTGATGGACGTGGTCGGCATCGACACCGGCCACCACGGCCGCGACGTGATGGCCGAAGGCTTCCCGGATCGTATGAAAGACGACCGCCGCTCGGCCGTCGACGCGCTGTACGAGGCCAACCGCCTGGGCCAGAAGAACGGCAAGGGCTTCTATGCCTACGAAACCGACAAGCGCGGCAAGCCGAAGAAAGTCTTCGACGCCACCGTGCTGGACGTGCTCAAGCCGGTCGTCTTCGAGCAGCGTGAAGTCACCGACGAAGACATCATCAACTGGATGATGGTCCCGCTGTGCCTGGAGACCGTGCGTTGCCTGGAAGACGGCATTGTCGAAACCGCCGCCGAAGCCGACATGGGCCTGGTCTACGGCATTGGTTTCCCTCCCTTCCGCGGTGGTGCGCTGCGCTACATCGACTCGATCGGTGTGGCCGAATTCGTTGCCCTGGCCGATCAGTACGCCGACCTGGGGCCGCTGTACCACCCGACCGCCAAGCTGCGTGAAATGGCCAAGAACGGCCAGCGCTTCTTCAACTGAGCGGTCAACGAGCTAGAGCGAGAGATTTGATATGAGCCTGAATCCAAGAGACGTGGTGATTGTCGACTTCGGTCGCACGCCAATGGGCCGCTCCAAGGGTGGCATGCACCGCAATACCCGCGCCGAAGACATGTCGGCGCACCTGATCAGCAAGCTGCTGGAACGCAACGACAAGGTTGACCCGAAAGAGGTCGAGGACGTGATCTGGGGCTGCGTCAACCAGACCCTGGAGCAGGGCTGGAACATCGCCCGCATGGCCTCGCTGATGACCCAGATCCCGCACACCTCCGCAGCCCAGACCGTCAGCCGCCTGTGTGGCTCGTCGATGAGCGCGCTGCACACGGCTGCCCAGGCGATCATGACCGGCAACGGTGATGTGTTCGTGGTCGGTGGCGTGGAGCACATGGGCCACGTCAGCATGATGCACGGCGTCGACCCCAACCCGCACCTGTCCTTGCACGCCGCCAAGGCTTCCGGGATGATGGGCCTGACTGCGGAAATGCTCGGCAAGATGCACGGCATCACCCGTGAGCAACAGGACCTGTTCGGCCTGCGTTCGCACCAGCTGGCCCACAAGGCCACGGTCGAAGGCAAGTTCAAGGACGAGATCATCCCGATGCAGGGCTACGACGAGAACGGCTTCCTGAAGGTGTTCGATTTCGACGAAACCATTCGCCCGGAAACCACCCTCGAAGGCCTGGCATCGCTCAAGCCTGCGTTCAACCCGAAAGGCGGTACCGTCACTGCCGGTACCTCGTCGCAGATCACCGACGGCGCATCGTGCATGATCGTGATGTCCGGCCAGCGCGCCATGGACCTGGGTATCCAGCCATTGGCGGTGATTCGTTCGATGGCGGTGGCCGGTGTCGACCCGGCAATCATGGGCTATGGCCCGGTGCCGTCGACCCAGAAAGCCCTCAAGCGTGCCGGCCTGACCATGGCCGATATCGACTTCATCGAGCTCAATGAAGCCTTCGCCGCACAGGCTCTGCCAGTGCTGAAAGACTTGAAAGTGCTCGACAAGATGGATGAGAAGGTTAACCTGCACGGCGGCGCCATTGCCTTGGGCCACCCGTTCGGTTGCTCCGGGGCACGTATTTCGGGCACCCTGCTCAACGTCATGAAGCAGAATGGCGGTACCCTGGGGGTGGCGACCATGTGCGTCGGCCTCGGCCAAGGTATCACCACTGTCTTCGAACGCGTCTGATCGCGTAGCGGGACAGCAGCCGGGGCCTTGTGCCCCGGTTTTTGTTTTTTTCAGGTTCAAGTCAAGAGGGTGGGCAACATGCAGATACAACCAGGCGTATACCGGCATTACAAAGGGCCTGAGTACCGTGTCTTCAGTGTTGCACGGCACTCCGAGAGCGAAGAGTGGATGGTGTTTTACCAGTGCCTGTATGGTGATTACAGCTTCTGGGTACGGCCACTTTCGATGTTCCAGGAGTCTGTCGAGGTTGACGGCGAGCAGGTGCCACGCTTTGCTTTGGTCAAGGCCGAAGAGGGGCTGCCCGGGTTGCTGGGCAAGTCGCACGCATGATCGTTCGAGCTTGACCTCACACTTTTGCCACTATATATAGCGGTGCCGCGTCTGGCACCTGACGCGTTTTTCATCTTCAGATTCAGGAATACTCCGATCCATGGGCAAATCGCTGGTCATTGTGGAATCCCCGGCCAAGGCCAAGACCATCAACAAGTACCTGGGCAACCAGTACGTGGTGAAGTCGAGTATCGGCCATATCCGAGACCTCCCCACCAGCGGTTCGGCCAGCGCGAGCAAAGAGCCAGCCGCCAAGCGTGGCAAGGCCGCGGGTGAGGCTCCGGCCCTTTCGCCAAAAGAAAAGGCCCGTCGCCAGCTGGTGGCACGCATGGGTGTCGACCCTGACCATGGCTGGAAGGCCAAGTACGAGATCCTGCCTGGCAAGGAAAAGGTGATCGAAGAGCTGCGCCGCCTGGCCAAGGATGCCGACACCATCTATCTCGCAACCGACTTGGACCGCGAAGGGGAAGCCATTGCCTGGCACCTGCGCGAAGCCATCGGTGGTGACGACACCCGCTACAAGCGCGTGGTGTTCAACGAAATTACCAAGAAGGCCATCCAGGAGGCCTTCTCGCAGCCAGGCGAGCTGGATATCGACCGGGTCAACGCCCAGCAGGCGCGCCGTTTCCTCGACCGTGTGGTCGGTTACATGGTTTCGCCGCTGCTGTGGGCCAAGATTGCCCGTGGCCTGTCTGCCGGTCGCGTGCAGTCGGTGGCGGTCAAGCTGGTGGTGGAGCGCGAGCGCGAAATCCGCGCGTTCATCCCGGAAGAGTACTGGGAGATCCACGCCGACCTGGGCACCGCCAAAAACGCCAAGGTGCGTTTCGAGGTGGCGCGCGAGAAGGGTGAGGCGTTCAAACCGCTGAACGAAGCCCAGGCCATGGCGGCGCTGGAGAAGCTCAAGGCTTCCAGCTACAGCGTGGTCAAGCGTGAAGACCGCCCGACCAGCAGCAAGCCATCGGCACCGTTCATTACCTCCACCCTGCAGCAGGCGGCCAGTAACCGCCTGGGCTTCGGGGTGAAGAAAACCATGATGATGGCCCAGCGTTTGTACGAAGCCGGCTACATCACGTATATGCGTACCGACTCGACCAACCTGTCGGCCGATGCCCTGGACATGGCGCGCAGCTACATCGAGCGCGAGTTCGGCAAGCAGTACCTGCCGGAAGCACCGCTGGTATACGGCAGCAAGGAAGGCGCTCAGGAAGCGCACGAAGCGATTCGTCCTTCTGACGTGAATACCCACCCGACCAAGCTCAGTGGCATGGAGCGTGACGCCGAGCGCCTGTACGAGCTGATCTGGCGCCAGTTCCTGGCCTGCCAGATGCCGCCGGCGCAGTACCTGTCCACCAGCGTCACCGTGGCGGCTGGCGACTTCGAGCTGCGTGCCAAGGGCCGCATTCTCAAGTTCGACGGTTACACCCGCGTGCTGCCACAGCAGAGCAAGCCGGGCGAAGATGACGTGCTGCCAGAAATGGTCCAGGGCGAAGCGCTGAAGCTGATCCAGATCGACCCGAGCCAGCACTTCACCAAGCCGCCGGCGCGCTTCACCGAAGCCAGCCTGGTCAAGGAAATGGAAAAGCGCGGCATTGGTCGCCCGTCGACTTATGCGGCGATCATCTCGACCATCCAGGACCGTGGTTATGTGACCTTGCACAACCGCCGCTTCTATTCCGAGAAGATGGGCGACATCGTCACCGAGCGGTTGTCCGAGAGTTTCTCCAACCTGATGGACTACGGCTTTACCGCCGACATGGAAGAGAACCTCGACGACGTGGCCCAGGGTGAGCGGGACTGGAAAAACGTGCTCGACGAGTTCTACGGCGACTTCAGCAAGAAGCTGCAGACTGCCGAGTCCAGCGAAAACGGCATGCGCGCCAACCAGCCGACCATGACCAACATTGCCTGTAAGGAATGTGGCCGGCCGATGATGATCCGCACCGCTTCCACGGGTGTGTTCCTGGGTTGCTCGGGTTACAGCCTGCCGCCGAAAGAGCGCTGCAAGGCCACCGTCAACCTGGTGCCGGGTGACGAGATTGCCGCTGATGACGAGGGCGAATCGGAATCCCGCGTGTTGCTGGGCAAGCACCGCTGCCCGATCTGCGCCACGGCGATGGATGCCTACCTGCTCGATGAGAAGCACAAGCTGCACATCTGCGGTAACAACCCGGATTGCGCCGGCTACGAGATCGAGGAAGGCAGCTACCGCATCAAGGGCTATGAAGGGCCGAGCCTGGAGTGCGACAAGTGCGGCAGCGAGATGCAATTGAAGACCGGCCGGTTCGGCAAGTTCTTCGGTTGCACCAACGCAACGTGCAAGAACACCCGCAAGCTGCTCAAGAGTGGTGAGGCTGCCCCGCCGAAGATGGACAAGGTGGACATGCCGGAGCTCAAGTGCGAAAAGGTCGACGACACCTACGTGCTGCGTGACGGCGCTTCGGGGTTGTTCCTGGCCGCCAGCCAGTTCCCGAAAAACCGCGAAACCCGTGCGCCGTTGGTGCTGGAAATTGTGCCGCACAAGCATGAGATCGACCCCAAGTACCACTTCCTGTGCGAAGCGCCGCAGAAAGACCCGGAAGGCCGCCCGGCGGTAATCCGCTACAGCCGCAAGACCAAGGAGCAGTACGTGCAGTCCGAGGTCGATGGCAAGCCGACCGGCTGGAAGGCGTTCTACGACGGGAATGCGTGGAAGGTTGAAGACAAGCGCTGATTCATCGGTGCAGTAATTGGGGCCGCTTCGCGGCCCATCGCCGGCAAGCCAGCTCCCACAAGTACAGCGTAGGTCTCGGGCCTGATGCAATCTTTGTGGGAGCTGGCTTGCCGGCGATGGGGCGCAAAGCGGCCCCAATCATTTATGATGCAGATATCCGCCTTGCAGCCTCATGGGAGGGCACAGAAATGGCCCAGGAACTGTATACCCGTACCAACCAGAAACTGTTCTTCGCCGGCCTCGCTCTGGAGTCCATGGCCAAGGCCGAGCAAAGCCAGGCCATGAACGCTCAAGGCCTGGTGCAGGCCGAGCGCGAATCGGCGCTGTTCCACCTGTACGGCGCGCTGCTGGGCTTGTGCCATGAAATCGGTGGTTTCTATCGCTTGCCGGTTGTGGCAACGGTTGAGCAGGCACTGGCTGACGACGCGCTGAACGGCATCGCCATCCCGGAAGTGGCTGAGCTACTGGAAATCGCCCGCCAGCGCGAAACCTGGCTGGCGCAAATGCTGGGTGCTTATGCCGATTTGTTCCGACCACCTGTCGCGAAGAAGGCGCCGAAAACTGACGTTACCCAACCCCTGATCCAGGCCGTCAATCTCGATGAGCCCGAGCATCCTGCACTGTCGCGTGCCGAGCTGGAAAGCTGGCGCAACAACCTCAAGGGCTTGGTGAGACGTTTCCGCGACGCGTTGAGTGAGTGCTGATAGCCGCAACGGCTGGTACACTAGCGGCCTTTCGCGGAGAACTGCCATTTATGTCTACGTCGTTTCTGGAAATTGTCGAGTTGCCTGATGGCCGCATCGAACTGCGTCGCGCCGAGGATGAGGGCTCTCTGGTAACCCTGGATTTCTCGGAAGACGCCAAGGTGTTCCTGCAGGGCCAGCATGTGGAAGTGGCCAAGGCCATGCTCAGTGTGGGCGTGCAGATGGCCGGTCGCCTGATGGATGGCGAGCTTGAGCGTGATGAAGGGCCGCGTGTGCTGCACTAAGGGTGCAGCAACGTGTCAGGCTTTTTGAAGTGACAGACAAAGCCTGAACATCAGCCGAGGCGGATGTTCAGGCTTTGTGCATTTCCGGCACTGGCCGCGCGTAGCAACTGTTGGCGTGCAGTGGCATTGACGCTACCCAGCCAGCTCACCACGGTGTGGCTGAGGCCAAGGCGCAAGGCCTCGCAGGCTAGTTGCAGCGGGCTTTGATTGCTGCGAGGTTGCAGCAGCAAGATACGTTCACGGTTGAGCCCGGCATCGCGCAACCAGGCCTGGGTCAGGCTGGAGGGTGGAGCGATCAGGGTCAGCCAGCGGGCCTCGTCCTCTTCGCTCAGCTCGCGCAGTACCGGTGCCAGCAGGCTTTGGCAGTGCCCAGGGGCGCCGCGCAGCGACAGTTCGCTGAACCGCTCGGGTTGGCTGCTCTTGCGTGCCAGTTCACTGGCTTTCAGGCCCGGTAGCACGGGCTGGGCGAGAAATGCTTCGAACAGGGGCAACTGGGCTTGCTCGGGTGCGTGAATGAACTGCTGCATGACGCCTCCTGGATCAGCGGCGAATGACGCCGACGCTCAAGCCCTCGATCACCAGCTCCTGTTCTTTCAGGTCGACTTCGATGGGGGCGAATTCGGGGTTCTCGGCAAGCAGCCATACCTTGCTGCCTTCACGCTTGAAGCGCTTGACGGTCACTTCGTCGCCGATGCGCGCCACCACGATCTGGCCGTTGCGGGCTTCGCGGCAGGTGTGTACCGCCAGCAGGTCGCCGTCGAAGATGCCGACGTCTTTCATGCTCATGCCGTGTACGCGCAACAGATAGTCGGCTTGGGGGTGGAAGAAGGCGGGGCTGATGTTGCAGGATTGCTCGATGTGCTGTTCGGCAAGGATCGGCGCGCCGGCAGCAACCCGGCCGATGATCGGCAGGCCGCTTTCTTCGGCTTTGGCTTCCAGGCCGGGAATGCGGATGCCGCGTGAGGCGCCCGGGGTCATCTCGATGGCGCCTTTGCGGGCGAGGGCCTTGAGGTGCTCCTCGGCGGCGTTGGGCGATCTGAAGCCCAGCTCCTGAGCGATCTCGGCGCGCGTCGGCGGGAAGCCGTTGTCTTCCAGGCAGCGTTTGATGAACGCGAGAATTTCGGCTTGGCGTGGCGTCAGTTTCAACATGGTGAGCGCTCTGTCTTTTTGTACAGTGACTGGGATTATATACAGTACTGGATGCGCTGCAAGCCAAAAGGCGCAATAAACAGCAGAGGTGGCGCTTGCAGCCGGCCGTCTGGCGCTTTTAAATGGCGACCGCCCGGTCACCGAGCCTTGACAGAAGCAGGGCTGAAACGTATGTTTCAAACACCTGTTTGTCTGGCGGAGTACCCGGAGTAGTCATGGCCCAATCGGAAACCGTTGAACGCATTCTCGATGCTGCCGAGCAGTTGTTCGCGGAAAGGGGGTTCGCCGAAACCTCGTTGCGGCTGATTACCAGCAAGGCCGGGGTCAACCTGGCGGCTGTCAACTATCATTTCGGCTCCAAGAAGGCGCTGATCCAGGCGGTGTTCTCGCGCTTCCTCGGCCCGTTTTGCGCCAGCCTGGAGCGTGAGCTGGAGCGGCGTCAGGCCAAGCCGGAACAAAAGCCCAGCCTTGAAGAGCTGCTGGAAATGCTGGTGGAGCAGGCGCTGGCGGTGCAGCCTCGCAGCAACAATGACCTGTCGATCTTCATGCGCTTGCTGGGCCTGGCTTTCAGCCAGAGCCAGGGCCACCTGCGGCGCTATCTGGAAGACATGTACGGCAAGGTATTCCGCCGCTACATGCTGCTGGTCAACGAGGCCGCGCCACGCATTCCACCGCTGGAGCTGTTCTGGCGTGTGCACTTCATGCTCGGTGCTGCGGCCTTCAGCATGTCCGGTATCAAGGCCCTGCGGGCGATCGCCGAGACCGACTTCGGCATCAATACCTCGATCGAACAGGTGATGCGCCTGATGGTGCCGTTCCTGGCGGCCGGCATGCGTGCCGACAGCGGTGTCACCGATGACGCCATGGCCACCGCCCAGCTGCGCCCGCGTACCAAGACCAGCGTCAGCGCTACCACCGCCAAAGCCTGAAGGCTGGGCGGGGCAGGGCGCTTCGGCTAAGCTAGCGCCCATGCCCGACCTCGATCTGTTGCACATTTCCCTTGCCGACCAATGCCTGTACGGTTTTGCCCGTGGCCAGTTGCGCGTGCGCGTGCCCGTGTCGACGGCGCGTAACGGCGCCGGCGAGCGCAACGGTTCGGGGTGCACGCCGCGCGGCCTGCATCAGGTGCGGGCAAAGATTGGCGCAGGCCTGCCGCTGAACGCGGTACTGGCCGGGCGGCGCTGGACGGGTGAGGTGTGGTCGCCGGAACTGCACGCGCAAAACCCGGAGCGCGACTGGATCCTCTCCCGCATCCTCTGGCTCAGCGGCTGCGAACCCGGCGTCAACCGCTTGGGCGCGGTCGACACGTTCCGCCGCTATATCTACCTGCACGGCACTGCGGATACGGAACCCATGGGCGTGGCGTTGTCCCATGGCTGCATACGCCTGCGTAACACCGACTTGCTAAGCCTGTTCGAGCGGGTGCCGGTCCATTGCCCGGTGCGCATCGAACAAGCCGCCTGCCCCCAGTGGGCTTCTCTCAGTCTTCAACGAAGGATTACCCATGACCGTCAGCCTGCAAGGCTCCCTGATGGTGGATATCGCCGGTAAATGGCTGACCGCCGAAGACCGTCACTTGCTGCGCCAGCCCGAAGTGGCTGGCCTGATCATCTTTGCCCGCAACATCGATAGCCCGCGCCAGGTGCGTGAGCTGTGTGCGTCGATCCGCGCCATTCGCCCCGACCTGATCCTGGCGGTAGACCAGGAAGGTGGCCGTGTGCAGCGCCTGCGTCAGGGCTTTGTGCGCCTGCCGGCCATGCGTGCGCTGGCCGACAATGACAATGCCGAGTACCTGGCCGAGCAATGCGGCTGGCTGATGGCGACCGAGGTGCTGGCGGTTGGCCTGGACCTGAGCTTTGCGCCGGTGCTCGACCTGGACCACCAGCGTAGCGCCGTGGTTGGCAGCCGCGCCTTCGAGGGTGACCCGCTGCGTGCCACGCAACTGGCCGGGGCCTTCATTCGCGGCATGAATGCGGCGGGCATGGCCGCCTGTGGCAAGCATTTCCCGGGGCATGGCTGGGCCGAGGCCGACTCGCATGTGGCCATCCCTACCGATGAGCGCAGCCTTGAGCAGCTGCGCCAGGCCGACCTGGTGCCGTTCACCCGCCTGAGCGGGCAACTGGCAGCGGTGATGCCGGCGCATGTCATCTACCCGCAGGTCGACAACCAGCCGGCCGGCTTCTCGCGGCGCTGGCTGCAGGACATCCTGCGTGGCGAGCTGGGCTTTGACGGGGTGATCTTCAGTGATGACCTGTCGATGGCCGGGGCGCATGTGGTGGGTGATGCGGCCAGCCGTATCGAAGCGGCGCTGAGTGCCGGCTGTGACATGGGCCTGGTGTGTAACGACCGGGCGGCGGCTGAGCTGGCGCTGAGTGCGGCGCAACGGATGAAGGTGAAGCCCTCGCCGCGAATTGCGCGGATGCGTGGGCAAGGGTTTGCGCGGACCGACTACCGACAGCAGCCGCGCTGGCTGCAGGCGTTGGGGGCGCTGAAAGAGGCCCAGTTGGTCGATTGACCGCGTTGGCTTCTTCGCGGGCATGCCCGCTCCCACAGGTACAGCATCGCCCTTGAGGGCATTGATAATCCTGTGGGAGCGGGCGAGCCCGCGAAGAGGCCAGTACAGGCAACAGAAGATGAAAGGTTTAGCGCCCGCGCTTGCCTGGCAATGGCGCAAACAACGCCTCGATTTCCTCATCCCCCATGCGCCATTGTCCGGCCTGCCCGCCATCCAGCAGGCTGGCCGCCAGCGCCGCCTTCTCTTCTTGCAGCAACTGGATCTTCTCCTCCACCGTCCCCCGGGTAATCAGCTTGAACACGAACACCGGCTTGTCCTGGCCAATGCGGTAGGCGCGGTCGGTGGCCTGGTTTTCACTCGCCGGGTTCCACCAGGGGTCGAAGTGGATCACGGTGTCCGCAGCCGTCAGGTTCAGCCCGACACCCCCGGCCTTCAGGCTGATCAGGAACACTTCGCTGTCACCCTGCTGGAATTGCTGCACCGGCGTGCGCCGGTCGCGGGTGTCGCCGGTCAGCAGGCTGTAACGGATCTTGCGCTTCTGCAGTTCTTGCTCGATTAGCGCCAGCATCGAGGTGAATTGCGAGAACAACAGTACCCGGCGCCCTTCGCTGAGCAGTTCTTCGAGCATTTCCAGCAGCGCACCCAGCTTGCCCTTGTCGGCCTGGTTACCCTTGCTTTCCACACCCTTGACCAGGCGCAGGTCGCAACACACCTGGCGCAGCTTGAGCAGGGCGTCGAGAATGACGATCTGGCTGCGGGCGGCGCCATTGCGGGCGATTTCGTCGCGCACTTTCTTGTCCATCGCCACGCGCACGGCCTCGTAGGTGTCGCGCTGGGCGTCGCTCAGCTCCACCCAGTGCACCATCTCGGTCTTGGCTGGCAGCTCGGTGGCCACCTGTTCCTTGGTGCGGCGCAACAGGAACGGGCGAATGCGTGTAACCAGGTGAGCCAGCCGCTCGCTGTCGCCGTGGCGTTCGATGGGGGTGCGGTAGTCCTGGTTGAAGCGCTTCAGGTCACCCAGCCAGCCGGGCATCAGGAAGTGGAAGATCGACCACAGCTCGCCCAGGTTGTTTTCCATCGGCGTGCCGGTCAGGCACAGGCGCTGGTTGGCCTGCAGCTCACAGACGGCGAGTGCGGCCTTGCTGGTGCTGCTCTTGATGTTTTGTGCCTCGTCCAGCACCAGTACATGCCAGGGTTGGCTGCGCAGGTGTTCGAGGTCGCGTGGCACCAGGGCATAGGTGGTCAGCACCAGGTCGTAGTCGTGCAGCGTGGCGAAATGCTTGTTGCGCCCCGGGCCTTGCAGGGCCAGCACGTGCAGGTCGGGGGCGAAACGCTGGGCTTCGTCCAGCCAGTTGGGCACCAGGCTGGTCGGCATCACTGCCAGGGCGGGAGCGGTCAGTCGCCCGGCCTGCTTTTCCAGCAGCAGGTGCGCCAAGGCCTGCAGGGTCTTGCCCAGGCCCATGTCGTCGCCCAGGATGCCGCCGGTGCCCATTTCGCGTAGTGCCTGCAGCCAGTTAAGGCCCTGTTGCTGGTAGGGGCGCAGGCTGGCCTGCAGCCCTGTCGGCGGGGCTACCTGCAAGTCGCGGGCGTCGCGCAGGCGGCGGCCCAGATCCCGCACATGTGCACCACCTTCCCAGTGCAGGGGCAGGCCTTCGATATCGTTCAGGCGTGCAGCATCGGCGCGGTCCAGGCGCAGGGACGGGCCGGCTACGTCTTCGTGCAGGTACAGCTCGCCCAGGGTGCCCATTACGGCCTTGATGCGGCCGTAGGGCAGGGCAACGCGCAGGGCCGAGGCATCGAGGCGGCCGCGGTTGAGGTCGATCAGCAGGTGCTCGTCGTCGCTGCGCCTGGCCAGTTCGCTGGGGCGCAGCAATTCCGGGTTGCTGCGCAGCAGTTGCAGCACGATCGGCAGCAGGCTGTGGCGCTGGCCATCGACCACGATACCGAGCTCCAGGTCGAACCATTCATGGCCGGGGGCTTCGTCGATGGTGGCGTACCAGTCGTCCACCTCTTGCAGGTTGAAGGCGAAGTCGCGGTGGATGTCGATGTCCCACCCGGCCTCGCGCAGGCGTGGCAGGCCTTCGCGGGCAAAGCGCAGCCAGGCTTCGTCGTCTGGCAGCTGGAACATTTCGCCGGCGCTGTCGGGCAGGGCCTTGCTTTGTCGGGTGGCGGCCTTGAAGCCCAGGTCGCGCAGCACTTTGCGCAGCGCCTGCTCGGCCTGCGGCTGGCGGCGGATGCGTTGGCTGGTGTTGTCGATCAGGCGGGTCAGCGGTTTTTCGTCGCTGCCGCTGGCGCGTAAACCGTCATAGTCGAACGCCAGTGCGGCCCGATGCTGCATCTGCCGCTGCATACGGCCGGTCTTGGGCATGTAGGCGCTGAATTCGAGGCTGCCCAGCGTCAGGTGCGGCCTGGGTTGAACACTGTCGATCTCTTCACTGCGTACGCTTGTAGGCGTTGGCACCTGGCGATTCAGCGCATTCAACCGGTGGCTCAGAGGGATGATCAAGTGTTCGGGCACCGTAGGTGCGCTTGCCAGTTGGCTGGCAATGAACGGGTCAAGATCATGCGCAAGCTTGCCAGTCATGCCCGTCTGGGTATCGATGTAATAGAGCGGGTCGAGCGGCAGTGCCATGTCATGCATCCGCTCATCATGGTGCCACGCACCACGATAGCTGCCGTTCTCAAGCCTCATCCAGCGAAACTCGGCCGGCATTGTCGGCCCTGGGGCTAGTGGCAACAATTGCTCGCCATAGATCAGACGGCCACTGGCCAATGCGAACTCGTACAGCTCTGCGCCTTGCTTTCCTTCCAGCCTTGCGATTGGCATGTTGGCGTTTTTGCCAAGGGCGTCAATCAGCCTGAGGATGCGCAGGTCCTCATCAGTTACGTAACGTGGCGTGTAGTAGAGCATCTCAGGCAGCGAGCTGGCACGGGTCAGCTTCAGCTGGCCATCGGCTTCACGAGTGCCTTTGGATACGCTGAGCGTGCACAGGCCGTGCTCGTTAACGACCTTGTAGTAGAGCGCCGGGCCTTTGCGCTTGGCAGGCTCGGCAGGCTTTGTTGGCGCTTCCAGAGCTTCGACCCAATGGGCGAGTTCAGGTGGGAGGTCCAGAGAGTGCCGGGATGCGTCAACAGGTGGGTGAGGGGCATCATGGCTGCCTTCGGCGTAATCCGGCCCCCGCTCCAGCAAATAGAGCGCAGCTGCGCAATGCTTGCAATTTTCTCCTACCGGGCATGAGCAAGTGCCCTCGCACTCCAGGCCATCTTCGGTCATGTCCAGCGTAATGCGCTGGTAGTAGGTCCGGCCTGCGGAGCCTGCGCACTGGGCGCGAATCGTCATGTCGAGGATGGACACGATTTCGCTTCTGCCTTCCTCGGCATAGTCCAGGCCGCGTTGCAGGGACTTGCGGTCAAACGCGAACGTCCAGCCGTCGTGCTCCCGCACAAAGAACTGCGCATCGCTCTCGCTCACATCACTGCTCCATCATTTCCGGGTCCATCACCGGCATTTTCGGCGTGCCCGGCGGCGTCACCTTCAGCAGCACGGCCAGGTGGCCGCCGTCGAGGAAGGTCAGCTGGCCGCCCTTGACGTTGCTGTTGCTTTGTTTGAACTGCTCGCTTTGCAGCACGCTGCCGTTGCCGTCCAGCTGGTTGACCCAGAAATTGGCGTCGACCGTGATGAAGCGGCCTTCAGCGATGCTGAGGTTGCCTTCGATGGGGAAGTGGCCGAACTGCTCGGCGCCTTCGCCCAGGGCAATGCGGCTTGGCTCGCTGCCCACCTGTTGTTGCCAGGCCTTGTGCATTAACACGGTGTAGTCGGCAGTGGCTTCCAGGCGGGTGGCTTCGTCTTCCAGCGCCAGGCGGCGCTCGGCGTCCTTTTCCAGGCGTGGGGCGCCGGCGCTCCAGTTTTCCGGGGCGAACGGGCTGGTGAAGGCGGGCACGGCGTTTTGCCGCACCAGGATCATTTCAACCTGATACAGGCCTTCGGCGAAGGCGGCTGGCGCAAACAGCGCCAGCAGCAGGGTCAGGCTACGGATGGCACGCATGGATCTTCCTTAGGCAGGCTGTGGGGTCAGGCGCTCGAACAGCGCCTCCAGGGTGTTGAAACGTTCGTCGGGGCGCTCCATCGGCACCAGGAAGCGGAACTGGGTCGCGCCTTCGAACTTGTAGCGTTTGGGCTGGCCCTGAATCAGCTTGATCAGGGTCAGCGGGTCGACCGGGGTTTCGGCCTCGAACTCGAGCTTGCCGCCATTGGGGCCGGCGTCGACTTTCTTGATGCCGAGCTTTTCCGCAAGCAGCTTGAGCGAGGTCAGGCGCATCAGGTTCTTGGTCGGCTCCGGCAGCAGGCCGAAGCGGTCGATCATTTCCACTTGCAGGTCTTTGAGGCCTTCTTCGTCGGCCGCCGAGGCAATGCGCTTGTACAGGATCAGCCGTGCGTGCACGTCGGGCAGGTAGTCTTCGGGGATCAGCGCCGGCAGGCGCAGGTTGATCTCCGGGCCGCCGCCCAGTGGCTGTTCGAGGTTTGGCTGGGTGCCTTTGCGAATCGCCTTCACCGCCCGTTCGAGCATTTCCATGTACAGGGTGAAGCCCACCGCCTGGATCTGCCCGCTTTGACCTTCGCCCAGCAGCTCGCCCGCACCGCGGATTTCCAGGTCGTTGGTGGCCAGCACGAAACCGGCGCCCAGGTCCTGGGTGTTGGCGATGGCCTCCAGGCGTTTTTCGGCATCGGCGCTGACTTTTTGCCGGGTGGGCGTGAGCAGGTAGGCGTAGGCCTGGTGGTGGCTACGGCCGACCCGGCCACGCAACTGGTGCAACTGGGCCAGGCCGAACTTGTCGGCACGCTCGATGACGATGGTGTTGGCGCTGGGCACGTCGATGCCGGTTTCGATGATGGTCGAGGCCACCAGCACGTTGAAGCGCTTGTGGTAAAAGTCGCTCATCACCTGTTCCAGCTCGCGTTCGCGCATTTGCCCGTGGCCAATGCCGATGCGCGCCTCGGGTACCAGTTCGGCGAGGTCGGCGGCGCATTTCTCGATGGTTTTCACATCGTTGTGCAGGTAGTACACCTGGCCACCGCGCAGCAGTTCACGCAACAGCGCTTCCTTGACCGTGCTCTTGTTCTGCTCCATGACGAAGGTGCGCACCGACAGGCGGCGCGCCGGCGGGGTGGCGATGATCGACAGGTCGCGCATGCCCGCTACCGCCATGTTCAGCGTACGCGGAATCGGCGTGGCGGTGAGGGTAAGGATGTCGACCTCGCTGCGCAGGGCCTTCAGTTGCTCCTTCTGGCGCACGCCAAAACGGTGTTCTTCGTCGATGATGGCCAGACCCAGATCCTTGAAGCGCACATCGTCCTGCAACAGCTTGTGGGTGCCGATGAGGATGTCGATCTTGCCTTCGGCCAGGTCGACGGCGGCGGCGGCCACTTCCTTGGCGGATTTGAAGCGGCTCATCACTTCCACGGTCACCGGCCAGTCGGCGAAGCGGTCGCGGAAGCTGTTGTAGTGCTGTTGGGCGAGCAGGGTGGTGGGCACCAGCACGGCCACCTGGCGGCCGCTGTGCACGGCGATGAACGCGGCGCGCATGGCCACTTCGGTTTTGCCGAAGCCCACATCACCGCACACCAGGCGGTCCATCGGCTTGGGTGCCAGCATGTCGGCACGCACGGCTTCGATGGCGGCTTGCTGGTCCGGGGTTTCTTCGAACGGGAAGCCGGCGCTGAAGGTGGCGTAGTCGGCAGACGGGTCGGCAAACGCATAACCCTTGCGCGCAGCGCGGCGGGCATAGATGTCGAGCAGCTCGGCGGCCACGTCGCGCACCTGTTCGGCGGCCTTGCGCTTGGCTTTCTGCCAGGCCTCCGAGCCCAGCCGGTGCAGCGGCGCCAGCGCGTCGTCGCTACCGGTGTAGCGGGCGATCAGGTGCAGGTTGGCCACCGGCACATACAGTTTGGCGTTCTCGGCGTATTCCAGGGTAAGGAACTCGGCGGCCTGGCCGTCGATTTCCAGGGTGGCCAGGCCCAGGTAGCGGCCCACGCCGTGGTCGATGTGCACCACTGGCGCGCCTTCGCGCAGCTCGGTGAGGTTCTTGATGACGGCGTCGTTGGCGGTTTCGCCACGCTTGTCGCGGCGTCGGCGCTGCATCACCCGCTGGCCGAACAGCGGGCTTTCGGCCACCAGGGCCAGGCCTGGATCGTCCAGCACCAGGCCGTCGTCCAGCGGGGCAATGGTGATTGCCAGTCGCTCGCTGCCGGTAATGAAATCGTCCCAGCCGTCGACGGTATGCGGGCGCAGCTTCAGCCGGTCGAGCAGCTCCAGCAACACTTCGCGGCGGCCCGCCGATTCGGCGGTGAACAGCACGCGGCCGGGGAACTGGTCGAGAAAGTTGGCCAGTTCGGCCAGCGGCTGGTTGGCCTTGGCCTCGATGGCCAGGTTGGGCAGGGCGCGTGCCGGGAAGCGCTCGCGGCCCGCGCCCGGGTCGACGTCTTCGCTGCTGGCCACCACCCGTGGCCATTGCTTGAGCCGGGCGAAGCAGTCTTCCACCGGCAGGAACAGCTCGGCCGGTGGCAGCAGTGGCCGGCTCAGGTCGCCGCGACGGTCTTCATAACGCCCGCGCACGTCGTTCCAGAAATGTTCGGCGGCCTGTTCCACGCCGGGCAAGGAGAACACCTGGGTGTCGGCTGGCAGGTAGTCGAACAGGGTCGAGGTTTCTTCGAAGAACAGCGGCAGGTAGTACTCGATGCCGGCGGGGATGATGCCGCTGGCCAGGTCCTGGAAGATGGCGCTGCGGCGGAAGTCGACGTCGAAGCGCTCACGGAAGCGCGCCTTGAAGCGGGTCACTTCCTCTTTCTGCATCGGGAACTCGCGTGCAGGCAGCAGGCGCACCGAATCCACCTTGTCGATCGAGCGCTGGGTCTCGGGGTCGAAGGTGCGCAGTGTCTCGATCTCGTCATCGAACAGGTCGATACGGTAGGGCAGTTTGCTGCCCATCGGGAACAGGTCGATCAGCGCACCACGCACGGCGAACTCGCCATGCTCGTACACGGTGTCGACGCAGCGATAGCCGCTGGCCTCCAGGCGCGTGCGCATCTGCTCGACGTCGATGGTCTGCCCCACATCCAGCACCAGGCTGCTGCCCAGCAGGAAGCGCGTGGGCGCCAGGCGGTGCAGGGCGGTGGTGACCGGCACCACGAGGATGCCGTGGCTCAGCTCCGGCAGGCGGTACAGGCTGGCGATGCGCTGGGAAATGATGTCCTGGTGTGGCGAGAACAGGTCGTAGGGCAGGGTTTCCCAATCGGGAAACGGCAACACCGGCAGGTCCGGGGCAAAGAAGCGCAGCTCCTGTTCCAGACGGTCGGCGGCCTGGCTGTCGGCCGTCAGCAGCAGGGTGAAGCGGCCAGCACTGCTGGCGGCCTCGGCGATGGCAAGGCTGAGGGCGGCACCGGGCAGGTTGCCCCAGGTTTGTTTGCCGGCCGTGGCCGACATTTGCGGTAGGCGCAGAACTGACACGGGAGATTGCACTCCAAGCGTTGCGGCAAAGAGACCGATTGTACCGGTGCCAGTGCCGCCTGTCAGGCTTGAAAGGGCATGAACGCTGGCTTGCGTGACTGCGACAGGCGCTCATTGCCGGTTCCGCGTTGGGGCGTCATAATGTAGCCCCTTTTTTCTGTCCCTACATGTGGAAGGTTCCCGTGACTCAGAAGCCCGACCAGTGTCTTGGTGAGTGGATTGATCGTGAAGCCCTGGCTGAAGCGATGATCCCGCTTATCGGTCAGCTCTACCGCAACAACAACGTGGTGAGCTCGATTTATGGCCGCAGCCTGATCAACCGTTCGGTTATCTCGATCCTCAAGGCGCACCGCTTTGCGCGTCATCGTCAAGCCGACGAAACCGAACTGTCCGTCCACGAGACATTCCCACTGCTCAAGGCCATGAGCGAGCTGAAACTGGGCGCCGCTTCGGTCGACCTGGGCAAGCTGGCCAACAAGTTCAAGCAGGAAGGCAATGGCCGCACTGCCGAGCAGTTCGTCCGTGAAGAGCTGGCTGACGTGGTTGGCCAGCAGAACGCTTCGGCCCGTAAAGGCACCGACGTTGTCCTGTACGGCTTCGGCCGTATCGGCCGCCTGCTGGCGCGTATCCTGATCGAGAAGACCGGTGGTGGCGACGGCCTGCGCCTGCGTGCCATCGTCGTGCGCAAAGGCGCCGAAAACGACCTGGTCAAGCGTGCCAGCCTGCTGCGCCGTGACTCGGTTCACGGCCCGTTCGATGGCACCATCACCATCGACGAAGCCAACAACACCATCACCGCCAACGGCAACCTGATCCAGGTTATCTATGCCAAGAGCCCGAGCGAAGTCGACTACACCCAGTACGGCATCGACAACGCGCTGATCGTCGACAACACCGGCGTATGGCGTGACGCTGACGGCCTGGGCCAGCACCTGGCCTGCCCGGGCGCTGCCCGTGTGATCCTCACCGCACCTGGCAAGGGCGCGCTGAAGAACATCGTGCACGGCATCAACCACGGTGACATCGCCGCCGATGACAAGATCATCTCGGCAGCTTCCTGCACCACCAACGCCATCGTGCCGGTGCTCAAGGCCATCAACGACCAGTACGGCATCGTCAACGGCCACGTCGAAACCGTTCACTCGTTCACCAACGACCAGAACCTGATCGACAACTTCCACAAGGGCAGCCGCCGTGGCCGTGCCGCGCCGCTGAACATGGTCATCACCGAAACCGGCGCCGCCACTGCTGCCGCCAAGGCACTGCCAGTGCTGAAGGGCAAGCTGACCGGCAACGCCATTCGCGTACCGACGCCGAACGTTTCGATGGCCATCCTGAACCTGAACCTGGAAAAGGCCACCAGCCGCGACGAGATCAACGAGTACCTGCGCCAGACCGCCATGCACTCGGAACTGCACAAGCAGATCGACTACGTCAGCTCGCAGGAAGTGGTTTCGACCGACTTCGTCGGCTCGCGCCACGCCGGTGTGGTTGACGCTGAAGCCACCATCGCCAACGACAACCGCGTTGTTCTGTACGTCTGGTACGACAACGAATTCGGTTACAGCTGCCAGGTGGTTCGCGTGATGGAAGAGATGGCCGGTGTGAACCCGCCAGCGTTTCCACGCTAATGCGCTTGTAAGGCAATGAAAAAACGGGAACCTTCGGGTTCCCGTTTTTTTTGCCTGATGAACTGATCGGGCATTTACTGTGTCTGTACTGGCCTCATCGCCGGCAAGCCAGCTCCCACAGGTACTGCACAGGGCTCAGGCTCAGTGCAGTACCTGTGGGAGCTGGCTTGCCGGCGATGAGGCCAGTGCAGGCAACCGAGAACCTGAACCTTGCGCACAGCTCTATTGTTCACCCTCATGCTGCTAACCGCCTGCAACCAAGGCCCCACCCTGGAGCGCCTGGGTGGCCCGACCATGGGCAGCAGTTACAGCATCCAGTACGTCCGTGAGCCCGGCGGCCCGGCGCCGGAACAGGTGCAAGCAGCGGTCGAAACCATCCTGGGCGACATCGACCAGCACTATTCGACCTACCGCGCAGACTCCGTCGTCAGCCTGTTCAACCAGTTGCCCGCCAACCAGTGCCTGGCCCTGCCGCCCGACATGCTCGAACTGGTCAACCTTGGCCAGCACCTGGCCGAGCAGAGCGATGGCGCCTTCGACCTCACTGTCGAGCCCCTGCTCGACCTGTGGGGCTTTGGCCCTCAGGCCCGCCACGAGCAGGTGCCGGACCCGCAAGCCCTGGCCCAGGTGCGCCAGCGCGTGGGCTACCGGCACTTGCACATCAAAGGCCCGGCCCTGTGCAAGGATGCCCCGGTGCAGCTCGACTTCAACAGCATTGCCGCCGGCCATGCCGTCGACCTGATTGCCGCTCGCCTGCAAGCCATGGGCGTAACCCGCTTTGTCGCCGAGGCCACTGGCGAGCTCAAGGCGGTCGGCCGCAAACCCGATGGCAGCCCATGGCGCATCGCCCTGGAACTGCCCCGTGAAGACCGCCAGATTGCCCGGCAGATCATCCCGGTCAATGGCCTTTCAGTATCAACCTCGGGTGACTATCGGCACTATTTCGAGCAGAATGGCCGGCGCTATTCGCACGCCTTCGATGCCCGCCTGGGGCGCCCGGTGCAACATGACCTGGCCGCCGTCACCGTGCTGCACGCGTCGGCGCTGCAGGCCGACGGTTATTCGACGCTGCTGCTGATCCTTGGCCCTGAGCGTGGCTGGGATTTTGCCATGGCGCATGGCCTGGCTGCGGTATTGGTGACTCGGGCCGAGGGTGGCTTCGTCTCCCGAGCTACGCCCGCATTCGAACGGGCGGTGAAAGGCGATTGAAAGCGCAGGCAGGGATGATTGCCGCCAGGGAATGGGTAAACCATATGTAGTGCGGGCGAAATTGGCCTACGACGCGACCAAGGGTTAATGTGCGCGGCGTTCACGCTTGATTAGACTGCACCCGAATTTTCTCATGACGCCCCGGCGGCATGATCGCGCCCCGCGAGCGACCGTGGCTTGCGGGCCAGTTCTGAAGGAGTACGCATGGCTGTCTACAACTACGACGTAGTGGTGCTGGGTTCCGGCCCGGCCGGTGAAGGCGCGGCAATGAACGCCGCCAAAGCAGGGCGCAAGGTAGCGATGGTCGATGACCGTCGCCAGGTCGGTGGCAACTGCACCCACCTGGGTACCATCCCGTCCAAGGCACTGCGTCACTCGGTGCGGCAGATCATGCAGTTCAACACCAACCCGATGTTCCGTGCCATCGGTGAGCCACGCTGGTTCTCGTTCCCGGACGTGCTGAAAAGCGCCGAGAAGGTGATTGCCAAGCAGGTGGCATCGCGCACGGGCTACTACGCCCGTAACCGCGTTGACGTGTTCTTCGGCACCGGCAGCTTTGCCGACGAGCAAACCGTCGAAGTGGTGTGCCCGAACGGCGTGGTGGAAAAACTCAACGCCAAGCACATCATCATCGCCACTGGTTCGCGCCCATATCGCCCGGCCGACATCGACTTCCACCACCCGCGTGTGTACGACAGCGACACCATCCTCAGCCTCAGCCACACCCCGCGCAAGCTGATCGTGTACGGCGCCGGCGTGATCGGTTGCGAATACGCTTCGATCTTCAGCGGCCTGGGCGTGTTGGTAGAGCTGGTGGACAACCGTGGCCAGCTGCTGAGCTTCCTGGATTCGGAAATTTCCCAGGCGCTGAGCTACCACTTCAGCAACAACAACATCACCGTGCGCCACAACGAAGAGTATGAGCGCGTCGAAGGCCTGGACAACGGGGTGGTCCTGCACCTGAAGTCGGGCAAGAAGATCAAGGCCGACGCCTTGCTGTGGTGCAACGGCCGTACCGGCAACACCGACAAGCTGGGCCTGGAAAACATCGGCATCAAGGTTAACAGCCGTGGCCAGATCGAGGTCGACGAGGCCTACCGCACCAGCGTGCCGAACATCTACGGTGCAGGCGACGTGATCGGCTGGCCAAGCCTGGCCAGTGCCGCCCATGACCAGGGCCGTTCGGCGGCTGGCAGCATCGTCGACAATGGCAGCTGGCGCTTCGTCAATGACGTGCCGACCGGCATCTACACCATTCCGGAGATCAGCTCGATCGGCAAGAACGAGCAGGAGCTGACCCAGGCCAAGGTGCCGTACGAAGTGGGCAAGGCCTTCTTCAAGGGCATGGCGCGTGCGCAGATCGCCGGCGAGCCGCAGGGCATGCTGAAGATCCTGTTCCACCGCGAAACCCTGGAAATCCTCGGCGTGCACTGCTTCGGCTACCAGGCTTCGGAAATTGTCCACATCGGCCAGGCCATCATGAACCAGCCGGGCGAGCTGAATAACCTGAAGTACTTCGTCAACACCACGTTCAACTACCCGACCATGGCCGAAGCCTATCGGGTAGCTGCCTACGACGGCCTGAACCGGCTTTTTTGAGCGGCTCCGACCGGTGGCCTGAGCCGGTCGGAGAGACCGATTTCAACCCTACCCGAGGGTGGTCTTGGCCAAACCGGGAAAGTCTGTAATCAGGCTGTCCACGCCAAAGTCAGCGAGCCGGCGCATCAGTGCCGGTTCGTTGACCGTCCACACCGACACGTGCAAGCCCTGGCCCTGTGCTTTGAGCAGGCGCTCGGGGGTGCACAGTGTCCAGTTCAGGGCCAGCATCTCGCAGCCGTAGTTCTGCGCCACCTTCAACGGGTCGAGCCAGGCGTATTCGGCTACCAGCCCGCGTTTCACGTCCGGCACCAGTTCCTGGGCTGCGCCCAATACTTCGCGTGAGCTGGAGGTGATGGTGACCTTGTCCAGCAGACCGTATTGCTGGGCCAGTTCGCGGATCGCCAGCACGGTGGTGGCGGCGCGGGTGCGCGAAGCGCTCTTGACTTCCAGCTGCCAGTGCTCGAACGGGCACTTCTCGAACAGCTCTTCCAGTTTTGGAATAGGGCAGGGCTGCACATGGCCCGGGCCGCCTTTGCGTGCGTCGATCTTCACCAGGTCGGCGGCCGGGTGCTCGACCACCTTGCCGCGTTTGCCGGTGGTGCGCTTGAGGGTAGGGTCGTGGATCACCATCAGCTCGTTGTCGGCCGACAGGTGCAGGTCCAACTCGCAGCGGGTGACGCCGTGGGACAGGCACTGGCGAAAGCTGGTCAGGGTGTTCTCGGGTGCTTCGCCCTTGGCGCCGCGATGGCCGTAGATCAGGGTCACGTTCGTTCCTTCAAATCAGGGGGAAATGGGCTCAGGAGGCGGGGTCGTTCTGTTCCAGCTGCTGGCGCCGTTGTTGTTGCTGGCGCTGCAGGATGTAGCGGGCCAGCAGTTGACGCTGGGCGTCGGTCATGTCGGTAAACTCGGTGCCGACCTCGAAGCCGCCCTCCGGGTGCGGGTCGCAATGGGTGACCTTGCCGCGCAGCAGCAGGCCATGAGCACGCGGCATCAGCACCATTTTCACTTTTACCCGGGTGCCGGGGTCAATCTGCGTGGCCTGGGCGAATTCGATACCGCCTTCGGAGATGACCACCGGCAGCGGCTGGCCGACTTCGCCAAGCAGGGTTTGCGCAACCACCGCGCTAAGCAGGTCGAGGCGCTTGTTCTGCGCCCGCAGGAAGGCCGCGAGGGTGCGGTCCTTGTCACTCAGCTGGCGCAGCAGGTGCTGCGACTCGAAGTCGGACAGATGCAGTTCGCTGAGCAGGTTGAACAGCGGGGAATCATCTTGCAACACATCTGGGTCGAGGGCTTCGGCCGCGCTGAGGGGGCTTATTTGAAGTGCGATCCGATCTTCGATGCGGTAGTATTCGCGGCGATCTTCTTCGTCTAATGTCGTCATGGCGAACCCAAGGTAGCGGCGGTGGTCCGAGTGTAAAGCCGCCGTAGGCGCCTCGCCACAAGGACGTTCCCTTTCATCCGAACAAGCCCCGACATGTTCAGACCTCTTTTCGCATTCATCGGTACGCGTTATACCCGTGCCAAACGCCGTAATCACTTCGTCTCGTTCATTTCCCTGACCTCGATGATCGGCCTCGCCCTGGGCGTGGTGGTGATGATCGTGGTGCTGTCGGTGATGAACGGTTTCGACCACGAGATGCGCACCCGCGTGCTCGGCATGGTCCCGCATGCCACGCTGGAGAGCGGCCAGCCCATTACCGACTGGCCTGCCCTTGCCCAACAAGTAAAGCAGAATCCGCAGGTGGTGGCGGTAGCGCCCTTCACCCAGATGCAGGGCCTGCTGACCCATGACGGCAAGGTGCAGAAGGTGCTGCTCAACGGCATCGACCCGGCCCGCGAGCGCGAGGTGTCGATTATCGACAACTTCATCTTGCAAGGCCGCCTCGACCAGCTGGCGCCGGGCGAGTGGGGCATCATGATCGGCGACAAGGCTGCGGCCAAGCTGGGTGTGGCCATTGGCGACAAACTCACCTTCGTCGCCCCGGAAGTCAGCGTGACGCCTGCCGGCATGTTCCCGCGCATGAAGCGCTTCACCGTGGTGGGCACCTTTCATGTGGGCGCGGGCGAGATCGACGGCTATCTGGGCCTGACCAACATCAGCGACCTGTCCCGCCTGCACCGCTGGAAGCCCGACCAGGTACAGGGCCTGCGCCTGAAATTCGACGACCTGTTCCAGGCGCCACGGGTGGCCTGGAGCATTGCCCAGCAGCTGGGTGACCAGGAGTACTACAGCCGCGACTGGACCCGCACCCACGGCAACCTGTACCAGGCCATCCGCATGGAAAAGGCCATGATCGGCCTGCTGTTGCTGCTGATCGTCGCGGTGGCGGCGTTCAACATCATTTCCACGCTGGTAATGGTGGTGAACGACAAGCGTGGTGACATTGCCATCCTGCGCACACTGGGCGCCACGCCCGGGCAGATCATGCTCATCTTCATGGTCCAGGGCACGGTAATCGGGGTGATCGGTACCCTGATCGGCGCCGTGGTCGGGATTGTTGCCGCGCTGAACGTGAGTGCGGTGATCGCCGGCATCGAGAAACTGATCGGGCACAAGTTCCTCAACGCCGACGTGTACTTCATCGATTACCTGCCCTCGCAGATCCAGGCCCAGGACGTGTACATGGTCTGCGGTGCGGCGCTGGTCCTGAGTTTCTTCGCCACCCTGTACCCGGCCTGGCGTGCGGCCCGCACCCAGCCTGCAGAGGCGCTACGTTATGAGTGAGTCGCGCATGAGTGATAAAGCCGTTCTGAGTTGCCGCAACCTGGGCAAGTCCTACGACGAGGGCCCGGAGTCGGTGCAGGTGCTGTCCGGGCTCAACCTGGAGCTGCACGCCGGCGAGCGGGTGGCCATTGTCGGCAGCTCCGGTTCGGGCAAGAGTACCTTGCTCAACCTGCTGGGCGGCCTCGACCGGCCGACCCAGGGCAGCGTCTGGCTGGCCGGCGAAGAGCTGTCGGCGCTGGGCGAGCGTGCCCGTGGCCTGCTGCGCAACCGTGAGCTGGGCTTTGTCTACCAGTTCCACCATCTGTTGCCAGAGTTCACCGCCATCGAGAACGTGTGCATGCCGCTGCTGATCGGCCGCACGCCCATCCCCGAGGCCCGTGAGCGCGCCGAGGCGCTGCTCAAGCGCGTGGGCCTGGGCCATCGCCTGAACCACAAGCCGGCCGAGCTGTCCGGCGGTGAGCGCCAGCGTGTGGCGATTGCCCGGGCCCTGGTCAACCGCCCTGGCCTGGTGATGCTCGACGAGCCGACCGGCAACCTCGACCACCATACCGCCCAGGGCATCCAGGAGCTGATGCAGGAGCTGTCCAGCGCCTCGCGCACGGCGTTCCTGGTGGTGACCCACGACCTCAACCTGGCGCGGCAGATGGACCGTGTATTGAAGCTCGACGACGGCCACCTGGTGGCCATCTGATCGACTGCCCGGGGTGGCAGGTGCCGCCCCGTTTTCCTGTTTTCACTGGGTGATTCCGTACATGTTCAGACCCTTGCCCATTTTCATCGGCGCGCGCTACACCCGAGCCAAGCGTCGCAACCACTTCATCTCGTTCATTTCGATGACCTCGATGATCGGCCTGTCGCTGGGTGTGCTGGCGATGATCGTGGTGTTGTCGGTGATGAACGGGTTCCAGCGTGAAATGAGCGCGCGCATTCTTGGCCTGGTGCCGCATGCCGCCATCCTGGGCGTGCAGCCGATGGACGACTGGCACAAGGTGGCCGACGCAGCCCTGCAGAACCCGGCGGTGATGGCGGCCGCGCCGATTACCGAAATGGAAGGCATGCTGTCGTACAAGGGGGCGATGCAGCCGATCCAGGTGGGCGGTATCGACCCGGCCGAAGAGGGCAAGGTCTCTATCGTTGGCCAGCACATCGTGCAGGGCCGCTTGCAGGACCTGCAGCCGGGTGAGTTCGGCGTGGTCATCGGCGAGCTGACGGCGCGCCGCTTCCGCCTGAACACCGGCGACAAGCTGACCCTGATCGTGCCGGAAATCAGCAAGGAGCCGGGCGGCATTACCCCGCGTATGCAACGCCTGACCGTGGTCGGTATTTTCAAGGTGGGCGCCGAGCTGGATGGTTCGCAGGCTTACATCCACGTGGCTGATGCCGGTGAGATGCAGCGCTGGGCGCCGGGCCAGGTGCAGGGCGTGCGGTTGAAACTGCATGACCTGTATGCCGCGCCGCAGGTGTCCAAGGCCATCGCTGCCGGGCTGGGCGATGCCTACCGCGCCGATGACTGGTCGCACACCCAGGGCAGCCTGTTCAGCGCCATGAAGATGGAAAAGACCATGATCGGCCTGTTGCTGATGATGATCATCGCGGTGGCCGCGTTCAACATCATCGCCACCCTGGTGATGGTGGTGAACGATAAGGGGCCGGACATTGCCATCCTGCGTACCCTGGGCGCCACGCCGGCGCAGATCATGGGCACGTTCATGGTTCAGGGCAGCCTGATCGGCATTGTCGGCACGTTGATTGGTGGCGTGCTGGGGGTGATTGCGGCGTTCAATGTCAGCCAGATCGTTGGATGGCTGGAGCGGGTGAGCGGGCAGCACATCTTTACGTCGGATGTGTACTTTGTCAGCAGCTTGCCGTCGCAGTTGCAGTGGGGCGATGTGGCGATCATCTGCACTGCGGGGTTGGTGATGAGCTTTTTGGCGACCATTTACCCGGCATATCGGGCATCGCAGGTGCAGCCGGCGATTGGCCTGGCGGTTTGATGTTTACCTGAGAGTCTGGGGGCGCTTTGCGCCCCTATCGCGACACAAGGCCGCTCCCACAGGGATCGCGAATTGGCCAAGCTGACACGATCCCTGTGGGAGCGGCCTTGTGTCGCGATGGGCTGCGAAGCAGCCCCAATTTCACCGATCCTGAGTGAACCCGATCAAAAACCGCGTCCACCCATCCTCGCATTCCGCCCGAATGTTCCCGCCATGGGCCTGCACGATCGACCGGGTAATCGCCAAACCCAATCCCGCATGCTCGCTGCTGCCTTCCCGCCGCGCAGGGTCCACCCGGTAGAAGCGGTCGAACAACCGTGGTAACGCCGCAGGGTCGATAGCCTGCCCGGTATTGGCCACGCAGATTGTAGGCCCCGGCTCCAGCGTCACCCTTATCTGCCCGCCCGCTGGCGTAAAGCGCATGGCGTTATCCAGCAAGTTGGACAACGCTCGCCGCAGCATATGCCGGTCGCCCTGCAGCACCGCCTCACCCTCGCGCAGCATCTGCACACCGCTGTCCTCGGCCAGCGGCGCGTAGTACTCCAGCAGTGCATCCACTTCATCATGCAACGCCAGCGGCGCCTGCCCCGGCACCAGCAGGCCGTGATCGGCCTTGGCGAGGAACAGCATGTCGTTGATCATCTGCGCCATCCACTGCAGCTCTTCCAGGTTGCCATGCAGCGCCTCGCGGTACTCCTCCAGGCTGCGCGGGCGGGTGAGGGTGACCTGGGTGTGGGTCAGCAGGTTGGACAGGGGGGTGCGCAGTTCGTGGGCGATGTCGGCTGAAAACGCCGACAGGCGCTGGAAGGCATCGTCCAGGCGTTGCAGCATGGCGTTCATGCTGGTGGCCAGCTCGGCCAGCTCTTCGGGCATCTGCGCCACCGGCAAGCGGGTGGTGAGCGAACGTGCCGACACGCCGGCGGCCACCTGGCCCATCTGCCGCAAAGGGCGTAGCCCACTGCGTGCGGCCCAGGCGCCGAGCAGCGCGGTGGCCAGCGCCGACAGGCCGACGGTTAGCCAGATCAACCGTTGCATGCCTTGCAGGAAGTGCTGGTGGTGGGTGATGTCGAGGTAAAGGGTGAGTTGCGGCGACGGTGTTGTGCCTTGTGCCAGGTGCACGGCCAGGCTTCGGTAGTCGGTACCTTGCGCGTGCAGGGTAGCGAGCCCGGCAGGCCGTGGTGCCTGTGGCAGCCCTGTGCGGCTTTCGAACCAGGTGGTGCCGTCGTTGCCGCTGATGCGCAAGGCCAGGTCGGCCTGGTGGCTCAGCTCATCGTGCAGGGCAGGCAGGCGGGCCTGTAAATCTTCCGGCGTGCTGATGCCGGCCAGTTGTGTGCGGAACAGCGACAGGCGCGAGTCCAGCAATTGTTGGTCCAGCTCGACGAAATGCTGCTCGCTGGCCTTGCTGAACAACAGGCCGGCGCCAAGCGAGACGGCTGCTGTGCAGGCGGCGAACAACAGGGCCAAACGGCTGCCGAGGGAAAGCCTGCGCATCAATCTGCACGCTCTTCGAGTACATACCCCATGCCGCGTACGGTGTGGATGAGCTTGTTGGGGTGCGGGTCGTCAATCTTCAGGCGCAAGCGGCGGATCGCCACCTCGATCACGTTGGTGTCGCTGTCGAAGTTCATGTCCCATACCTGCGAGGCAATCAGCGATTTTGGCAGCACCTCGCCCTGGCGGCGCATCAACAGTTCGAGCAAGGCGAACTCCTTGGCGGTCAGGTCGATGCGCTGGCCGGCGCGCTCGGCGCGGCGTCGGATCAGGTCCAGGCGCAGGTCGGCCAGGTTCAGGGTGGTGTCCTGTCCGGGGTTGGTGCCACGGCGCAGCAGGGTGCGCACCCGGGCCAGCAGCTCGGAAAAGGCAAAGGGCTTGACCAGGTAATCGTCGGCGCCCAGCTCCAGGCCGTGCACCCGGTCTTCGACGGCGTCGCGTGCGGTGAGGAACAGTACCGGCGTGTCCAGGCCGGCCTGGCGCACCGCTTGCAGGATTTGCCAGCCATCCCGGCCGGGCAGCATCACGTCGAGGATCAGCAGGTCATGGTCACCGGTCAGCGCCAGAAACTGGCCGGTTTCGCCATCGGTGGCCAGTTCGGTGGCGAAGCCGGCTTCGCTCAGGCCCTGGCTCAGGTACTGGCCGGTGCGGGCCTGGTCTTCGACGATCAGCAATTTCATTGGGTAGCTTGCCTCCAGCAAGGGCCGGGTGATGCTTGAAATGATACGTGACTATCCCGGCCGTCACTCAAGCTGACAAAGTTGTAATCTCCCTGTCAGGTTGCCGCCAGCCGTCCCTGACTAAGGTGGCCTCATACTGTTGTGCATTCCCGGAGTCATCATGAAACACCTGTTTATCGCCGCCACCCTTGCCTTGGTCAGCCTGCCGGCCTTTTCTGGCGAGGCGCAAACCTTCGCCTTCGGCGAGCCGGCCCCGGCGGCCAAAGCCACCCGCACGGTGGATGTGGTGCTCAAAGACATTGCCTTCGAGCCCAAGAGCCTGCAGGTAAAAGCCGGTGAGACGGTGCGCTTCGTGCTGGTCAACGAGGGCAAGCTGCCGCACGAGTTCAACCTGGGTGACAAGGCCATGCATGCCGAGCACCAGAAAGAGATGGTCGCCATGCAAGGCAAGATGTTCACCCAGGCCATGAACCATGAAGGCATGGATCACAGCCAGATGATGGATCACGGTGGCGGCCATGGTCACGGTGGTGGCAATACCGTGCTGGTAATGCCCGGCCAACGCGCCGAGCTGACCTGGACCTTCCGCCAGTCGGCGCCCATCGAGTTTGCCTGCAACGTACCAGGGCATTACCAGGCCGGTATGGTTGGGGCCTTGACCATCGAGTGACTTGCCCTGCAAGGCGGGGTGCAAAACCGGTAAACTAGGGGCAATTTCGAACCTCTAGGTCAGTTTCCATGCATCCCGCTGCCGAACACTCCCCGCTGGGCAAATCCAGCGAATACATTGCCACCTACTCCCCGGAGCAGCTGTTCCCGATCCCGCGTACTGCCAAGTGGGCCGAGCTGGGCGTCACCGCGCAGACCTTGCCCTGGCAGGGCGTGGACTACTGGAACTGTTTTGAGTTGAGCTGGCTGCTGCCGTCGGGCAAGCCTGTGGTGGCGATCGGCGAGTTCGCCATTCCGGCTGATTCGCCGAACATCATCGAATCCAAGTCGTTCAAGCTGTACCTCAACTCGCTGAACCAGACGGTGTTCGCCTCGCTGGGCGAGTTGCAGGCGTGCCTGGAGAAAGACCTGTCCGCTGCTGCTGGCAAGCCGGTGGGCGTGAAGGTGCGGACCTTGGCCGAGGTCGAGGCCCAGGGTGTGGTGGCTTTGCCGGGGCTGTGCATCGATGCGCTGGATGTGGCCATCAGCAACTACGAGCAGCCGCAGCCAGAACTGCTGCGCTGCAACCCGGAGCGGGTGGTGGAAGAAACCTTGCACAGCCACCTGCTGAAGTCCAACTGCCCGGTTACCGGCCAGCCAGACTGGGGCAGCGTGGTGGTCGAGTACAAGGGCAGGGCGCTGGACCACGCCAGCCTGCTGACCTACCTGATCAGCTTCCGCCAGCATGCCGACTTCCACGAGCAGTGTGTGGAACGCATTTACCTGGACTTGAAGAACCTGCTGCAGCCGGAGCACCTGACGGTGTATGCGCGCTATGTGCGCCGGGGTGGGCTGGACATCAACCCATACCGCAGCACCGGGGCGATCAGCCCGCAGAACACGCGGCTGGTTCGGCAGTAAGGTTCAAGTACGCTGGGGGCGCTCTGCGCCCCTTTCGCGACACAAGGCCGCTCCTACAGGTACAGCGCAAACCTCTGATCTCGCGCTGTACCTGTAGGAGCGGCCTTGTGTCGCGAAAGGGCTGCGAAGCAGCCCCGGCTATTTCAGATCCCCATGCTGTGCAGCGAGTTGGCAATGCTGCGCAGGGTGGCGGTGAGGTCGGGGTGGTCGGCCTCGAAGCGTTCGATCGCCAGGTTCACGCCATCCACCAGGTTGTTGTCCGGCGTGGCTTCCTCAAGTTTCAGTTGCGCCTCGATCTGGCGCGCTTCTTCGTGCAGCGCGGCCAGCTCTTCTTCCGAAAGCGGTACGTTGCGGTCCAGTTGCTCGCGCAAGCTGTTCAGGCGCTCTTGCAATTCGCGGGCAGGCATTGGCAGTTCTCCATCAATGGCTTGGCAAGCCATGGACCTCAGCGAAGCGGCAAAGGTTCTGGCCTGTCTTCAGCGTAATCCACCTGCCGCCGCTTTGCATGATCCGTGTCAAAGGTGCTGTATCAGGGTTTTTCACCTTTGCGCCGGCGCTGCGCGATGTCCTGCAGGCAGGTATCCAGCGCTTCGAGGTGGTCGATTACCGAATGCACGCCCAGGCTGAACAGCTCCAGCGTCGCCTTGCCGCGGGCCAGGTCCTGTTCCTGCGTGCTCATGGCTTGCCATTGCTGCGAGCTGCGGTCGCAGAGTGGGCTGCAGGCCGCCAGGCCCACCGTCCACAGGCCAGCGTTAAGGCCCGACTGCAGCAGGCGCGGGTCGCCGCTGACCAGCACGCAGCCGTCCAGGCGTTCGCTGTCCAGGCTCATCAAGGCCTGCCAGCAGGCGTTGGGCGCTGGCCAGCGGACGCCGTTGACCAGGTGCCCCGGCAGCCAGTCGGGCAGCACATGGGCCAGGCGTTTGCTGTGGGTGGCGGTGAGGTCATCCAGCCAGATGCACGGCACCTGGCGATGACGCAGGCTGGCAAGGGTGGCCAGTGCGCCGGGGGCGGGTGAGGGGGCGCCGCCATTGGCAGCCTGCACCAGGCAGCCGCGCAAGCCGAACAGCACAGCAGTGAAGGCGGGTGCAGCGTCCATGGCAACTTCCCCCAAATAGCCCGCAGGCTATTCGCTGATTGTTACCGGCCTGTGACAGGCTCGCCCGCGCAACAGTTGTTCACAAAATATTGAGCAAAAATGTGTAAAGCTGTTTATCAGGCCGCAAGCCTCTATACTGCCGCCTTACCAGCAGCGCGCCCCGTTGCGCGTGCGGCCGAGAAATTCGATGGAGAGACATCTATGCGTAGGATCGGTGCCAGTGTGATCGAACGAGTCACCCAGGCCTGTGTCTGCGCCAGCTTGCTGCTGGCGCCCGTGGCAGCCACCCAGGCCGCCACCGAGGAAGATCCCTGGGAAGCGGTCAACCGCCCGATCTTCCGTTTCAACGATACCCTCGACACCTATGCCCTGAAGCCATTGGCCAAGGGCTACCAGGCGGTCACCCCGCAGTTCCTTGAAGATGGCATCCACAACATCTTCCGTAACCTGGGTGACGTGACCAACCTGGCCAACGACCTGCTGCAGCTCAAGCCTCATGCAGCGGGCGTGGACACTGCGCGGCTGATCGTCAACACCACGTTCGGCCTGGGCGGCTTCTTCGATGTGGGCACCAAGATGGGCCTGCAACGTAATGACGAGGACTTTGGCCAGACCTTGGGTTATTGGGGCGTGCCGAGCGGCCCGTACGTTGTCATCCCGCTGCTGGGGCCGAGCACCGTACGTGACGGCGTAGCCAAGTACCCGGACACCTACACCAAACCTTACCGCTACATCGACCATGTGCCGACGCGCAACTCGATCTTCGCCCTGGACGTGATCGACACCCGTGCCGACCTGTTGTCGGCCGAGAAGCTGATTCAGGGTGACAAGTACATCTTCATTCGCAACGCCTACCTGCAGAACCGCGAGTTCAAGGTGAAGGACGGCGAAGTCGAAGACGACTTCTGATCCGTGAGCCTGGGGCTGCAACGCGGCCCCAGGTTCAGTGCATCGCCAGAATCCGCAGCCCGAACTTCTGCTGCCCGCCGGGCTGGTCGGCAATCCATACCACTTCGGTGCTGGCATGCAGCCCTTTCAGCGCCGGGTGGTCCGAGTCGATCCGCACCTCGATATGATCCCCCACCAGAAAGCGCTGCGGTGCCTGCACCTGCATGCCGCCGCTGGACAGGTCCAGGCACACCGCCGCAATCACCTGGCCTTCATGCAACAGGCTCACCTCGGTGTCGATGCGCATACGGATAAAGTCGCGTTTCTCGCTGTGGCTGGAGGGCGTGTGGGGCATGCTGCATCCTTCCCATCGGGTTGCGCTGGTCGACTTTCTTATAACTCCCGGTGATTTGCCCTGTAAAGAGCGGCGAGGTCGACCCTTGCATGCTTGAAACCCCTGCCGGATGGGAGTACCGTCTGCGCCTTACAAGGTAGCGCTCACAGTTGCCAGAGAGTTGCCGGGCAGGTGTTCTTGTCCTACAACTCAAGTAGAGTGTGACCATAAAGAATTCCCGTAGCTGGCCGTCTGCCTTGCCGACACCGCTGCACCAACCTAAATCGGCGCCGTTCGCCCACATGCAGAAAACCAGTGCAACGCTGCTGATCATCGATGACGACGACGTGGTCCGTGCGAGCCTCGCCGCCTATCTTGAAGACAGTGGCTTCAGCGTCCTCCAGGCCGGTAATGGCCAGCAGGGGCTTCAGGTCTTCGAAGAACACCAGCCCGACCTCGTGATCTGCGATCTGCGCATGCCGCAGATGGGCGGCCTCGAACTGATCCGCCAGGTCAGCGAGCGCGCGCCGCAGTTGCCGGTGATCGTGGTGTCGGGTGCCGGCGTCATGAGTGATGCGGTGGAAGCGTTGCGCCTGGGCGCCGCCGACTACCTGATCAAGCCGCTGGAAGACCTGGCCGTACTCGAACATTCGGTGCGCCGCGCCCTCGACCGTTCGCGTCTGGTGCTGGAAAACCAGCGCTATCGCGACAAGCTCGAAGCCGCCAACCGCGAACTGGAAGCCAGCCTGCACCTGCTGCAGGAGGACCAGACCGCCGGTCGCCAGGTGCAGATGAACATGCTGCCGGAAAGCCCCTGGGCAGCCGGCAAGTTCGCTTTCGCGCACCAGATCATTCCGTCGCTGTACCTGTCGGGTGATTTTGTCGATTACTTCCGCGTGGACGAGCGGCGCATTGCCTTCTACCTCGCCGATGTTTCCGGGCATGGAGCGTCGTCGGCCTTTGTCACCGTGCTGTTGAAGTTCATGACCACGCGGCTCATGTTCGAGCTCAAGCGCAGCAAGATGCGCGAGTTCAAGCCGTCGGAAGTGCTTAGCCATATCAACCGCGGCCTGATCAACAGCAAGCTGGGCAAGCATGTCACCATGGTCGGCGGCGTGATCGACGAAGAGTCCGGTCTGCTGACCTACGCCGTTGGCGGCCATCTGCCGCTGCCGGTGCTGTACACCCCCGATCACGCCCGCTACCTGGAAGGCCGTGGCCTGCCGGTAGGGCTGTTCGAGGAGGCCACCTACCAGGACCTGGTAGTCGAGCTGCCACCACAGTTCAGCCTCAGCCTGATGTCCGATGGCATTCTGGACCTTTTGCCGGGTGACACGCTCAAAGATAAAGAAACCGCCTTGCCGGAGATCGTCAAGGCAGCAGGTGGCAGCCTGGATGGGCTGCGTCAACGATTCGGATTGGCTACGCTTGGGGAGATGCCGGATGATATCGCCCTATTGGTGTTGAGCAGGAACCTTCAATGAGTACCGGTAGAATCCAGTTCGCCGAGCAGAGTGGCACCTTCGTACTGAAGTTCGTCGGTGAAGTGCGCCTGACCCTGTGTTCGGCGCTGGATGCGACGATCGAGAAGATTTTCACGGCGTTGAACTTCTCGGCGATTGTCATCGACCTGACTGAAACCGAAAGCATCGACAGCACCACCCTGGGCCTGTTGGCCAAGCTGTCGATCCTGTCGCGGCAGAAGGTGGGCCTGCTGCCGACCGTGGTTACCACCAACCCGGACATTTCCCGGTTGCTGCAGTCGATGGGCTTCGATCAGGTGTTCAACATCGTCGATCGCCCAATTCCGTGCCCGGAATGCCTGACCGACCTGCCATCGCAGGACCAGAACGAAGACGTGGTGCGCTCCAAGGTGCTGGAGGCGCACAAGATTCTCATGGGCCTGAACGACTCCAACCGCGAAGCGTTCCATGACCTGGTCAGTGCGCTGGAACGAAGCTGACCTGTTGCCAGGCTAGCGCCCGGCAACAAACTCGGTTGCTTCAGCGCCGCCGGCATCCAGCTGAAATACCCGCACTGGCCGCCCCTGTTCGTCGAAGAACACCTGCCCCAACCCCGCCCCGTTCCACAGCCGCTCTCCCGCCTTGCTGTGGCTGGGCGTGCGCGGTACCACTTCCATCTCCCGGCGCCTGGTGAACCAGTTCAACGGCGAGCGTGGTGAATACAGCCAGCGGTTGAGCCGGTCGAGCACATCCAGCAAACGCCGGGGGAACTCGTTCTTGATCCCGCTGCTGGTCACCTGCCACAAGTGCGGGCTGCGCTGGCGGTGGCGGATCAGCACTTCATAGACGAACGAGTAGTGCACATCCCCGGACAGCACCACGTAGTGCCCCGGTGTACGGGAGTGGCGGAAGATGTTGAGGATGACCTGCGCCGCCCCCCGGTGGGCCATCCAGTTTTCGGCATCTACCAAGAGTGGATAGCCCAGCCAGCTGAACACCTTTTGCACTGTCTCAATCAGCTTCACGCCAAAAATCGGCGCAGGTGACACGATGACCGCTGACGGGTGGTCGAGCAGTGCTTGCTGCAGCTCGCTCAGCGCCTCCCAATCGAGCAGGCCGGACGGCTTGGCCAAACTGCTTTCACTGCGCCAGCGCCGGGTGCGGGTGTCCAGCACCAGCAGGGGCGGGTTTGTGGGCAGGCTGAATTGCCAGCCCTGGAAGCGCAACAGCTCGCCGATCAGCTCATCCTGGTGTTGGCCGGTCAGCGCCTGGCATTGCTCGGTCAGTGGCTTGCAGCCGTCCGGGTTGTTACCCCAGGCCTGGCACAGCAGGTAGCCGAGCAGGGCGTTGCCGATGATGCGCCGCGAGAACGGATGGCCGTAGGCGGTTTCTTCCCACTGTGCCGAGAGGTTCCAGTCGTCGGTGATGTCGTGGTCGTCGAAAATCATCAGGCAGGGCAGGTGGGCCATCACCCGCGCCACCTGGCCGAGGTTGTCGGCAAACGCCTGGATCAGTGGCAGCTCTTGCCGGTAACGGGCCTGGCGCTGGTCGGTAAGGCCGGTGGGCATGTCCAGGTTCACCAGTTGCCAAGGCACCGGTGACCACACCAGCAGGTACATGGCCATGACCTCGGCGAAGGTCACCAGGTGGTTGTCGGCGTTGCTGGACGAGAAAATCGGCTTGCGCTTGCCGCCGAAAAAACGCTCGCGCAGGGTGTCGTTGTGCTCCTGCGCCGGCAGCAGGTCGGCGCGGTGGTAGTAGCTGGCCGGGTGCTGGTAAAGCGCCTGGCTATCAGGCACCACCGCACCCTCCAGTTGCTCGTCGAACAGGCCCAGGCGCGCGATCAGGCTATGGATGGCGCGCAGCATGGGGCCGGCGACATCGTCGGCGTACACCTGGTCGCCGGTCATCAGCAGCACGGCCGGGCGGTCTTCAGGTTGCTTGCAGGTTTGCAGCAGGCGGTCGGCGCACAGCAGGCCATCGGCAGCGGGGTGGTGCGGCTTGCGGCAGGAGCCGTGCAGCAAGTGATCGAGGCGATCGCGCAGCACCAGGCTTGGGCGCTGGGTGCCGGGGTAGAGCAAGTGTGGCGCCCAGCTGGCGATGCCTTGACCGTTGATCATCAGATCGTAGTCAAGCAGCTGGTTGCAGGGCAGGGGATTTGTGAAGTGGATATCCAGCAGGTGAATGAAGGCCTGCTGGCCGACCGGGATAACCTGGCAATCGACCTGGGCCTCGCCTGCGGGGCAGATGAAATCGGGTTGCAGCGGTTGGGTGGCGACCAGCCAGATGGCCAGGCGCTGGGGCTCCAGGCGGCGCAGTACCGGGCCGGCGAGCACGAGGGGCAACGGCGTAGAGGGGGTCATCGACAGCTCGGGTGGCTATGCGGGCCTCTTTGCGGGCAAACCCGCGAAAAGGCCCTGGAATTCATTACACAACTAAAACAGGGCAAAACAAAACGGGCGGAAAATGCTGAACACTTCCCGCCCGTCAGGCAAACCCGAACTGTATCAGGCCTTTTCAGCCATCAACTTCTCCAGTTTTTCCTGGTCCCGCGCAAACTGGCGGATACCCTCGGCCAGCTTCTCGATGCCCATGGCATCTTCGTTCATCGCCCAGCGGAACTGGCTTTCATTCAGCTGCTGCTTCGCCTCACCGGCATTGCCCGGTTTCAGCACCTGCGGCAGCTCGCCCTGGTCATCGCTCAGTTGCTGCAACAGTTCCGGGCTGATGGTCAGGCGGTCGCAGCCAGCCAGCTGTTCGATCTGGCCGATGTTGCGGAAGCTGGCGCCCATGACCACGGTGTTGTAGCCATTGGCCTTGTAGTAGTTGTAGATACGCGTGACCGACTGCACGCCCGGATCCTCGGCGCCGGCGTATTCCTTGCCGGTGCTCTTCTTGTACCAGTCGTAGATGCGGCCCACGAACGGCGAAATCAGGAACACCCCGGCATCGGCGCAGGCTTGTGCCTGGGCGAAGGAGAACAGCAGGGTGAGGTTGGTCTGGATACCTTCCTTCTCCAGCTTTTCGGCGGCGCGAATGCCTTCCCAGGTGGAGGCCAGCTTGATCAGCACACGCTCACGGCCAACGCCGGCCGCTTCGTACAGCTCGATCAGCTTGCGCGCCTTGGCCAGCAGGGCCGGTTCATCGAACGACAGGCGCGCATCCACTTCAGTGGAGATACGCCCTGGGATGACCTTGAGAATGCCCGAGCCCACGGCCACTGCGAACTTGTCGCAAGCCAGGTCGACATTGCCCTTGGCATCGGCCTTCACCTGCGTGAGCAGATCGGCGTAGCCCGGGATGGCGGCGGCCTTGAGCAGTAGCGACGGGTTGGTGGTGGCATCGACCGGCTTCAGGCGGGTGATGGCGTCCAGGTCCCCGGTGTCGGCGACCACGGTGGTGAACTGCTTGAGTTGTTCCAGCTTGGAGGTCATGGGCGTGCTCTGTCCTGTGCAATGACTCGACATTACCCGAGCCCCGACGGCCGCTCAAGGGCCGTCGAAACCATGCAGGCAAGCGGTGGCAGCAGGCTTGCCCGCGAAGGGCGGTGCGAACGGTGAAGATTCGAGTCACAAGCCGGCCCGAGGTTCCCAATCCCGCGTTGTCACCGCCCCTGCAACAACTCCACTGCCTGATCAAACACTGCCAACGGCTCAGCGGCCTTGTGAATATCCGCCGACAGCAATTGGCGGAAGCGCCGTGCGCCCTTGAACCCCTGGGCCAACCCCAGAATGTGCCGGGTAACGTGATGCATCGCGCCACCGCTTTCCATATGGGCCACGATATAAGGCCGCAGCTGAGCCAGCGCCTCGCTACGGCTGACCACCGGCGCCGCGCTGCCAAACAGCTGCTGGTCTACCTCGGCCAGCAGGTAAGGGTTGTGATACGCCTCACGCCCCAGCATCACGCCATCGAAGGTTTCGAGGTGCGCCTGGCATTCGGCCAGGGTCTTGATCCCGCCGTTGAGCACGATCTCCAGGTCCGGGAAGTCGGCCTTCAACTGCGCTGCCACGTCATAGCGCAGCGGCGGGATTTCGCGGTTCTCCTTCGGCGACAGCCCCTCCAGAATCGCGATGCGCGCATGCACGGTAAAACTCCGGCAGCCTGCCTCGCGCACCTGGCCGACGAAGTCGCACAGTTCGGCGTAGCTGTCGCGGCCATTGATGCCAATGCGGTGCTTGACCGTCACCGGCGTCGACACCGCATCACGCATGGCCTTCACGCAATCGGCCACCAGCACCGGGTGCGCCATCAGGCAAGCGCCGATCATGTTGTTCTGCACCCGGTCGCTCGGGCAGCCGACGTTGAGGTTGACCTCGTCGTAGCCAGCTTCCTCGGCCAGGCGTGCGCAGGCAGCCAGGTCGGCGGGCACACTACCGCCCAGTTGCAGGGCCAGCGGGTGCTCGGAAGCGTCGTGGCGCAGGAAGCGGTGGGCGTCGTTGTGGAGGAGGGCACCGGTGGTGACCATCTCGGTGTAGAGTAGGGTTTGGCTGGAGAGCAGGCGCAGGAAGAAGCGGCAGTGGCGGTCTGTCCAGTCCATCATAGGGGCAACGCTGAAGCGGCGTGACGGCTCAGGGCGCGTGGTTTGTGGCGTGGAGCCTGATTTTGCGGTCATTTCGTTCAACGTTTTTTGTACCAATTTTCGGGGTTTTGGGGCGTTTGTACCAAGCGCTTGGTGCAATGTACCTAGCGAAAGACGACGTGTACCAATCTCAGATGGCAACGATCAGAACGCGTAAAAAGGCCGATGGCAGCACCAGCTACCTCGTCCAGATCCGCATTAATCGCGATAAGGTGACAGTCTACCAAGAGAGCCAAACGTTCGCCCGCAAACAGGCTGCGGTGGCTTGGGCGAAGCGACGGGAAACCGAGTTGTCTGAGCCTGGTGCTATCGAGCGCGCCAACCGGGTAGGGCACACAGTCACACATATGATCGACCGGTATCTGGTTGAGGCCGAGAAAGCTCGGCCTCTGGGCGAGACTAAGCGACGCACGCTGAACGCCATCAAGAACAGTTACCTGGGTGAGATGGTCGATTCTGACATCAGTCAGCAGGCACTGGTGGACTATGCCCTATGGCGTATGAGTCCTGCAGGCGGTGCCATCAAACCGCAGACAGCCGGCAATGATCTGGCTCACTTGGGCTCAGTGTTGTCGTTGGCCAGGGCAGCGTGGGAGTACGAGATCAACCCTCCAGCTATGCCCGATGCACGCCTTGTCCTGAAGCGCCTCGGCTACAACATGAAAAGCCGGGAGCGGGATCGCAGGCCAACGCTCGAAGAGCTCGACAAAGTGCTAGAGCACTTTGTCGAGATGCTTGCACGGCGTCCGACAGTCATTCACATGCCGAAGGTCGTGGCGTTTGCCATCTTTTCTACGCGCCGTATGGACGAGATCGCTCGCATCATGTGGGAGGATCTGGATGAGCACCGCCAAGCGGTGAAGGTGCGGGACATGAAAAACCCCGGGCAGAAAATCGGTAACGATGTGTGGTGCCATCTGCCAGATGAGGCATGGGCGATTGTGCAAAGCTTGCCTCGTCAATGTGCTGAGATCTTCCCTTACAACACCGATTCAATCGGCACGGCTTGGTCTAGGGCGTGCAAGATGGTTGGCGTGGAGGATCTGCATTTTCACGATCTGCGCCACGAAGGTGTGAGCAGGCTTTTCGAAATGGATTGGGATATACCGAGAGTTTCGAGTGTGTCCGGACACCGCGACTGGAACTCGCTGCGACGTTATACGCACTTGCGTGGGCGAGGTGATCGTTATGTTTGCTGGGATTGGCTTTGCAAGATAATTGATAGTGAGGTTTTTTTGGGGGCTAGAGTGGACGGTAGGGAACGATGAAAAAAGTGTTTGTGCAGTTGATTAAAGAGTTTGCTTTGCCTTGTGCTGCCGCTGTTGCGTGGACTGTCTATTCTCTGGGTGGGGAATCGTTGACCTTAGTTGCTGTTGTGACTGCATTTAGCTCCGCCTTTTTTCTATCTAGCTGGCTGGTTGGGCAAGTGTTTCGGGTGCGTAAGCAAGTTGGGGTGGAAAAGAGTTTTGGTAGCGTTGAAAGTCGTCTCGTAAAATTGAGTAATGGTTTGGGTGATGTAGAGGTTAGACTTGAAAAGCTGGCCGAGTCCCTTGAGTCTAATGTGAAAAAACTGGTGGGGCATATAAATGGTGGTGACAGTTTCTGCTGTGTAATGCCTAATGGGCAGGTTAACGGAATTCGACAGTGGCACTTGCGTCACTGTGGTGATTATCCGCTATTTAAGTTCGGCGTTCGATTTGTTGATATTGGTGATATAACCAAAGGAATCGAGGAAACTTTTCGCTCAGACGAGCTTTCGGTTGGTGGGGGTTCAATTCTGACATGTTTGCCAGCATGTGATGGGGAGCAGTCTGTCAATGTTTTCTTCCAGTCGCGGGGTGGTAGTTTCTACCAAGAAATTCGCTTTGGTATGGTGGAGGGGCGCCAAGTCTATGCCTATAGACTGGCTAGAGAATACGAGACTTTGATTCAATATCTTCCTGAGGGATTCGAGTTGCGAGAGGAAGATAGGCGCGACTGGTTACCAGAGTTTGGTGTAACTGGTACACGTAAGGAGTGGAGTATCGAGTATAGCTTCCAAGAAATGTGTAAGGAGACGGTAGAAGGTTGAGGGTAAGGGATAGATAAACGTGCTGGCTGGGTCGTATTCTCCGGGCACTGGTTGTTGGCAGTGCCCGGAGTGCTTGCTCAGCTAGATCTTAACGCTTTGTTAAGCTGTGCGTGCGGTACCGTGGCCGTGGGCTGATTCAGATCACCGGGCGCGATAACTACGAAGCCTGCAGTGAGGCACTGTTCGGTGACAGTCGCTTGCTCAATACCCCGGACCTGCTCGAGCAGCCGGTCTATGCGTCGCTGTCGGCCGGCTGGTTTTGGCAGCGCGCAGGCCTTAACAGTCTCGCTGACAAAGTGGCAAGTGCCGATGACTCGGTTTTCGAGTCGATCACTCGCCGCATTAATGGTGGCCTGAATGGTTTGAAAGATTGCCAAGCGCTCTACAAGCGAGCGCTTGAGGTGCTGCAGTAATGTCGCTCAATTGGCGTATCGCCTTGTTGGCCGTTGCGCTCGGGCTCTATGTCGGTGGCCGAGGCGCCTGGGTGTGGCAGGCCAGCGAGTACGGTCGGCAGCTCGCGGATCAGTCAGCTGATTACATTCGGCAGCTGGCCGACAAGGATCGAACCTATGGTCGCGAGCGTGAAGAGGCTGCAGCTGCAGCCCTGGATCAGTTGGCGGAGCAGAAGGCTCAGCGACAAGCCCTGGAGGTTCGCCTGCAGGAGCAGGGCAAAACACATTGGCAGGAGATGAACGATGCTCAAACTACTCAAGCTCGCCTGCGTGACAGGCTTGCTACCGCTGATCTGCGGTTGTCAGTCCTTGTCGACGTCGGAGCCTTTGCCGCCCCGGGTTGTGACGGTGGAGTGCCAGAAACCGCCGGCACCGGAAGCCTGGTACATGGCGCCGTACGCGCCCAACTTGACCGAGCGCATGCTCAACGAATTGTCGCCATCACCGACGAAGGCGACCGGGGGCTGATCGCGCTACAGGCTTGTCAGGCCTACATTCGCGAAGCCACCAAGTGAAAAGAGGCGAGCCGGGTGGATGCGTCAACATCCAGCCCGGCCCGCCGAACCCGCAGACCCTTCCTGCAAGTCCAGCCGTGGCCTCTGCCTTGTGCACAAAGCGCGGCGAGTCTAACACCTGTGTATTCATACAGTAAAGACTTGCATACCTATGACCTCTCCAATCATTCCCTGGATGGGTGGCAAACGCCGCCTGGCCGACCGCTTGATCCCACTCTTTCCCCCTCATGAATGCTACGTCGAAGTCTTCGCCGGCGGTGCCGCGTTGTTCTTCATGCGCCCCCAGCCCGCCCCCGTGGAGGTGCTGAATGATCTCAACGGTGACCTGGTTACCCTTTATCGCGTTGTACAGAATCACCTGGAGGAGTTCGTTCGCCAGTTCAAATGGGCGCTCAGCTCTCGGCAGATCTTCGAATGGCAGAAGATGACGCGCCCTGAAACCTTGACCGATATCCAGCGTGCGGCGCGGTTTTTCTACCTGCAGCAGCATGCCTTTGGTGGCAAGGATGCTGGGCAGACATTCGGTACCGCGACCACGGGGCCGGCCATCAACCTGTTGCGAATTGAAGAAAACCTGTCCGTCGCGTGGCAGCGTCTTGCGGGTACCTACATCGAAAATCTGTCTTGGCTCGACTGCGCCGAGCGCTATGATCGAGCACATACTTTCTTCTATATGGACCCGCCTTACTGGCAGACTGCAGGTTATGGCTTGGATTTTCCGTTTAAGGAGTACGAATGTATGGCTGACTTCATGCGCAGTTGCAAGGGAAGGGTGATGGTCAGCATCAACGACCATCCCGGCATTCGCCGAGCGTTTGAGGGTTTCCATTTTGAGTCCCTAAATATTCGCTATAGCAATACGAATCAGCGAAGAGGCAAAGCTGATGTTTTCGGTGAACTTGTGATCATGAATTGGAAGCCGAATCGGATGGGTGGGCTTTTTGATCAGTTTTTATAAAGTAGTAGAGGCGGCTCGTGAACGTGAATAGCCAATATTACCGCAAGCAATAAATTCAGGAAAAAACATGCTTTTAGATCTCGATGAATTAATTTTGACCTGTCAAGACCCCCGGTCTAAAGAGTATATACGGGAAGCGGTCATTTGTTATCGCTCAGGAGCCTATAGATCGGCCGTAGTTTCGTGTTGGATTGCGGTAGCCTTTGATTTGGTGGACAAGATTAGAGAGCTGGCTGCCTCAAATGATAAAATGGCGCAGGTTGAAGTTTTGCGCTTTGAAAAGATTCAGCGCGACGGAGATATCAAAGGAGCCCTAATTTTTGAGAAAGACCTAAAAGACATGGCTTTGAACAAGTTTGAGTTTGTGTCTCACCTTGAACATATTGATTTGTGCAGGCTTTACGACGACCGGAATCGTTGCGCTCATCCTTCACAGGTTGGCGATGATGGAGTCTTTGAAGCTACTGCTGAGTTAGCAAGGATGCATATTGCTAACTCTGTGCGCTCTATTCTTTCACGCCCAGCTGCAAATGGTAAGTCGGTGCTGGATACCTTAATTGCTGATATTGCCTCTAGATATTTCCCCACCAATCTGGAGAAAGTGGTGGAGTTTTTAAAGCAGGGCGCCTTTAGTCGCCCCCGTCGGTCGCTTTACGAAAATCTCATAAGGGTGATGTTTAAAAATCTCTTTGAGCATCAGTCAGCGATCCCTGGAATGCGAGCTTTACTGACACTCAAAGCAGCGAAGATCATTCATCCCGAAATGTGGGACGGGCACGTTGCTGCAATTTTTTCCAAGGTGGCAAGCGTTCAGAAAGATGAGAGGGGGATGAATTCACTTTTAGCGCTTCTTGTCTATAATACTTCATTGGGTCTCTGGGATGCGCTCGATGATTTTGAAAGAGGGAGGCTGATAACATATGTTGAAAATGCTCCAGTGGAACTGCTCGAAGACTTTGAGGCAGTCCTGGATTGTGGTAATCCATATTTGATTAAATCCGCAGAAGTCAGGATAAAAAATGCGACGCTAGCTGAGCTAAAACGAATTCCTTGGATCGTTTTTATTCCAGACCAGGTTCTGGCGAGAGTATTAGCGCTCTATAGGTTGGCAAAGAGTTTTGCAGAAGCTAATGACGTCGGTAAGTACTTAAGAAACGTGATAGGGGATGCTCGTGAACCGGCCAAATTCACCGCGGCTCTGCTCAATGCAGTGCTCCGCAATGACCAGATAAAAAATAGTATCGAATTGGAAGGCGTGCTCAAAGCATTTGGCTCGGCTGTCGGTCTTATAAATTTTAAGGCTGAATGTGACGAGTTTGGTATCGATTACGCAGCGATGATTGAGGGTGAGTAATTATTTCCCGATTGTTTAGAAGGTGGCACGCCCACGTTGAGAAGTGGGCGTGTCATGTTGAGGCTTGAGATGTCATTTAAAAGAAGTGGGCGTCAATAGGATGTCAGCTTATAAATTTAAGTGCGGCCTTTAGTCTTTTGATTTGTCCTTGAATGTTGTCTGCTTCTGTCGATATTGAGATGAAGTTTGTAATTTCTTCGGTTGTTCGGTAGTTGAATGGGTTGCTGATGAAGAATAGAAGTGCGTGCTCTAGGTGCTGGCAGAGTTGAAATATCTTCAAATGGATGTTCGGTGGTGGCTTTCCGCCGTGAACATGATTGTTTCTTGCTAGTCGAAGCGAACGTAATATAGCTTTTTGTGCGTCTTTCTCACTGTAGAAAAACGAGGTTCTTTTTATTAGCGTGTCGGTATCATCTGTATCTAGTAGTTGCTCTAGTGCTACCCAGAGCTTCAAGAATCTTAGTTCTGGATTTTTTGAAGAAAGTGCAGAGCTGTAATTGATAAGGCATTTTTCAATGTGTGATCTAAAGGGGAGTCTCTTCAGTTGAGCTCTTCTTTTGTTTGTGTGCGTGACCGTGTTTTTAGGATTTCTAAGTGTTGCGGGTTTTCTTTCTTGATAGTCTGTATTGGTCCATGCGGGTTCAGCGTGGGCTCTTCCATTGCTCAGGTGGAGTGTCAGGATTTTACATTGATCAATGACAAGGCGTGAAGGGTATTTGTCTTCATCTCTTAGCGCTAAAAAGTTAACAGACTTTTTAAAGCCTAACTGAAGAAGTCCAGATAAAATGGAGAACGCGTCAGTAGCCTTGTCTACTGCAGATTCTGCGCTTTTGGCTGTGTTGGAAATAACTGCATACGTCAGTCCAGTCTCGATTTCAGTGCTTTCGGTGATGCTTGCCAAGATTTTTTGTCGGGCCGCAGCATATTTTTTTGGAAGCTGGTTGACAAGTCTGATTTTACAGTCGTGAAATGATGTCGTTGGGAGGTGGTATACTCCCTTGAGTTGTATGCAAGTGATTAAGACATATTTTTCGCTTTTTGGTTTTGTGTGGCAAAGTTTGTCGAACTCACTCAGCAGGCGGTTGGGGTCTTTGCAGTTGAATAGTGCTTGGCGTAAGAAATTATATGTAGTTGTGCTGTCCAGCGGATGTTCATGCTCAATTAAGCCGTGAAGGCTGTCCATGAGGAATTCAGCTGGAAATTGGTAGCTACCCCTCCCATCCGAATCAACGGATATTAAGTTTAAAGTCTCAGTTATCAGTTCGGTTGGGGCGGCCTTTTTTGCCCATTTCGATTTCATGCGCAAGATAGTCTACGTTAGAGAGTTCAATGTTGGGTTGCCGAAGAGCTTGGATGATAGCTCAATGCTGGCCACATAGGTTCGTTGGTTGATGCTGACAGATCCTCTGATGATTCAGAGACGAGTGGGTGACATCGGCGCTACGGTCCCGGCGGGCCGCGACGAGTAGCTGGACAGAAACGGGCACCTGTCGGAAGCTTTGAAGCGGGTCTACCAAGCCGGCGAACGTTACAGCAATGCCGATGTGATGCTGCCCGATCTGCGGCAGCCTGGTAAGTTCACTGACGACATTCTTGCGATGACGCACGCCGTGGCCAGTGACAGGCTGATGTCGGCACTCAATGGGATCAACGACCTTATGGCAGGGCGAGCCGTCCCTCGCACCTCCGCTGAGGGAGGCGCCGAAAATTTATGAGATAGTCTTATACGATTAGGGTCGATCAGCTTCGGATGGTTCATGCTCGCTGCTTGCCAGTTTTCCATTCTATTTTTTTGTGGTTTCGCTTACAGACACATTAAGCGCCCAACATTTCGTGTGCGTGGCTTGGGCGCTATTTCAGTTATTGCTTTAGCAAGGCCGGTGTATGCTTAATAATCACTCTTCGATCAGCCTTGAGAAATGTGGGTGCTCGCTGTAATCAAATGAAGGGTCTACTGTGGTGATTCTTTCTATTATTTTGATGTGATCGGATTCGGCTCGGCCTCGATAGTATGTCTGATTGTTTAGTTTGATGTTTTCTAGCAGGAATTGAAGTGCTTCAATGTCGAATAGATCAAGATTTGACTGGATAGAGCTTTGAAATCTAGAGTCTGCGGAATTATAACTTCCACTTGCGCAGTAATAGGCTGCCATGAGTTTGCAGCAGCTTCTCTGCCACTCACCAGAATCTTCAAATACGAGGATAATTGCCCAGAGCTCTGAGTCAATCGTTGGGTATTCATCTCCGGTGATCCAAGCTAGCAGATCGTTGTAGTGGGCTTCGAGGTTCGGTTGGATAAACCATCCTAGGACCCTGCTGTTTGAGTCATTCTCGATGTGATGCGAAATTTTTAGCTGTGCAGCTTCCGGCAGGCATTCGAAAAGCCCAGGGTTTTTGGCGAGATAGAAAACTATGTATGTTAGTGCCATTCCGCCAGAGGCGACATTTCCGTAAAAGTCGTGGTCGCCTCTAATGGCGTCTGGGATGCGCGAGTGTTGCCGAGCACTGATGCATTCGAGAACGTGTAGGTGAAGTTTACGATGTTTTTTGCATTCTTCATTATCCAGTTTGAATGTGAATTTCCAGAAGCTACGGTATAAAGCCATTTGGGCATCTGGCTTCAATCGGCGGAGATACCTGTTTTCAAGATATTGATTGACTTTATCTCGGGTGTTGAGCGCCTCATAAGACTCTGATAGGTCGGCAAGAAGCTCGTTTATTATTTTGTTTGTGTAGAAAGGTGGTTTGATAAGGAGCCCTTCTAATGTGTTTCTCAGCAGAGCTCTTGTGGTATCCTTATTGGGTGAGTGTAGCTCTCGGTCTCTATTTAATATGGGGTGGGCGGAAAGGTGGCGTTGCTTCTGCAGGCTTCGTAAGTTTTCGATTTCTGGAGAATCTAGGAGTTCTGTTTTTTTGAAAACTTCTTCAAATAGGGTTATTTCCCAGCCTGAAGATGTTGGTTGGGCTTCTTGTGCTGCGCTCATCTCGTCGAGAATTTGTTTTGCAGTGGCATCATTGTATATGTCTATAAGGTTTTGAAGCTTATGAACTATATCGCACACAGCCACGGACCAGAGCATGACGATGGCGGAACGATAATTGCCATTTTGATATGATGAAATTACTTCTTCGAAATACTTTCTTGTCTTGGGCGAATGAATATCTTTTGAAATGTGCTCAATTGAAAAGCTGCTCATTTCCACCTCGTATTAATAAGAGTTTTGACGCTTCGGCGTAGAGGCCATTAAGCGGGTTGGCTATGGAGGGGAGATTGCCATTAGATGCTTGAAAAATGAAGAGGGGAGGTGGATACACTAATTTGGCATGGTACAAAATTGGTACAAGACAAATTGGTACCGCCGACAGGCTACGCAGGATAAGGTCCGCAGGAAAGCCATGCCCAATCCATCATCGGTGCAACGCTGAACCGTCGGAACGGTTCAGCACATTGAATTTGAGCTGATTCTTGAGCCCTCTGGGACACGTATCTGATACCCGGCGTGGTTGCCCGACGCCGGGAGTTTTGGGGAATGGGCATAACAGCTTGGCCTGCCATGCGTCTGGCCCTGTGATGATTGGCGTTGCCCGCTGCCCACGGCCTGACTTACTTCAACGGCACATACACATCCGTCTCCCACTGCTCCAGCGGCGTTTCCGGGTACACACTCAGGTACTGAAAGAACAACGGATGATCCCGCAGCTCTTCATGACTCGAAGGCAACCAGTCCCGATAAAGCGGATAAATGGTCTCTCCAATGTAGTCAGGCGAGCCGGTATGCCGAATCACGGCACAACGCCCCGCCGGGATGACCCGTTCGTGCACGCCGAAATCATTGGGCTTTACGGCCTCGTCCAGCTCGCCACACACGGCAAAGCGAAAGGCGTGGGCCGGGGTGGTGTCGGGGTTGTCGTAGGGGATGCCGAAGGTGCGGCTGGTCGCGACGGGCGACTGGCCGCTGTGCATGCGCCATTGGCGAAAGCGCGCAACGCTTTCGCCGACCAGGCTTGGCGCCCCTCGGTGTTCAAGCGCGGCCACGCGGGTTTCGGCGAAATCCACGATACGGATCTGCATGGTGATACTCCTGGTTAAGTGAGGCACAACGAACACCGCACTCCAGGCCTGCCAGTTCGGCGCCTTGGCAAAAACGCTCGGCGCCATGCCGAAGGCACGCTTGAACGCCCTGGAAAAGGCTTCGGGGCTTTCGAAGCCGGCGCCGTATGCGGCTTCCAGTACGGGCGTTGTGGGCGAGGCGACCAGTTGATGCGCCGCACGTCGAAGCCTCATCAGTTGCACATACCGTGTAACCGGAACGCCCATGTATGCTGTGAATTGCCGATGAAAGTGAAACGCCGAGAAGTTGGCGATGCGGCTCAGGGCATTCACCGACAGGTCGCCTTCAAGGTGGCTGTCGATATAGGCAAGCACGGCTTCGAACCGTTTTGCGTAGGTCGGGTTGTGCTGTGAGTCAGTCAACGAACGGAATCTCCGGAAGGTGCGGTGAGCGCTAGCATCCGTTGTTCAGGCATCGAGGTGCCTAGCCGTGATTGCTCAATCGGGAATACGTTTGACCATGCCGTGGAGGGCGCCCGTGTTCGCGGGTTTAACGCAATGCCCACCCGTTAGGCAAGTTGGGCCGCAACGCGGCCCCTGGAGCGCTGGCTGACAGGTGGGTCAATCCACTCGCACGAACTCGTTCTTGGCCATGTCACTGCCGCCAACGGCCTCCAGACGCTTGCCGCCGTCCAGTACGCGCACGTTGATCAGTGCAAGCCCGTCCTTGTTGCGCGCAATGACCACATCGTCCTTGCGCTCCCACTCTTCAACCTTGACCTTGCTGCCGTTGGCGATGATGTAGTCCTTGGAGAACTCCCATTTCTGCTTGGGGCTTTTGAAACCCATTACAGTGGTGGTCGCTTCGTAAGTCCCTTCCAGGGCGTCGTTGCCGCAGCCGGCCAGAACAAAGAATGGCAACGCCGCGAGCACGTATTTGAATGTACGCATGAGATTTCCTTATCGGTTTGGTTGTGATCAAGAGGCATCATGAAGACGCCGGTCCATGGGTATCCGCATGGGGTGCTGGGTGCCCAGCGGGACTATACAGACCGGGCTCAATCGCCAAAGTTGCACGCACACGGGCAATTGCCATCGCGCTTTTGGCACCGCCCTGGCAGTGCAGCCGTGGGTTTCAGTCAGCACTACAGGCTGTGTACCAGGGGGCAGCAGAGTCGACATGAAGGTGTTTCTGCTTTTTGGGCAGAAACGGTGTATCAAGCGTGCCCAGCGCGATCGAAACCCAAGCGGCAAACTCACCCTGGGAACGTGACCAGAACAGGCTAGAGCCGCACTCGGCGCAAAATTCGCGCACTACGGTGGGTGAGGAGGCAAAGGCCTTGAGGCTGGCAGCGCCGCGCAGTATTCGCAGCCCGCTGCGTGGAACGCTGCCGTATGAGGCGAAGGCGGCCCCGTGGCTTTTGCGGCACTGGCTGCAGTGGCAATGGCTTACTGCCTTGGGTGGGGTAAGTAGCAGGTAACTGACCGCTGCGCACAGGCAGCTTCCTTGATAGGCCTCTTTCACTGGCGCTTCCGTGCAGGTGGAAAGCGCCAGCGTAACTGCCCCGGCTTGGTCCGTCGACTGGCCAGGGCGGCCTGTTGGCCGCTTTTCAGTGCTGCGCGCTATCCACCGCGATGCTTTCACCGGAAACGTCGGCATGCCTGGCACTGCGATCGGCAATGGCGTAATGAATCAACCCGCCCAAACCGGCGCCGAAGAACCACGAGAACTGCGACAGCGTGTCGAACGCTGGCACCAGCGCCAGCACGATGGCGATCAGCGCAGCGGGGATGAACGCCGCTACGGCGCGCAGGTTGACCCCGCCCTTGTAGTGGTAGGCGGCCTCGGTGCTTTCGCTGTACAACTGCGGCAGGTTCACCCGGCTGCGACGCACCAGGTAGTAGTCGGTGACGATGATGCCGTACAGCGGGCCGAGCAGGGCGCCCAGGCCGCCGAGGAAATACACGATCACGGACGGGCTGTTGTACAGGTGCCAAGGCAGGATCACCACCGCGATGCCGGCGCTGAGCAGGCCCGCGCGGCGGAAGTTCAGCAGGTTCGGGGCCAGGTTGGCGAGCACGTAGGCCGGGGCGACGAAGTTGGCCATGATGTTCACCGCCACGGTGACGATCAGGAAGGCCAGGCAGGCCAGCACCAAACCGACGGTGCTGGGGATGGCGGCGACGATTTCGGTGGGGCCCTGCACCAGCTTGCCGTCGATGCTGAACTGCGCACCGGCGAGCACCACGGCAATCAGCGCAAAGCCGAGCATGTTCACGGGCAGGCCCCAGAAGTTGCCCACGCTGATGGTGCGCCGGTCTGGGCAGTTGCGGGTGAAGTCGCAGAAGTTGAGGATCATGGTGCCGTACAGCGAGACCCACAGGGCGGCGGCGCCTAGCACTTTCAGCCACATGGTCGAGCCGGTCGGGGCGTTGCCGCTGGACCAGGCAATCGACAAGCCACTGCGCCAGTACATCCAGCCCGCCAGGCAGGCGAATGCGACCAGGATGATCGGCCCGGTGATGGACTCGAAGCGGCGGACCATCTCCATGCCGTAGGCGAAGATCGCCACCTGCACGCACCAGATGCCCAGGAAGGTGACCCAACCCAGTGTCGACAGGCCAAGGATTGCGTTCTGATCGTAGGCCTTGAGGTCTGGCACGATGGCGGTGAGCAGCACGCGCAGCACGACCGAGGCGAGGTACGTCTGGATGCCGAACCAGGCAATGGCGATCACCGCGCGGATCAGGGCCGGGATCTGTGCACCGTGGATACCGAAGCTGATCCGGCACAGGACGGGGTAGGGCAGGCCTGTTTTCTGGCCCATGTAGCCAGACAGGTTCATCAGGCCGTAAATCACCAGCGCGCCGAGGGCGAAGGCGCCAAGGATTTGCGCGCCGCTCATGCCCAGGGCGAACAGGCCGATGGCGAAGGAGTAGTTGGCGATGTTGTGCACATCGTTGGTCCACAGCGCAAACAGGCTGTAGCGCCCCCAGGTGCGATTTGCCGCGCGGGTTGGCGCGAGGTCGGCGCTGTACAGGCGCGGGCTCAATGCCTGCTGAGCGGGCTCGGCCGTTTCGACGGGTAGCGCGTCAAGGTGGCCAACATCGGAACGAGAAATCGACGCCATCGGAACTCCATGATGGTTGTGTACTTTTATTGTTGGAGTTGTATACAAACAAGATTCGTACCAACCCGAAGGTTTCATGGAATTTGCCGTTTTGGCGCCGTTTTGCTGCCTTTTGCCGCGACGGATCGGGCCTTTGGAGTGGGAAGTTCGTGCACATTTGTGTGCGCAGTTGTTACCACCCGCGCAGGTTGACGCAGTGAATGGCTGGCTTTGCGGGGAATGTTCCGACTAAGCTGGGGGCAGGGTTCTAACGGGGGCTATTCGATGTTGCATGTACCGCTCGGACTGGGTCTGTTACTGGCCGTCGCCTTGGTCGAAGCGGCCCCCCTGCAGGTCCCGACCCCGGCCCAACTCAAGAGCCAACTCGACAGCCTCAAGCCTGGGCAGTTTCTCTGGTACCCGCAGGTCTCGCCGGTGGGGCCGGTGACTGTGGTGGTCAGCCTCACCGAGCAACGTGCCTATGTGTACCGCAATGGCATCGCCATCGGCGTCAGCACCGTGAGCAGCGGCAAGCCAGGCCGGGAAACCCCCACCGGGGTATTCAGCATTCTGCAGAAAAAGGTCGAGCATAAATCCAGCCTCTACAACAGCGCACCGATGCCCTACATGGAGCGCCTGACCTGGGACGGCATTGCCCTGCACGCTGGCCACCTGCCGGGGTATCCCGCCTCGCATGGTTGCGTGCGGCTGCCCATGGACTTTGCCAAAAAGCTGTACGAAGTGACCGGCTTCAGTTCGACCACGGTCATCGTTTCCGACACCCACAGTGCACCGGTGGAGGTCTACCACCCCGGGGTGCTGGCGCCCACGGTCAGCGAGGGCAAAGCCCAAGGCCCGTTGGTCTTGAGCAATCAACAGTTCTGGAACGACCCCGACCCGACGGCAGGGCCGCTGTCGATCCTGATCAGCCGCGCCGACTTGCGCGCCTACGTGTTTCGCGGTGGCCAGCTGGTCGGCTCGGCACCGGCACTTTCGCTTGAAAGCAGCCAGCATCGCAGCGGCATGGCGGTGTATTCCCTGCTGCAAAAGCCATCCGCCCCGGCACTCGATGGCGCGCTACCCTTGCATTGGTCGGTGGTGGGCCTGAGCAACCCGGAGTACGGGAACACGCCTTATGAACAATTGGGCCAATTGAGCATCAGCCCGGAATTCCGCCGCCATTTGCGGGCGGCGATGGACGTTGGCACGATGCTGGTGATCACCGACTGGGCATCCACCCGGGATACCCGCAGCAATGGACAATTCACGGTAATCAGCACCGAAGGCAGTGAAGACGTTAAACCATTGGTCAAGAAATGATCGGCAATGCCGCAGGAATCAAGCAAAGTAGCCGCTTTTGGCTGCAATCAAGGCAACAACGGCCACGTTTTCATCAAGGTAATCCATGTCGATCTTCAAACCATTGCGGGGAGCCGCGCGGCTCTCGTTGGCCAGTATTGGCCTGTTTTTCCTCAGCGCCTGGCAAGCCGCCCACGCGCAACCGCTGCCGAGTGCCGCCGAGCTGCAGCAGTTGGCCCCGAGCGCCAGCCTGTCGACCCTGGCCCTGGCACTCACCGCCTACGCATGCGCCAGCCACAGCGACGCGGACAAGTTGCTGACGGTGATCGACTACTCCAAGGCCTCGCGTGACAAACGCTTGTGGGTGTTCGACCTGCGTGCCAGGAAGCTGTTGTTCGAGGAATGGGTCGCCCATGGCAAGAACAGCGGCGCCGATGTACCGACTGCGTTTTCCAACGCGCCTAACAGCTACCAGTCGTCTATCGGCCTGTATGAGACCGGCCAGACCTACAGTGGCAAGCACGGCCGCGCGCTTCGCCTGCAGGGGCTGGAGCCGGGGTTCAATGACAACAGCATGTCGCGGGCGATTGTGATGCACGCCGCCGCGTATGCCGACCCCAAGGTGGTGCCCGGCCTCGGTCGTTTGGGGCGCAGCCAGGGGTGCCCGGCTGTTCGGCCGGCCATTGCCGGCAAGCTGATCGAGACGCTGCAACGCGGTAGCTATGTGTTCGCCTATTACCCGCAGCAGGACTGGCTGAAAACATCGCGTTTTCTTAACGCCCAGAGCTGCCCGCTGGCGAATCAGTCGATTGCCAGCAAGTAGGGGAAGTGGCGGGTAGTTACTGGCTACCCTTGGCCTGTTGCTCCAGGTGCACCTGCAATGCCGGATCGAGTTGCAGTGCGCTGGCCAGTTCGTCCAGGTAGGCCCGCTCGCCGGGCTGCTGATCATCCACCAGCATCACGCTGGCCAGGTACATTTCCGCGGCCATGGCCGGGTCCTGGGCCGACTGTGCCACCTCGGCAGCGTCGAGTGGTTTGCTGACTTCCTCATCCAGCCATTGCTGGAGTTGCGGGTCTTTGGTGTGACGTTTGATTTCGGCGTAGATCAACTGTTCTTCTTGCTGGTCGATGCGACCGTCCGCCTTGGCTGCCGCGATCAGTGCGCGCAACACAGCATGGCTGTGATCTTCGGCCTCGGGGCCGGACAATTGATCGACTGTGCGTAAGGCCTGTTGCGGTGCCGCCGCCTGGCTGCGCTGCCAGCTTTGATAGGCCTGGAATGCCATCATGCCCAACGATGCCAGGGCAGCGTAGTTCGTGCCGCCCGTTGAGCGCCCTTGGGCCGAGCCGCCAGCACCGCCCAACAGTCCACCCAGTAAACCACCCAGGCCACCCGTTGCACTGCCGCCGCCAAGCAGCCCACCCAGCAAGCCGCCCAGGCCGTCTTGCGACGACAGGCCGCCGCTGCCTTGTTGTGTTTGCGAGCGTTGCCCGGCGCGAAGCAACTGTTCGAGTAGATCACTGGTGTTCATGGCACCGCCCTCGGTCGGTAGTCGTTGCCCAGACAGACAACGATAGCCCCTGCGACCGAAGGTGGCCAGGTTCCCCCGATGCCTATAGGTGAAGGGCGCGTCAGCGGGCTTGCCCTTCAAGCGTCGGCCAATGTCGTTGGCGATGTACTTCCCTTGTTGTTTGGCTGCCGGGGTAATGCCTGTAACAGACTGACCGTCCAGAGGCATGTGCTGGCTTTTTTTTGAGCGCCCTCAGCCTGTAGTATCGCTACTGGCTGGGCTTAATATTTCTGGTTAGTGCGAGGCAATTTAATCTGGCTTCATAACAGCGGAAACCACTAACCCGCTGAGAAAAAACATGGCCTACCAGCAAAACTCATCGTCAAAAGACGCTTCCTGGCAGATAAACATTCCGCAGACCGAGACTACCCCGAAGCAGGGTGCTTATGATGTCGTCATTATCGGCGGCGCCACCATGGGGGCATGCACTGCCTGGTTTCTGGTGTCGAACCCCGACTTCAAGGGTAAAGTTCTGGTTGTCGAACCAGACACCACATTCGCCAAGTCACAGACCGGCGCATCGAACAACTGCATGCGGCAGCAGTTTGCGAACCCTATCAATGTCAGAATCGGCCAGTTTGCCGCCGAATTTGTGAAGTCATTCCGTCAAAACCTGGGTGGAGATCCCGCAATACCAGATCTCCCGATCCGCAATTTCGGCTATCTCTACCTTTCCGATAATACCGATCTCACATCCGTGCTCGAACGGGATCAGAAAGTTCAAGCGGAGAGTGGTGCCGGTACGCGTATGGTGGATCGAAAGGCGATCGCTGCTGAATATCCGTTCTATCGGCTGGACGATATTGAAGCGGGTAGCCTGAACACGCAGGACGAGGGCTACTACAACGCACCTCTGATGGTGGAGTGGTTGATCAAGAAGTCGATTGAACGTGGCGTGGATTATATCCGCAACAAGGTGGTTGCCATTGGCCGTACAGGCAATAAGGTAACTCATGTCACGCTGGCATCAGGCGAGGTCATCAAGGCAGGCCATATCGTCAATGCGGCGGGAACCCGTGCGGGTCAAATCGCCGCCATGGCTGACCTTGAGCTCGATATCCAGCCTAAACGGCGATATACCTACATCTTCCGTGCAAAACACCCGCTGGATCGTGACCTGCCACTCACCATCGACCCTACTGGGGTCCACTTCCGCCAATTTGGCGATGATTACCTGGTTGGCTGCCCGCCATTGGGCGAGGATGAGACCGTCGATTACGATGATTTCACCGCTGAGGCGGGTATTTGGGAGAAGAAGATTCACCCCATACTGTCCCACCGTATTCCGCAGTTTGGCGATGTGGAGGTGATCGACAGCTGGATCGGCCATTACGACTTCAACACGTTCGACTACAACGTCGTGATCGGCCCTCATGATGTGGTGTCTAACTTCCACTTCAGCAATGGATCTTCCGGCCATGGTTCGCAACAGGGGCCGGCTGTTGGGCGCGGGATCGCGGAGCAGATTATCTACGGGGAGTTTCGCTCACTTGACCTGTCGCCGTTTCTTTACGCCCGCTTTGCCAAGGGTGAGCGTGTAATCGAGCGGGCCGTGATCTGACGGTTTTCTAGTGGCGCTGGGCCTTGCGCTCAGCGCCGTTCATTTCAACCCGGTGCATACGTCGACTTCGCTGAGCAACCAGGTCACGACAGTTGCCAGGGCAGAGTCGGGCGGGATGGGCTCAGCCGTCACCACATAAAAACCGTGTTCGGTTTCCAGCGGGTAAGCGCCAGCAAATGCCCTTGTCAGCGCGCCTGTCTTAAGTGAGGGAATCGCCAGCGGTTCAGGAATCAACGCAATCCCCATCCCTTGTTCAGCCGCGTCAAGCGCCAGGTTGGCCTGCGAGAAGGACGGCCCCGAGAAACGGGCACCCGGCAACCCGTAGGCGTCAAACCAACGTGTCCAGTTATTATGCGTGTCTGAAATCAGCGGTACGTCCAGTACATCCCGAGGACGCTGCCAACCGCCGTATCCACTCAAGGTGGGAGAGCACACCGCAATGCTGCGCCCCGGCAGCAAGAAACGTGCAGCGGTGTCGAGGAAAGGTGGCGCGCCCCATCGGATCGCCATATCGACGCTGCCCGGACCTTTCAGCGGTCGAGTGACATCGGTTGCATCTATCATGATGGATATTCGTGGATGCTGTGCAGTCAGTCGCGCAAGGCGCGGTAGTAACCAGCGACTGGCGAATGCTGCCGTCGTGCTGAGTGTGAGTCGGTAGGGGTCTTTTTCGCTCTCGGTGTGTAGCAGGGCCCGCGTAGCCTCTTCGATGATTCCCATGGCCAGGCGAACGCGATTGACGTAGTCCTGTGCCACCGCAGTTGGGGCCAGGCCACGGGGCAGGCGGGTAAACAACTTCATACCCAGTTTTTCTTCCATGACGCGAACTTGCTGCGCAACTGCGCCCTGCGTAACGAAGAGTTCGTCGGCTGCGGACCTGAAGCTTCCAAGCCTGGCGGTAGCTTCGAATGCAATAAGCTGGTTGTGTACAGCTTGAGTCATACGGCGCGCATCAGTGACCTTCATCCTGTAGCCCTCCTGCAACACGATAGTCGCCAGGCCGTAATCATGTCGCTACAGCTCGATTTAACGCCGGCTGGACTGTTTCATCCGGGCGAGGTTTGCGAGCGTTTCATGAAGGGGCCCGTTAGCAAACAATGTTTATCTACTGGCACGGGTTTCTCTGATGACTTTCAGGGAGTAGCCTCGGCATGGTGAATCTTTCGAGCCTGATCAGGTTATCAACCTTGCGCAGGGATCAGAGAGGCAAAAAAAATTAGACAATTCGATAGAATTTCCATTGCCATGTCAGACGGTTTCCCTGATTTGCCCTCGCTCAATGCGTTGCGTGTTTTTGAAGTGGTGGCTCGCCATTTGAACTTTCGTGTGGCTGCCGAGGAACTGGGCGTGACTCAGGCAGCGGTAGCCCAGCAGATACGCGGGTTGGAAGCGAGCCTGGACGTGCGCTTGTTTGAACGTCTACCCCGTGGTTTGGCGTTGACAGATGCGGGCCAGGGCTACAGCGCAAGCATACGCAGTGCACTCGCCATGATTGACGAGGCAACACGCCTGCTCAAGCCACAGACATCTCACCTGACGGTCAGCGTTACACCCACCTTTGCCTCGAAATGGCTGATTCCCAGGCTCGGCGACTTTGCGCAAAACCATCCAGACATCGATTTGCGTGTGCTGGCCACCGATCGGCTCTCTCATTTCAGCACCGATGGCGTGGATATCGCAGTCCGTTATGGCAAGCCTGACTTCGGAGCAGGGTTGAACAGCGAGCTGTTGATGGAGCAGCGCATCGTTGCAGTGGCCAGCCCAAGGTTGTTTGAAGGAAGCGAAACTCCCGTCAGCTTTGAACAGCTTCAGGGCTTCATCATGCTTCACGATGCCCATAATTTCTGGCCTCAGTTTCTTGCGGATCTATTCCCGCAGCATGCGCAACCAACAGCCAGGAACCTGCGCTTCAATCAGACCTCACTGGCCATTGAGGCAGCAGTCAACGGTCAGGGCATTGCGTTGGCCAGCCTCGCGTTTGTCGGTGAGGACATCGCCGCAGGCCGGCTGATGCAGGTTTTCACCCGGCAGCTCAGGCTCGACAAGTCGTTTTACCTGGTGTGGCCACGCAAGATGAAGCAGCCGGATTCGTTGAGCCTTGTCCAACACTGGCTCAAACAACAAGCTGTCGATAGTTAATCTATTGCAACAGTAAAGCTCAGCTGTCTCCCTCGCCACTGGGGCTGCTGCTAAGGTGAATGCACCTAAGCAATCAGTGTTGAGAGATCTGGAGGCAGCATGTCAGTAGAAAAAGTTGCGATTATCACGGCGGGTGGCAGCGGCATGGGCGCGGCAGCGGCACGGCGCCTGGCCGCCGATGGCTTCAAGGTGGGTATTCTTTCCTCTTCGGGCAAGGGTGAGGCGTTGGCTGCCGAGCTTGGTGGCGTCGGTGTAACCGGCAGCAACCAGTCGGTTGAGGACCTGCAACGCTTGGTCGATGCTGTTGTGCAGAGATGGGGCCGTATCGATGTGCTGGTCAATAGCGCCGGCCATGGTCCGCGCGCGCCGATCCTGGAAATCAGCGACGAAGATTGGCACAAGGGCATGGATACCTACCTGCTCAATGTCATTCGCCCGACTCGCCTGGTGACGCCTTACATGCAGCGCCAGAAGGGTGGGGTGATCATCAACATCTCTACTGCCTGGGCGTTCGAACCCAGTGAGCTGTTCCCGACTTCTGCCGTATTCCGCTCAGGCCTCGCCGCGTTCACCAAGATATTCGCCGACAATTTCGCCGGGGACAACGTGCGCATCAACAACGTCCTGCCAGGCTGGATCGACAGTTTGCCGGCCACCGAGCAGCGCCGTGACAGCGTGCCGCTCAAGCGTTATGGCACCAGTGAAGAGGTCGCGGCGACCATTGCGTTCCTCGCTAGCGAAGGCGCCGCCTACATCACAGGGCAGAACATCAGGGTCGATGGCGGCGTAACACGCAGCGTTTGATCGCCCGTGGCCGCAGCATGCCTGCGGCCCTCGTTTCAGGGGACATGGATGACTTCATGCTGGACGATCTGTTTCAGTTTATCTGGACGCAGCTGGCGATCCCGGTCGGCCCCGTGCGCAACCCTTATCGGCTCATGCAGCTTTCCACTCTGGACGAGCAAGGATGGCCTGTTTCCAGGACGGTTGTGCTGCGTGATGCCGATGCCCGTGCAGGCGCGCTGTACTTTTACGCGGACAGGCGTTCGGCAAAATGCACACAGATAGCCGTTGACCCACGCGTTGCAATCACGGCACTGAGCCCTTGCGGCCTGACGCAGGTGCGCATGGAGGGGCTTGCCAGCCTGATCGAGGATATCGGGCATCGACGACGCTGCTGGGCGGCAGCGCGTGACAAGACACAGGCACTGTTCCGCCATGGCGCAGTGCCGGGGCAGGTGGTTGAAAACCCGGAAGCCATCAACAAACGCATCCAGGACGGTTTCGAGCACTTTGCAATTATTTGCATCGAGCCGCGAGCCCTGGAGTGGCTGGATCTCACGCGACCTGTTCAGCAACGGGCTCGCTTCTTGCGGCATGAGGGAGGGTGGCAATCCACCTGGCTTGCTCCCTGAGGCCGGCTTCTGGCTGCACATCTCCATCTCCAGGCTTGACTCGTGAAATTTTTCATGTAATTTTTCATGAAAAATAACTCTAAAAATTTCACGGCAGTCCGAAACGATGAAGATGCACGAAGAGGTTGAAGCCCTCGCGATCCTTATTCACGACCTGCGCAAATTCAAGAACCTGACCCTGGGTGAGCTGGCCGAGCGCATCAACCGCTCGGTCGGGTTCCTTTCCCAGGTCGAACGCGGTGTTTCGCGCCCGACCGTGGCCGACCTCACCGCCATCAGCGAAGCGCTCGGCGTGTCGACCGCGTACTTCTACAACCTGAGCAAGCCCCGCAGCATCGGCTGGGTCACGCGCCCCCACGAGCGGCGCACGCTGTACCTGGAGTCGGGCATCACCGATGTGCTGGCGTCGCCCACCATCGCCGGTGCCTTCTCCCTGCTCGACAGCCATCTCGAGCCCGGCGCCACCAGTGGCGAGGCGTACCTGAGTGACCGCTCCGAGCAGGGCTGCTTTGTGCTCGAAGGCGAACTCACGGTATGGCTGGACCAAGGCGAGGCCGTGACCCTTCAGGCCAATGACTGCTTCCAGCTGCAACCCCACGCGCAGTTCCGTTACGCCAACTTGACGGCAAAGCCCACCCGCGTGCTCTGGGTCTTCAATTGAATTCGTTCAACTCACAAGGATAAGAAGATGAGTGTCATCTTTCCGGATCTGCTGACTGAAGTGCGTGCGTTTCGAGCGCAGCACCCGGCCATACGTTATGTCGACCTGATTGCGCTGGATATCCCCGGGCACTTTTACGGCAAGCGTTACCCCATGGACATGCTGGAAAAGGTCGCCGCCGGCGCGCCGCTGAAGCTGCCACAGAACTGCGTGCTGCTCGGCACCCAGGGTGGGCTCTACCCGATTGGTGACTACTGCTTCGCCGACGGCGACCCGGATGCCACGCGGCGTCTGGTGCCAGGCACCCTGAAACCGGTGCGCTGGGAAAAGGAAGTGATCGCCCAGATGCTGATTACCTCCGACGGCACCGCCCAGCCGATCGAGTTCGAGCCCCGTGAGGTGCTGGCCCGCGTTATCGAACGCCTGGCCAAGCGTGGCATTCGCCCGGTGGTGGCGTTCGAGCTGGAGTTCTACCTGTTCGACCGCCAGCTGGATAACGGCCTGCCGCAGTACCCACGCGACACGGCGACCGGGGATGAAGACGATCAGCCGAACATGCACATCGAGCGGCTGTCGCGTTTCTCCTCGGTGCTGCACGAAATGGTGGATGGCGCGAACGAGCAGGGTGTGCCAGCGAACGTCATCACTGCGGAGCTGGGCCCAGGCCAGTTCGAGATCAACTTCTCCCACAGCGACGATGCCCTGAGCGCGGCGGACTGGTCGGCGCTGTTCTGCCGCAGTACCCGGGGTATCGCGATGAAGCACGGCTACCGTGCCAGCTTCATGAGCAAGCCCTACCTGGATGCGCCAGGCAGCGGCATGCATGTGCACGTCAGCCTGTACGACAGCGCTGGCAATAACATCCTTGCCGGTGCCGAACAGCGCAAGCTGCGCCATGCGGTAGCCGGGTGCCTGGAGTTGCTGCCGCACTGCATGCCGATCTTCGCCCCTAACCACAATGCTTATCGCCGCTATGGCGCCATGGTCAACGCGGCGAGCAAGGCCAGTTGGGGCTTCGAAGACCGTGATGCGTGCATTCGCATCCCCGAGTCCGACCCGCGCAACCTGCGCATCGAACACCGCCTCGCGGGCGCCGATGCCAACCCGTACCTGGTGCTGGCGGCCATCCTGACCGGCATGGAGCATGGCCTGGACCGCGGCGTCGAGCCCATCGCCCCGCTGAACGACAACCGCCAGAGCGGCATCGACTTCCCCAAGGATGCCCTCGGTGCCCTGGCCACCATGCGTCACCACCCGGTGGTCAACCAGGGTTTGGGCAGTGAGTTCGTGATGGTTTATTGCGAAAACAAATACCAGGAGCAACTGGACTTCATGCGCCACATCGATGCCCGCGAATACCGCTGGTTCCTGTAGCTGGCGCCGTTCGTAAAGCGACGCCTTTCCAACGTTCAAACACCACGCGCAATACCGATTTGCCGGAGGAAGATATGCCACGTGTGCCCGTTATTGGCATTACCGCATGCACCAGCATGATTGAGCAGCATGCCACCCAGACCATCGCCGAGAAGTATGCACGCGCGGCGGCCAAGGCGGCGTGTGGCTTGCCCATCGTGATACCCAGCCTCGGTGAGCTGATGGACAGCGCCGATATTCTCGACGTGGTGGACGGGCTGATCTTCACCGGCTCGCCGTCCAACATCGAGCCGTTTCACTACAACGGCCCGGCCAGTGCCGAGGGCACCCATCACGACCCGCTGCGTGATGCCACCACCTTGCCGCTGATGCGTGCGGCTATCGCTGCCGGTGTGCCGGTACTCGGCATTTGCCGTGGCTTTCAGGAAATGAACGTGGCACTGGGCGGCACCCTGCACCAGAAGGTGCACGAGGCCGGGGTGTTCATGGACCACCGTGAAGGCAAGGGCGAGCCCATCGAAAAGCAGTATGGCCCGCGCCACACCATGCATGTAGAGCCTGGTGGCCTGCTCGACCGCATGGGTTTGCCGGCGATCTTCGACGTCAATTCCATCCATGGTCAGGGCATCGATGTACTGGCCCCGGGGCTGAGGGTGGAAGCGCTGGCACCCGATGGCCTGGTGGAAGCGATTTCGGTCGAGAACGGCAAGGCTTTTGCCCTTGCGGTGCAATGGCACCCTGAGTTCCAGGTCATGGACAACCCGCACTACCTGACCCTCTTCCAGTCCTTCGGCAAGGCCTGCCGGCAGCGCTCGGTATTGCGCCAGAAGCTGTTGCTGTCTGCCTGAAAGCGACCTTTCCCAACTAGAAAAAGTACCTGCGCAGCCTGGCTGCGCAACGCGATGGAGTGAAAGCAATGAGTGAGCAGAATTCGCAAACCCTGGCCTGGCAGGCCATGAGTCGCGACCACCACCTGGCGCCGTTCAGCGATGTGAAGCAACTGGCCGAGAAAGGCCCGCGCATCATCACCTCGGCCAAGGGCGTGTACCTGTGGGACAGCGAAGGCAACAAGATTCTCGATGGCATGGCCGGCCTGTGGTGCGTGGCGGTTGGCTATGGTCGCGATGAGCTGGCCGAAGTCGCCAGCCAGCAGATGAAGCAACTGCCTTACTACAACCTGTTCTTCCAGACCGCTCACCCGCCTGCACTGGAGCTGGCCAAGGCGATCGCCGACGTGGCCCCGCAAGGCATGAACCATGTGTTCTTCACCGGCTCCGGCTCCGAAGGCAACGACACCGTGCTGCGCATGGTCCGCCATTACTGGGCGCTGAAGGGCCAGAAGAACAAGAAGGTGATCATCGGCCGCATCAACGGTTACCACGGTTCTACCGTGGCAGGCGCCGCCTTGGGCGGCATGAGCGGCATGCACCAGCAGGGCGGGGTGATCCCGGATATCGTGCACATTGCGCAGCCTTACTGGTTCGGGGAAGGCGGCGACATGACCGAGGCCGAATTCGGCGTGTGGGCGGCCGAGCAGCTGGAGAAGAAAATCCTTGAAGTCGGCGAAGACAACGTCGCTGCCTTCATCGCCGAGCCGATCCAGGGCGCCGGGGGCGTGATCATTCCGCCGCAGACCTACTGGCCGAAGGTGAAGGAGATCCTCGCCAAGTACGACATCCTGTTCGTCGCCGACGAAGTGATTTGCGGCTTCGGGCGTACCGGTGAGTGGTTCGGTACCGACTACTACGACCTCAAACCCGACCTGATGACCATCGCCAAGGGCCTGACCTCTGGCTACATCCCCATGGGCGGGGTGATCGTGCGTGACGAAGTGGCCCAGATAGTCAGCGAAGGTGGCGACTTCAACCACGGTTTCACCTATTCCGGCCACCCGGTGGCGGCGGCGGTAGGCCTGGAGAACCTGCGCATTCTGCGTGATGAGCAGATCATCCAGCAGGTGCACGATACAACCGCACCATACCTGCAACAACGCCTGCGCGAGCTGGCCGACCATCCGCTGGTAGGCGAAGTGCGTGGCCTGGGCATGCTCGGTGCGATCGAGCTGGTGAAAGACAAGGCCACCCGCGCCCGTTACGAAGGCAAGGGCGTGGGCATGATCTGCCGCCAGCACTGCTTCGACAACGGCCTGATCATGCGCGCCGTGGGCGACACCATGATCATCGCGCCACCGCTGGTGATCAGCATCGAGGAGATTGACGAACTGGTGGAAAAGGCCCGCAAGTGCCTGGACCTGACGTACGAGGCTGTTCGCTAAGCGGCCGTTGGCTGCACCGGGGTCGCAAGGCGGCCCCGGTTTGCCCGGCTGGCAAGACGTACACCTGTGAAGCATTTTGCTTTGCGAGTCGGATCATGTACTTTTCAGGGCATTCATTTCCTGTCTGAAAGTCGCGATTCAACTATGAAAGTGCACGAAGAAATCGAAGGCCTGGCAGTACTGATTCGCGACCTGCGCAAGTTCAAAGGCCTGACCTTGGGCGATCTGGCCCAGCGAATCGGCCGTTCGGTGGGCTTTCTGTCCCAGGTCGAGCGGGGCGTATCACGCCCGACCGTGGCCGACCTTACCGCCATCAGCGAAGAGCTGGGTGTCTCGACCGCCTACTTCTACAAGCTGGAAAAACCCCGCGAGCTCGACTGGGTCACCCGCCCGCACGAGCGTCGCACGCTTCACCTGGCGGGCGGCATCACTGATGTATTGGCATCCCCCACCATATCGGGCGCGTTCTCCATGCTCGATAGCCATCTGGAACCGGGGGCCAGCAGCGGCGAGGAGTACCTGGACGACAGCTCGGAGCAGGGCTGCTTCGTGCTCGAAGGTGAACTGACCGTGTGGCTGGGCGGCGGTGAGCCGGTAACGCTGCGCGCCAGTGACAGCTTTCAGCTGCAACCCCACGCCAGTTTTCGTTACGCCAACCTCACCGACAAGCCCACACGGGTACTCTGGGTGTTCAGCTGAAAGGCCCACTCGGCGTGTCTCGGTTGGCCAGGAAAGATGACCTGCAAACACTGTAAGGGCTGCATAGGGTATCCTTGCGCCACGCAATCAACTTCGAAGCAGTGAACTGAACGATGGGTTTTGAACAACTAGCAGCGCTACGCGACCGCCTTCGGGCGGAAAAACAGCAGGTAAAGGCCGAGAGCCCGAAACAGCCCAAGCGCAAACCGTCCCCGCAGGCGAAGCCGCGCGAGCAGGATCCGGCGGTCGCGGCGATCTGGCCATTGCAGAAGCATTTTCCGTTGGCCTTCCCGGTCAACCCGGCCCCCAAGGTGCCGCTCAAAGAGGGCATTTTCAAGGATGCCGAGCAACACCTGGAGCTGCTCGGGCTAACCCGTGAGCAGCTCAAGCTGGGCATCTCGACCTGGTGCCGGGGTGCCCGGTACTGGGCAAGCATGGTCGAGAACGCACCACGCCTGGACTTGACCGGCCAAGCCGCTGGCACCGTAACCGCCGCTCAGGCACTGCATGCCAAGCAGCAGGCATCGCGGCAGCGCAGCCAGGACCGTCGCAACCGTGCGAAGTCGAAAGCGCAGGCTCCGGCCCCCGCCGCTGACACCGCAGCGACGCCCGCCGCCGACTGACACGCCCGGGCGGCTTGCCTGCTGCAAGGCCAACATGAGTAACGCAGCGGCATAGGCCATCACTCGACCAAGGCAAGCCATGGCCAGCGCTCGCGATAACTGGCGGCTTTTGCCTTGAACAAATCGGGGCGAGGATTCAACGCGTTCATCCTCAGCTGGTTGTTCTGCAGGTCTTCCAGGCCATGCGTGCTGTACAGCGCGCCTGTGTGTGCATCAACGCCCAGGCAGGTCGAGCGGATCAGGTAGCGGTCGATGCCATCGGTCACCTTGTGTAAAGGCGCGTAAGTGCCGCCGAACTTGGCCTGGTACCACAGGTGAACGCGGGCCTGATTGCGTACCTCGACATTGACGCCAAGGTGCGCACAGGCCTGCTGCACCCTGGCAATCATCCGGTCCTCTGCTTCCCAGGACAGGTCAGTGTCGAAATAGGCGATGTCGTAGTCCTTGATCCCCCACTCGGCAGGCAGCCCCGCGCGGTGGTTCCAGAAGGCCTGGAACAGGGCGCCCGCAGTCAACATGCAGTGGGGAACATCCAGCGTTGGCAGGATCGTCAGGAGCGCCCGGTTTACCGGGTTTTCATGGATGCTCTCCAGCACCTGCTCATCGGTCAGTGAATGCATGCGTGCTGTCCTTCAGGGTTGCATGACAGAGGGCCGATCTTACCTCTCAATCGTCCTTGTGCAGTGATTACTTGCTCAGTACCTGCAGGCGTGGGCTTGCCCGCAAAAAATGCCACGCGCGCGGGTGCCTGGGGTGTTGAAAACGGACCTTCTGGCGGGCAGGTGTACCCGTTGCGATGGCGTGGTCGCGCTTGCGTTGCAATCCACACCAGCCATTCGTGAGGCACGCAAGCAGCAGCTCAAATCGATCGCAGCGCGGGTGGTCTGGCCCATGGTTGCGATTAGCCTCAGACTGTTGAAAGCCTTTAAAGTTTCGTCGAAAAAACAGCAAGTTAGGGAATTTTTGCAAGGCGTGTTACTCGTCGGAATTCAATTGTAAGCCCCCGTTCAGAGCCTCAGGATCGCCTCGGCATCCCTATGAGGCTTTCATCAATGAAGTATTCCTCGATTCTTTTGTTGTCACTTGGCCTGCTAAGCGGTGTTGCGTCTGCAGGCGGCAATACCGAAGCAGGCATAGGCGGCGCATTGGGTGGGGTATTGGGCTCGGTGGTCGGCCAGTCGATTGGCGGCAGCACCGGCTCGGCCATCGGTGCTGGCCTGGGTGGCGCAGCGGGTGGTGCAGTGGGCGCCAACAAACACAGCCGTGGTGAAGCGGCCATTGGCGGCGCACTGGGTGCGGCAGGTGGCAACGTGGTAGGTCGCAAGATGGGCGGCACCACAGGCAGCCTGATCGGTGCAGCAGCCGGCGGCGGTGTGGGTGGTGCCTTGGGCAACCACATGGGCCGGGAATACGATGACGAAAGTGGTCACCGTTATCGTGACGACGATGACGATGATGACGACGATCGTGGCTGGCGCCGTCGCCACCACGACCGTGGCCATCACTATGGTTGGCGTAATCATCACAGGGACTGGCGCGACGATGACTGATCGCGCGTTACAGGCCTGAACCTGCACTACGCATCCGCCCATTGCCCCTTGTGCGCCTGGCGCCACTGCTTGGGGCTGACATCGAACCAGCGGCGGAACGCCCGCGAGAATGCGCTGATTTCCGAGTACCCCAGCAGCAAGGCCAACTCGGAAATCGGCAACGCCGACTGCTGCAGGTAGTAGGTCGCCAGCTCCTGACGCACAGTGTCGACCAGGGTCGAAAAACTCAGCCCTTGGTCCTGCAGGCGGCGTTGCACGGTCCAGCTGGGCAGGCGCAATTGCTCGGCCACCTGCTCAAGGCTGGGGTAGCCGTCGCCCAGCAGGGCACGCACCTGGGTTTTCACATCATCGACAATGCCCGGGCGGTTGGGCGTGCCGGCCTGGCCGCCGAGCAGGCGCATGCTTTCGATGACTATCGCCAGCAAGCGGGGATCTCGGCCAGGCATTGGCCGGTCGAGCACGCTGCGGCGGAACACCAGCGCGTTGCGCTGCTGGCCAAACAGCACCGGGGCGTCGAACACTTTGCAGTGCTCGTGCCAGGCCTCGGGTTGCGGGTGTTCGAATAGCACTTTCTCGGGGGCCCAGTGCTGCCCCAGCGCATGGCGCATCAGGTTGAAGAACATGCCCAGCGACAACTCGGCGTCCTGCCGCTTGCGCAGGATGGCGCCGTACTGCACCTGGTAGTCCAGGCGATAGAACTCACCCATTTCCTCCAGCCGCAACAGGCTGCTTTGCTGGTGCACCGGGAAGGTGCTGACCACGTTTCGCAGGGCATCGCCCAGGGTGGCCGAGCACATGCCCACATAGCCAAGCAAGCCAAGCGCGTCGGGCTTGAACTGCTGGCCGAAGCGCAGCCCGAAATTGTCGTTGCCGGTTTGCCGGGCCGCTTCCTCGAACACCTGGCAATACTGGTTCAGGTCCAGGGTGAGGGTAGGGTGCTCCAGCCGATCGCTGTCGATGCCGGCACGCCCCAGGATGCGTTCGGCATCGCCACCTTGCTGGCTGATGAAACCGACCAGGCCGGTAGCTGCCGAGGCCAGGATACCTATCGGGTTGCCAGGCGGGGCACTCGCCGGTTGGCGCGAGCCTGTATGGATAACGTGCACGAAGCATCCTCCTCGGTCGTTTACCGGCTGTTGCTGGGTAACGGAGGGAGCAATTTTCATTCCACGCCGGGCAAAAGGCCGTACGCCAGCCTGTCGAGCGCTCAAGGGCCATTCATTGCGGCGCTGCCGGGGCCCCTCCTGGCGCAGGCTGCGCACCGGCACGGTGCGTAGCCTTTGGTTACAAAACTGTTTCGATCATGCCCGCGCGAGTGCGCCCACGGGGCGCTCCTGCAAGTAACGCTGGCACAGCCCTACAGTTTGCTCGACCCACTGCGGGCCCAGGCATTCCACCTGTGGCGTGCCGCGGTGGGTGCCGGTCCAGGCCAGCAGTTGCAGGCGCCGCTGCATGATCAGCGTAGGCAGCATGGCGATATCGCCAGCATCCAGGCTGGCCACGCTGCCGTAGCCTTCCAGCCAGTTGTCGATCCACTGCGGCAGGTCGGGGTGGTGTTCGAAGAAGCTCAGGGCCGCCGCCAGGTCGTGCAGGTACCAACCCATGCCGCAGTCGTCGAAGTCGATGATGCGGGTACGGTCACCTTGCACCAGTAAGTTGGTCAGGCGCAGGTCGGCGTGAATCAGGCCAAAGCGCGACGGGTCCTCGCCATAGTCGGCCAGGCGCGCACCGATTACCTGTACCGTTTCGCTGATCAGGGCGCTGCCCCGGGCATCCAGGTAGGGCGCATCACGCCAGCTGCCCCAGTGGCCCTGTTCACCCAGCATGCTGGGGTGGTTCCAGGTCAACCGCTGGAAGTTGCCGGGGCGTTGCCAACTGCGGGCGTGGCGATGCAGATGGGCGTTGATGGCGCCAAGCCGGCGAAACGATGCATTCAGCTGTTGCTGGTCGGGCTCGCCGCCGTCTATCCAGTGGAACAGCACCACGTAGCGGTGGCCATGGCCGGGCAGGTCGACTACCTGGATCGCTTCGCCGTCCAGCCCGGCGATGGGCACCGGCACTTCCAGGCCAGCCTGCTCCAGTGCCGCCAGCCAGGCCAGTTCACTGGCGATGTCAGCCTGCTGGTGATAACCCGCGCGGTGTACGCGCATCACAAAACGTTGCCGCTGGCCCCGCACCCGGTAGGTGGCGTTCTCGGAGTGCACCAGCAGCTCGATCTGGCCCTGGTAGGTATCGGCGTAGCCCGCCAGCGCACGCTGGGCAAAGCGTTCAAGCACGGCAGGGCGGTTGTGGGATGGGTGATCGTTGGTCATCAGGCACGCTCCGTTGGCAGGGGTCTGGTTGCCAGCATGAGTCGAGCCTCGCGCCACTGGCTTGACCGCAAACCGCGAAATCTTGACCACACGCCACAAGCCGCCAGGGCCGTTTCGAGAATTTGATCCTGCAGCCCTCAACTTGTGCCCTGCGGTCAAGTCGCCACCTGCCGGCCGGCCCACCATCGGCCTCCATCACTGGCGCAAACAGCGGATCGAGGGCTTGGAGCATGCTGACTTCACTACAAGGCAAAAGCGTATTGGTCACCGGCGGTACCAGCGGTATTGGCCTGGGTATCGCCGTCGGTTTCGCCCGTCAGGGCGCCAAGGTGGCGATCAGTGGTCGGCACCGGGACAAGGTTGAAGCCGTTGCCTGCCGCTTGCGCGATCAAGGCCTGGATGTCATCGGCCTGGTGGCCGATGTTGCCGACCGGGCGCAGGTGCGGCAGATGGTCGAGGAGGTGGTGCAGGCCCAGGGTGGGCTTGATGTGCTGTGCGCCAATGCTGGCGTGTTCCCCTCGGCTGCGCTGGCCGACATGCGTGATGACGACTGGGACCAGGTACTTGGCACCAACGCCAAAGGCACCTTCCTCTGTGTGCAGGCGGCGCTGCCGCATTTGCGCAATGCAGCGTACGGCAGGGTGATTCTGACCTCATCCATCACCGGCCCGGTCACGGGCTTTCCTGGCTGGGCGCACTACGGCGCGAGCAAGGCGGCGCAGCTGGGTTTCATGCGCACCGCCGCGATCGAGCTGGCCCGCGATGGCATCACCATCAATGCCGTGCTGCCGGGCAACATCGTGACGGAAGGCTTGCAGGGCATGGGCGAGGACTACCAGGCCAGCATGGCCGCGTCCATTCCGCTCAAGCGCCTCGGCCAGGTCGAGGACATCGCCAATGCCGCACTGTTCTTCGCCTCCAGGGAAGCCGGCTACATCACCGGGCAGAGCCTGATCATCGATGGCGGGCAGATCCTGCCCGAGTCCCTGCAGGCACTGGCCTGACCCCTTCCACCAAAACCATAAGAGCACGGAGTGGATCCTGATGAGCGAGACCTACAGTGGTGAGCTGGAACTGCGGCGCGACAGCCAGGCACAGCCCCAGGAGGTACAGCGCCTGCGCAAGAACGCGGTGGGCTTGATGGGTGTGCTGTTCATGACGGTGGCCACGGCGGCGCCGATCACCGCCATGCTCGGCAACGTGCCGATTGCCATTGGCAGCGGCAATGGCCAGTACGCACCGGCGGGCTACCTGGTGGCGACCATCATCCTGGCGCTGTTCGCCATCGGATACGCGCAGATGGCCAAATACATCACCGCCACCGGGGCTTTCTATGGCTTCATCTCCCATGGCCTGGGGCGGGTTGTGGGCATGGCCTCGGGGCTTGCCGTGACGCTGACCTACATCGTTTTCGAAGCCGCCTTGGTCGGCATTTTCGCCTTCTTCTGTGAAGACCTGCTGGCCAGTGTCGCCGGCCTGCATGTGCCATGGATCGTGTTCGCCCTGGCCATGCTGGTGGCCAACGGTGTGCTCAGCTATTTCGATATTTCCCTCACCGCCAAGGTGCTCGGGCTGTGCCTGGTGCTGGAAATCCTGATGCTGGCACTGATGGCCTTTGCCGTGCTGTTTCATGGCGGTGGGCCGCAGGGCATGGCGGTGGAGTCTATCAACCCGCTGAACGCCTTTAGGCCGGCCGAAGGGGTGATTGGCGCAAATGCCGGCATCGGCCTGTTCTTCGCCTTCTGGTCCTGGGTCGGTTTCGAGTCGTCGGCCATGTACGGCGAAGAGTCGCGCAACCCGAAAAAGATCATCCCCCTGGCAACGTTGCTGGCGGTAATCGGCATTGGCGTGTTCTATGTGTTCGTTTCGTGGATGGCCATCGCCGGCTCCGGCCCTGCCGAAGCCATTCGCCTGGCACAGGACCCGGCCAGTGCTGCCGAAGTGTTCTACGGGCCCACCCGCCTGTACCTGGGCGAATGGGCCGTGAGCCTGTTCAAGCTGCTGGTGGTGACTGGCTCGTTCGCCTGCGGCATGGCCTTCCACAACTGTGCGGCGCGCTACATCTATGCCTTGGGCCGGGAAAACCTGTTCGTATGCCTGGGCCGCACCGTTGGCCGCACTCATCCACGCCATGGCTCGCCACATGTGGCCTCGACCGTGCAAAGCGTGATCGCCACGCTGATCGTGCTGGCGTTCCTGTTCACGGGCAAAGACCCGTATGCCGACCTGTATGCCTTGCTGGCGATCCTCGGCACCATGGGCATCCTCATCGTCCAGGCGCTGTGCGCCTTTGCCGTGATCTGCTACTTCCATGTCGGCACCCAGCGCCGTGCCCAGGCGCACTGGTTCAAGACCTTCCTGGCGCCTCTGCTGGGCGGCATCGGCATGCTGTACGTGGTTTACCTGCTGTTCGCCAACCTCAGTTTCGCCGCTGGCAGTGCGGCCGAGTCGCTGCTGTTCCGGCTGATCCCGTGGATCGTCGCCGCCAGCTTCGCGCTGGGTGGCTCGATCGCCTTGTACTTCCGTTACTTCGACCGCCGCAAGTACCACATCATCGGCAGCATCGTCATGGACGACGCGCGCCAGGACACCTGAGGAGACCGACCATGTTGAAAGTGAATGCCTTCCAGCCCGAGCAGGCTGCGGCCCTGGACGCTGCCGAGCGCCGTCTGATCGAGCGCCGCCAGCGCCTGCTGGGGCCGGCCTATCAGCTGTTCTATGACAACCCGTTGCACCTGGTGCGCGGTTCCGGTACCTGGCTGTATGACACGGCAGGCCGGGCCTATCTCGACCTGTACAACAACGTCGCCTCGGTCGGCCACAGCCATCCGCGCGTGGTGGAAGCCCTGGCCGGGCAGGCGGCTGCACTCAATACCCATACCCGTTACCTGCACGAGGGCGTGCTCGACTATGCCGAGAAGCTGCTGGCGACCATGCCGGCGCAACTGGGCAATGTCATGTTCACCTGCACCGGCAGCGAGGCCAACGACCTGGCACTGCGCATTGCCCGGGACTATACCGGGGGCACTGGCGTGATCGTGACCCGCTATGCCTATCACGGCATGACGGCGGCCATTGCCGAGCTGTCGCCGTCGGTGGGTGAGTATGTACCGCTGGGCCGTGACATCCGCGTGGTCGATGCACCTGAGCACCTGCCGCAGGCACCGCATCAGGTCGGCCAACGGTTCGCTGCCCAGGTGCGCGCTGCCTTGGCCGACATGCAGCGCCATGGCATTCGCCCGGCGGCGCTGCTGGTCGACACCCTGTTTACCAGTGATGGCGTGTTCGCCGACCCTGCCGGCTTCCTTGCTGAAGCGGTGCAGGCCGTTCGCGCTGCCGGTGGCCTGTTCATTGCCGACGAAGTGCAGCCCGGCTTCGGCCGCACCGGTACGCACATGTGGGGCTTCCAGCGCCATGGTCTGGTGCCCGACCTGGTGACCATGGGCAAGCCGATGGGCAACGGCCACCCGTTGGCAGGCTTGACGGTGCGCCCGGAAATCCTTGAGCGTTTTGGGCGTAACGCCAGTTACTTCAACACCTTTGGCGGTAACCCGGTGTCTGCTGCCGTCGGGCTGGCCGTGCTGCAAGTGATCGAGGAAGAGGGCCTGCAGGAGAACGCCCGGCAGGTGGGCGCCCAGCTCAAGGAGGGCCTGGAGGGCCTGGCACGCGAGCATGCCTGCCTTGGCCAGGTACGTGGCGCGGGATTGTTCATTGGCGTGGACGTGGTAACGCCGTCGGGCGCTGCCGATGGCACTACGGCGCGGCGTATCGTCAACCTGCTGCGCGAAGAAGGCATGCTGATTGGTGTGTCGGGGGCCGCTAACAATGCCCTGAAGATTCGCCCGCAGTTGTGCTTCTCGGCGCAGAATGTCGAGCAGTTCCTGGGTGCCTTGCAGCGCGTATTGCGTCAGCTGTAGCGGCTTGATTCTGGCTGTTCGAACAAACCCCGCCACGGCCTGCCTTGGCGGGGTTTGTTGTTGTACGTGGTCAGTGCCCGGTGGCCGCCTTGCGCCCTTGGGCCACGTCATAGCAGCCGGCCCGCTCGAACACCGCGCGCACTTCATCCAGCACGGCCGGGTCTTCGATGGTCGGTGGTAGTGCGACCTCGGGGCTTGCCGCCAGGCTACGCAGGGTCTTGCGCAGAATCTTGCCAGAGCGGGTCTTGGGCAGGCGCTTGAGGATGAACACCCGCCGTAGTGAAGCGACAGCGCCGACCGCATCGCGCACCCTGGCGACCAGTTCGCCTTCCAGCTGCGCCGGGTCGGGTTGCACGCCGTGCTTGAGCACCACGAACCCCACCGGCACTTCGCCCTTGAGTTCTTCAGCCAGGGCCACTACCGCGCATTCGGCAACCGCCGGGTGGTCGCCCAGGGCTTCTTCCAAGCTGCCGCTGGACAGCCGGTGCCCGGCCACGTTGATCACATCGTCCACCCGGCCCATGACGAACAGGTAACCCGCTTCATCCAGGTAGCCACCGTCGCCGCTGCAGTAGTAACCGGGGAAGCTGCTCAGGTAGCTGTCGGCAAAGCGCTGCGGGTCGCCCCACAGTGTGCTCAAGGTGCCGGGTGGCAATGGCAGGCGCAAGGCGATGTTACCTGGCCGGTTGCACCCAACGGGCTGGCCTTCGTCATCCAGGATTTCCAGCCGGTAGCCCGGCATCGGTACGCTGGCCGAGCCGGTTTTCATCGGCAGGTCATCGAGCCCGCGCGGGTTGCCGGCAATCGCCCAGCCGGTTTCGGTCTGCCACCAATGGTCCACAACCGGGCAGGGCAGAAAGCCCTGCAGCCATTCGCTGGTGGGCGGGTCCAGGCGCTCGCCGGCCACGAACACGGCCTTCAGGCAGGACAGGTCGCGCCCGGCGGCCAGCTGTACCTGCGGGTCTTCACGCTTGATGGCGCGGAAGGCGGTGGGGGCGGTGAAGAACACATTCACCCGGTGTTCGGCGATCACGCGCCAGAAGGCCCCGGCGTCGGGCGTGCGTACCGGCTTGCCCTCGTACAGCAAGGTGGTGCAGCCGCGGATCAGCGGGGCATAGACGATGTACGAGTGGCCCACCACCCAGCCGATGTCCGAGGCGGCCCAGAACACCTCGCCGGGGTGTGCGTCGTACAGGGCCTGCATGCTGAAGTTGAGCGCCACGGCATGCCCGCCGTGGTCACGCACCACCCCCTTGGGTTTACCCGTGGTGCCCGAGGTATAGAGGATGTACAGCGGGTCGGTGGCATTCACCGGCACCACGGGGACGGCCTCGGCCTTGGCGAGCAGGTGTTGCCAGTCGTGTTCGCGTGGGCCATGCAGCGGGGCCTGGGCCTGTTCGCGTTGCTCGATCACGATGTGCGGGCGATGCCCGTCGGCCAGTTGCAGGGCCTGATCGAGCAGCGGTTTGTAGGGCACCACCCGGTCGTACTCGATGCCGCAGCTGGCGCTGAGCAGCACCTTGGGCTGGGCGTCGCGGATACGCACCGCCAGCTCGGCGGCGGAGAACCCGCCAAAAACAACCGAATGCACTGCGCCCAGCCGCGCACAGGCGAGCATGCCGACCAGCGCCTGGGGGATCATCGGCATGTAGATGATCACCCGGTCACCACGCTCCACCCCGAGGGCGCGCAGCATGCCGGCACAGCGGGCCACGCGTGTTTGCAACTGCCGATAGCTGATGCGCTCTTGCACGCCAGTGGCCGGTGAGTCGTAAAGGATGGCACAGCGTTCGCCTGCTCCGTTGGCGACGTGGCGGTCGACGGCCAGCTGGCAGGTGTTGAGCTGGCCATCGGCAAACCACTGGCCGCTGCCATCGGCCCGGGCCGTGAAGATCTGTTGCGGGAAGCGATGCCAGTCCAGTGCGGCGGCCTGTTCGCGCCAGAATCCCTCGGGGTCGTCGGCAGCGCGGGCGTAGGCCTGCAGGTAGCTAGTCATGGGGTTCTCCTGGTTGCTGTTATTGTTTTTGACGGCCTTCTGGCCTGCTGTAATCCTCCCAGTCAGTGCGGATGGTCGCTTGACCATCGGGCACAATTACTTGACCGCCGAACGCTTGGCGGGGCCTCTCAGGCGTGCTGTTGCGGGGGCAACAGTGGATCGACAGTCTGCTGCCTGAAGTGCACCCTGACAGGTTTTTATTTTGGTTAACTTATTGATTTATATGAATTTATAGGTTGGCATGTTTGCTGCTCCCACCTCCTTGAACCCCAAGGATTCTCAAGGAGCCTCCCCATGAGCCACGCCCCAATCAAATTCGCCTACTGGGTCCCCAACGTCAGCGGTGGCCTGGTGGTCAGCACCATCGAGCAGCGCACCAGCTGGGACATCGACTACAACCGCAAGCTGGCGCAAATCGCGGAAAAATCCGGTTTCGATTACGCCCTGTCGCAAATCCGTTTCACAGCGGGCTATGGCGCCGACAACCAGCATGAGTCCGTCACCATCAGCCACGCGCTGCTGGCTGCCACGGAAAAACTCAAGGTCATCGCCGCCATCCTGCCAGGCCCGTGGAACCCGGCGCTGGCGGCCAAGCAGCTGGCGAGCATCGACCAGTTCACCCAGGGCCGTATCGCCATCAACGTGGTTTCGGGCTGGTTCAAGGGCGAGTTCCATGCCATCGGTGAGCCTTGGCTGGATCACGACGAGCGCTATCGCCGTTCTGAAGAATTCATCCGCGCGTTGAAGGGCATCTGGACCCAGGACAACTTCACCTTCAACGGCGACTTTTACCGCTTCCGTAACTACAACCTCAAACCCAAGCCGCTGCAGCAGCCGCACCCGGAAATCTTCCAGGGCGGCAGTTCGCGTGCGGCACGGGACATGGCGGCGCGTGTGTCGGACTGGTACTTCACCAACGGCAACAGCGTGGAAGGGATCAAGGCCCAGGTGGACGACATCCGCAGCAAGGCGGCGGCCAACGGCCACTCGGTAAAGATCGGGGTGAATGCCTTCATCATTGCCCGCGATACCGAGGAAGAAGCGCGTGCGGTGCTGCAAGAGATCATCGACAAGGCCAACCCCGAGGCGGTGCGAGCGTTTGGCCAGGAGGTCAAGCATGCCGGTTCGGCCAGCCCGGAGGGCGAGGGCAACTGGGCGAAGTCCAGCTTCGAGGACCTGGTGCAGTACAACGACGGCTTCAAGACCAACCTGATCGGCACACCGCAGCAAATTGCCGAACGCATCGTCGCGTTGAAGGCGGTGGGGGTGGATTTGATCCTCTCCGGCTTCCTGCATTTCCAGGAGGAAGTGGCGTACTTCGGCGAGCACGTGTTGCCGCTGGTGCGGGCGTTGGAAGCCGAGCGTGGCCTGGACAAAGCAGTAGCCTGAGGCCGGGGGCAGGGAGGGCTTGGCACCCTGCCAGTATTGTCGGATTGTCGTGCAGGGGTTAGGTTGACGGGCTTACTTCAAGGAAGACTACCCCATGAAACGGACCTTACCGCTCCTGTTCGCCTGCGCGATTTTCCCCTTGCAAGCCTGGTCGGCGCTTGAAGTTGGCCAGTTTACCCTCGGCATGCCCAAGGCCCAGGTCCTGGCCATTCTGCAGCAGCAGTTCGGCGAGGTTGAGCATTTCACGGGCTATCATTATCAGGTGCCCACCGAGTTTTATCAGGGCGCCAACCCCAAGAGCGACTACAGCCTGGGCGGTGTTCCCGTGTCTCAGGTGAAAGCGTCGTTCAATGAAGCCGACCAGCTTCGCCAGGTTGAGGTACGGCTGGATACCACTGACGAGGCGCGGGTCCAGCAACTGCTGCCGATGACGAAGCAGGCCAAGCGGGTGCCGAATACCGGTGGCCGGCTGGAAGCGTTTTCTGCAGAGGGTGAGCTGGTGTACTGGGTCTCCAAAGACTGGGACTGGACCGTGGTGACCATTGCCGACAAGGCCAGCTCGGCCGGGAACATCAAGGCCCGGGCCAAGAGTGACGAGAAGTTTGCCCAATTGAACCGCAAGTTCGACAAGCTGATTGAAACCGCCAAGGCGGTGGAGGGGAACGGCGCGCCTTGATCGCAGGGTCGCGTTGCTTTTTCGATGGATGGGGGCGCAAGCCCGCCCCCTTGGCCTTTCAATACCGCTGCAGATGCTCGGCAAACGTAGCCCCGTGATAGCGTTCGCGGAACAACCCTCGCTCCACCAGCCGTGGCACCACTTCATCCAGAAAGCTGTACACCGAGCCGAACGAGCCCCCCGGCGCGGCGATAAAACCATCCATCACCCCCGCCTCAGCCCAGTCGGCAATCTCGGCGACAGCATCGTCGACTGTGCCGATCACTTGCCAGTGCGCCGCCGACAGCACTTCCGGGCGCATCAGCAGTTCTTCTGGCAGCAGTGACTCACGCTCGATCAGGCGCCGTAGCAGGTTCACATGGGTCCGGCTGGCACCGGGCAGCAACTGCAGTGGCGGCAGGTCTGCTGCATGAATGCGCCGGTCACTCGGCCAGTTGGCCAGGTCGATGCCGATCATCTTCTCGATGGCCGCGTACTTGCGTGCCTTGTCCACCCGTGCGTGGGTGTCCATGAACAGTTCGCGTGCCTGCTGGCGAGTGGGCGCCAGGTACAGGCTCAGGCCTGGCAGCAGGCGAATGTCGTCGGCCTGGCGGCCATGCTTTTGCGCGCGGCGTGACAGGTCGCGGCGCAGGTCCGCCGCGGCGGCCTGGTCGGGAGTAGGTGCAAAAACGATGTCGGCGACGCGGGCAGCGAAGTCACGGCCGCTGTCGGATGCGCCGGCCTGGATCAGCGGAATGCGCGCCCCCTGTTCGGGCAGGTTGAGCGGGCCCTGTACCTGCAGGAAGTCCCCTTGGTGGTTGATCGGCTGGACCTGCGCCGGGTCGGCATAAATACCGTTTTCGCGGTCGATGCGCAGGGCCTGTTGCGGAAAGCTGCGCCACAGTTGCTGCACCACCTCGGTGAACTCGGCCGCGCGGGCGTAGCGCTCTTCGGCGCTGGGCATGGCGGCCAGGCCGAAGTTTTCGTGGCCCTGCAGGGCGGTGACGATGTTCCAGCCCACCCGGCCCTGGCTCAGCCAGTTCAGTGACTGCAACTGGCGTGCGACCAGGTACGGCGGGAAGAAGGTGGTCGAGATGGTCGACACCAGGCCGATTCGGCTGGTTTCGCGGGTAAGTGCGGCCAGCAGTACGGTAGGATCGAGGCTGGTGAAGCCCGAGCCGCTTTCCAGGGCATCGGCCACCACGCAACTGACGTCGGGGCGGAACACGAAGTCCAGGTGCGCGGCCTCGGCGCGGCGGGCGATGTCCATGGCGAAGTCGCTGCCGAACAGGGTTTCGACACGGCTGTCGGCGCGCCGCCAGCCCTCACCGCTGAGCCAGGTAGGGGCAAGCGACATGCCGATGTGCAGGCCTTTCTTGAATGTCATCAGAAGGCCCCCTTGATGCCCACGCCCACGGTGCGCGGCTCGGTCATGCTCGCTTCGATCCCGCCGATCCCCCGGTTGGTCTGCATGTAGGTCGGGGTGCGTTCGTCGAACACGTTCTTGACGTAGGTGTACACCTGCACCTGGTCGCTGAAGCGGTAGCTCATGCGGGCATCGGCCACGGTGTAGCCGTCGATGGCATAGCTTTTGGTGTTGGCCACGTCCGAGTAGTAACCGTCGATGTGCCGCACCTGGGCATTGAGGTTGAGGCGGTCGGTAATGTCCCAGCTCGGGCCGAAGCTGACGGTGTAGCCGGGCGAACGGGCGAACTCGTTACCGGCATAGCTGCTGTTGGCGTCGATGTCGTCGATGCGGGTTTGCAGGGCACCAGCACTGGCCTTCAGGGTCAGGCTGTCCAGCACGCGGTAGTCTGCCGACAGCTCGAAGCCATAGGCATGGGCCTTTTCGGCGTTGATGGTGTAGGACTGGGTCAGGCCCGAGGCCAGCACCACCGGGATGTTGTACTGGGCATCCTGCATGTCCATGTAGAACAGGTTGGCGTTCAGGTGCAGGCGGTCGTCCAGCAGGCTGGCACGGGCGAACAGTTCGTAGTTCCACATGCGCTCGTCGTCGAATTCCTCGAAGCGCTTGCTGCTGAGGTTAAGCGACACACCACCTGGGTTGTAGCCACGGCTGACCATGCCGCCCACGGTCCACTGCGGGGTCAGGGCGTAAGCCAGCGACACCTTGGGCAGGAAGGCGGTGAAGGTTTTGTCGTAGTCCAGCCCGTTGGCGGCGAACGGCGAGGTGCCGCTGCGCTGGATTTTGTCCTGTTGCAGGCGCAAGGCGGTGGTGAGCGTCCAGCGGTCGGTGAGGCGGTAGCTGACTTCGCCGAACACGCCCAGGTTGCGCTTGGTGTCATCGAAGTCGGAGATACCACTGTAATACAGGATTTCGTCCGAGTCGGTGCGGGCCAGGTACAGGCCGGCCATGCCGCTCAGGGTGTCCTGCTGCTCGCCGAAGGTGACGCGGGTTTCGTTGGAGAAGTTCTTCTGGCGGATGTCGGCGTCGCCACCGTTCGCCACGCCAATGACCCGGTGCACGTTGGACAGCGAGTACTGGGTCTGGTTGAACAGCTTCATGCCGTTGTCCAGCTCGTAGTCCACGTCGACGATGTGCGTGTTGCTCTGCTGGTGCCAGCTGGGCATGGTGGCGCCGGTATGGTCCAGGTCGTGGAACGGGCGCGAGGCCGCTTCCTGGGTGGGGCGGTTGGAGTCGCCGTGGGCGAAGGTGTACTTCAGGCCCAGGCCAGGTACCGCCTCGGGCAGCCACAGCAGCTTGCCGCGCAGGTTCAGGGCGCGGAAGTCCTGGTCGGTGTTGTGGCTGGCAAACGCGGGGTTGGTGTAGTCGATGAAGGTGTCGCGCGCCGAATAGTCCAGCGCCATGCGCCCGGCGAGGTTGTCGGTCAGCGGCCCGGACACTGCCAGCGATGTACGCCGCGAGTGGTAGCTGCCGATCTCGGCCTGGTAGGCCGCCTCGGGGGTGAAGGTCGGGTCTTTGGTCTTGACCACGATGGCCCCGGCGATGGCGTTGGCGCCCTGGCTGGTGGTTTGCGGGCCGCGGTACACCTCGATGCTGTCCACGTCCCACACAGACGGCGCGCCGAAGTACATCTCGTTGTAGTTCAGGTAGTGCCCGTCGAGGTTGATGGTGGCGCGTGGCACGGTACCGCCCCAGAACACGTTGGCGCCGTTGTTCGGGCCTTGGGTGTCCTGGCCGCGAATGATCGGCGCGCCCACCGAATCGGTGTAGATCACGTTGGGCACGTCGTTGAGCACTTCGTGCACCGAGGCGTTGCCGGTCTTGAGGCTGTCGATTTCGCTGGCGCTTTTCACCGACACCGACGAGGCCGTGTTGCGCAGGTCACGTTCCACCTTTTCACCGCTGACCACAACGGGGGTGAGGACCAGTTGCGAGCTACCGGTGGTAGAGGCTTGTTCGGCCAGGGCGTGGGGAGCAGCAAGCAGGGTAGACAGGGTCAGCACACCGAATCCATGGCTGAACGAACGTTGCGCAGGGTACTTCAAGACAACCTCCAAATGAGAACGATCCTCGTTTGCGGCGCAAGGTATCACGGTGCCATTGCATTCCGCAATAAAGAATCTATTCCTCAAAGTGGTATGGTGTCGCCTGCACCTGTCAGTGCCCGCGCAAGGCCGGGGCTGCTGGCGGTATGATAGGCAGCCGCGCTAACCGGCCACCGTGGTGGCGCCTGGCCGGATAATCAGAAATGAGGAGATAGCCCTGTTGAACACTTTGCAGTCCCCCGCTGACGCGGAGCCGGAGAGCCCGGGCGAGAAGCGTTCCGGCACCATCCAGTCGGTGTCGATCGCTGCGCGGTTCCTGAATGTGCTGGCCAATGCGGAAAACGAACTGAGCCTGGGTGAAGTGGCCCGGCGCACCGGTACTGGCGGCTCTACGGCGCACCGTTACCTGCAAAGCCTGGTGAAGGAAGGGCTGGCCCGGCAAGACCCGGCCAGCGCGCTGTACGACCTGGGCCCGGCCGCGCTCAGCATCGGCATTGGCGCCCTCAAGCGGGTGGACGCCGTGGAAATTGCCGCCCGGCACATGAAGGGCCTGGCCCAGCGGCATGCCGCCAGCGGCGGGGTGGCGATCTGGACCGACCGTGGGCCGACCCTGGTGCGCTGGTACCGCAGCGCCTACTTTTCGATCAACCCCTTGGCCTTGGGCGATATCCTGCCCATCGACAACACGGCCTGTGGGCTGATCTTCCAGGCGTTCCTGCCCAAGGCCACCATCGATGCTGCACGCAAGTTGCAGCCTGCGCATTTTCGCGGCACGCCGCCCAGCGCCAAGGTGCTGGAGCAGATCCGCCAGCATTGCTGGGCCGAGTTGACCAGCCACTTGCTGTCGAGCGTCACCGGGCAGGCGGCGCCGGTGTTCGATGCGCAGCAGGAGATTGTGTGCGTGATGACCACGGTGACCGACCTTGGGCAACTGCGCACGCCGGAGGATCGGCAGGCGCTGTTCCATGAAGCGGGGTTGGTCAACCAGGCAACCGGTGGGCGCATGCTGGGGGCTCCGGCGCCGGTACTGCCGGAGTAAGCGTAACCAAGGCCTGCGCGCCCCAAGGGCGCATGGCCTTAAAACGCTTCACTACGGCCACGCGGCACCAGCATCGGCGTCCCGCTCACCGGGTCGTCAATCACCAGCCCCGACAACCCGAACACCTGCTGCACCAGCGCCTCGGTAAATATCTGCGCCGGTGCGCCCTGGGCGACAATGGCGCCATCGCGCATGGCCACCAGGTGGCTGGCATAGCGGCAGGCCTGATTGAGGTCGTGCAGCACCGCCACGATGGTGCGGCCTTGGCGGTTCAGGTCGCGCAGCAACTCCAGCAATTCGTACTGGTGGGCAATGTCCAGGTAAGTGGTGGGCTCGTCCAGTAACAGTAGCGGCGTGTCCTGGGCCAGCACCATGGCAATCCACACGCGCTGGCGCTGGCCACCAGACAGTGCCTGCAGCGGCCGTTCGGCCAGCTCTTCGATGCCGGTCGCGTGCATCGCCCGCTGCACCGCTTGCTCATCTTCGACTGACCACTGCCGCCATAGGCGCTGGTGCGGGTAGCGCCCGCGCGCGACCAGTTCAGCCACACGGATCCCGTCCGGTGCGTTGGCGCTCTGGGGTAGCAGGGCCAGGCGCCGGGCCACATCCTTGGCGGGGCGCGACTGGATGTCCTGGCCGTCGAGCAGCACTTGGCCGCAACTGGGTGCCAGCAGCCGCGAGAGCGCCGCCAGCAGGGTCGATTTGCCACAGGCATTAGGGCCGACGATCACGGTGAAACCACCATCGGGGATGTCCAGCGACAGGTCGCGCGACAGTGTTCGGGTATCGCGGCGCAGGGTCAGTGCGCGGGCTTGCAGGCGAGGGTTCATGGTCGGTCCTTGGTCGTGCGCATTTTGCGGAACGTATTCTACATGATGGAATTATCTGCATGAGAAGTATTATCATGCGCAGCTGATTCCCTCTGAGCGAAGCCAATCGATGAAGCGTTTTCGAGTTTGTGCAGCACTGGCCGCTGTCGCCCTGGCGTTTGCCGGGGTAATCCCCTGCGCTATGGCCGCGCCTGCGCGCATTGTCTCCACCACCCCGAGCGTGACCGGCATTCTGCTGGCCATGCAGGCGCCGCTGGTGGCCAGCGCCGCCGCCACGCCCAGCCGCCTGACCGATGGCAAAGGCTTCTTTTCGCAATGGGCTGCCGTGGCCGACCAGCGTGATGTGCAGGTGCTGTACCGCAACTTGCAGTTCGACATCGAGGCGGTGGTGGCCAGCGCGCCCGACCTGTTGGTGGTGTCTGCCACCGGGGCCGACAGTGCTGCACCGCACCTGGCTGAACTCAAGGCCCAAGGTGTGCCGACCTTGGTGGTGAATTACTCCAACCAGTCCTGGCAGGAGCTGGCAACCGAGCTGGGCGCAAAAACCGGGTTGCAACAGCAGGCCAAGGCCGTGATTCAAGAGTTCGACGACTACACCCGTGCAACCGCCGCGCGCTTGCACCCTTCACCCAGGCCGGTGGTGCTGATCGGCTACAACATCGGTGGCAGCTATTCCATCGGCCGTACCATCAGCCCGCAGGCGCGGCTGCTGAACGCACTTGGCTTCCAGGTGCGCGAGCTGCCTGAAACGATGGCCGGGCAGGTCATTCGTGCGACCGAGTTCCAGTTCATTTCCCGCGAAAACCTGGCCGCCGCCATCGGCGATGCCGATGTGTTCCTGCTCAGCGCCGATGACAAAGACGCCCAGGCATTTCGCAGCGACCCGGTGCTGGCCAACCTGCCGGCGGTGCAACACCAGCGCGTTTACCCACTGGGGCCCAGTTCGTTCCGCATCGACTACTACTCCGGGCGGCAGATGCTCGACACCGTTGCCGGTTACTTCCGCTGACCATGGCCGGCCAGACCTTGCGTCCTGCACTGCTGGCGGGGCTTTTGTTGCTGTTGGTGGCAGCGTTGGCCAGCCTGTTGATCGGCTCTCATCCGATTGCCTTCGGCGTGGTGTTCGATGCCCTCTACCAACCCGATCTGCATAACGACGAGCACCTGATCGTGCGTGAGTTACGCGTACCACGCACGCTAGTGGCGTTGCTCGCCGGGCTGGCGCTGGGTGCGGCGGGCACCTTGATGCAGGCACTGACCCGTAATCCGTTGGCCGAGCCTGGGCTGCTGGGCGTCAATGCTGGCGCTGCGCTGGCGGTGATTCTCGGCGTTGCGCTGTTTGGCCTGACCCAGGTCAGCCAGTACATCCCGCTGGCCTTCCTCGGCGCGGGCATTGCCGGTATTGCCGTGTTCCTGCTGGGCCAGGCGGGGGCGGTGGACGGCAACCCGGTACGCCTGGTGCTGGCCGGAGCGGGGCTGAGCATGTTGCTGGCTTCGCTCACGGCCATCCTCGTGCTCAACACCCCGCCGCAGGTCTACGACCATTTCCGCAATTGGGCGGCAGGCTCGTTGGCGGGCAGCAGCACAGCTGCGTTGCCATTGCCGACCTTGGCCATCGCCTTGGGCTTGGCCTTGGCGGCAGCCTTGATGCCACGCCTGAATGCCTTGGCGCTAGGCCGTGATCTGGGCCGGGCGTTGGGTGTGAATGTGCGCATGACCTGGGCGCTGGCCTGCGTGGCGCTGATGCTGCTGGCCGGCAGCGCGACGGCAATCGCCGGGCCGATCGGTTTCGTCGGCCTGGTGGCACCCCACCTGGCACGCTTGCTGGTGGGGCCGGACTACCGGCGCATGCTGCCGTACGCCGCGCTGATCGCTGCCCTGTTGCTATTGGGCGCCGACCTGCTTGGCCGCGTGCTCGCCGCGCCGGCAGAACTGGCCGCCGGCACCCTGGCGCTGTTGCTGGGTGGGCCGGCCTTTATCGTACTGATCGGCAGGTTTCGTCTATGTCAGCTGTGAAGGGTTTGCGGGCGTTCAGGCGCGGGCCTGTCAGCCTGCGTTTCAGCCCCCGGGCGGTTTGGGTTGGCGGTGTACTGGTGCTGTTGGTGATGGCGCTGGCGGTGCTGCTGCTCGGTACGGGTAGCCTGCCGATTGGTGCGGACCAGGTATTGGCCAGCCTGCTGGGGCAGGGCGACAGCGAGACGGTGCAGCGCATTGTTACCCGCGTGCGTTTGCCGCGGGTGCTCACGGCAGTGCTGGTGGGGGCCGCGCTGGGCATGGCCGGGGCGATCTTCCAGTCAATCGCGCGTAACCCTCTGGGTTCACCCGATGTCATCGGTTTTACCACCGGCGCCGCGAGTGGAGCCATCGTGCAGATCATCCTGTTCGATGCAGGCCCCTTGGCCACGGCCTTGGCGGCGGTGGCTGCCGGCATGCTCACGGCGCTGCTGGTGCTGCTGTTGGCCCGGCGCGGGCAGGGCGGCCAAGGTTACCGGCTGGTACTGGTGGGCATCGGCATGGGCGCCACGCTGTCGGGCTTGAACCAGTTGCTGCTGGTAACCGGCGACCTCGACCAGGCGCTGTTCGCCCAGCTGTGGCTGGCCGGCTCGCTCAATACGCGTACCTGGGCCCATGTGCTGCCCGCCGCACTGGGGCTGGCGCTGATCGTGCCGGTGGCCGTGCTGCACAGCCGTGAACTGGCGCTGATGGAGATGGGCGATGGCACGGCCAGCCAGTTGGGGGTGGCGGTGGAGCGTTCGCGGTTGCGCTTGGTACTGGCTGCGGTTGGCCTTACGGCAATTGCGACTGCTGCGGCCGGGCCGATTGCCTTTATCGCCCTGGCCGGCCCGCAATTGGCACGGCGGCTGACGCGTACAGCGGGGGTGCCGCTTGTGTGTGCTGCCTTGATGGGCGCGGCGTTGCTGCTGGTGGCCGACTGGCTCAGCCAGCGCCTGGCGGCCACGGCGCAATTGCCGGTGGGGCTGGTGACCGGGGTTTTGGGTGGGTGTTACCTGCTGTGGTTGATCACAGCCCAGCGACGTTAGCACCCACACAAGCAGACTGCGCAGCTGCAGAAAACGCTCGCGTCGGTTTCAGGATGCGCCTGGTCGTTCGCACGCAACCTCCTGGCGCCACAAGTGCCATGCTTGCAGGATGCCTTCGGACCAGTGCACACAGATGCACGGCCGTCGGCAAGGAGGCCGCCAGACCGCGCAACCGTGACGTGGCCGGCGCGCCGCAGCAGAACACGCCGGACACCTGCCCCCACAATAATTCAGGCAGGGTCCGTGATGCCGAGGTCCGCTGTATGCCTGATGAATTGCTCCACCTGCCCGTTATCCAGCGCATTCTGGCCCGTGACAAGGCTACCCCAGGCGCCTTGTTGCCGATCCTGCATGCCATCCAGCACGACATCGGCTATATCCCCGATGCAGCTGTTCCCGAAATCGCCCATGCCCTGAACCTCAGCCTGGCCGAGGTGCGCGGGGTGATCAGCTTCTATCACGACTTCCGCACCACGCCGCCTGCGCGCCACACCTTGCGCCTGTGCCGCGCCGAGTCGTGCCAGAGCCGTGGCGCCGAGGCCCTGGCCGCGCAATTGCGCGAACAGCTGGCACTGGACGACCACGGCATCAGCGCCGACGGCGCCATCAGCCTGCGCCCGGTGTACTGCCTGGGAGCCTGCGCCTGCTCGCCGGCGCTGGAGCTGGACGGCCAGGTGCATGCGCGGCTCACCCCTGAGCGCCTGCGCGCATTGGTCAACGGTTGCCAGGAGGACGCAGCATGCTGAAGCTCTATATCCCCTGCGACTCGGTGGCCCGTGCTGTCGGGGCCGACCAAGTGGCTGATGCCTTGCAACGCGAGGCCGAGCGTCGCCAGCTACCGCTGGATATCCAGCGCACCAGTTCACGCGGGCTTTACTGGCTGGAGCCGCTGGTCGAGTGCGACAGCGCACAAGGGCGCCTGGGTTTTGGCCCGGTCACCCCGCAGGACGTGCCTTCGCTGCTCGATGCCCTGGCCGGTGAGCCCGGTGGCCACTCGCTGGCGCTGGGGCCGGTCGAAGACATTCCTTACCTGAAAACCCAGCAGCGCCTGCTGTTCGCCCGCGCCGGTATCACCCGCCCGTTGTCGCTGGACGACTACCGCGCGCAGGGTGGTTTCGCCGGCCTGGAAGCTGCCGTGGCAATGGGCGGCGCCGATGTGGTCGCTGCCGTGCTCGATTCCGGCCTGCGTGGCCGTGGCGGCGCGGCGTTTCCCGCTGGCATCAAGTGGCGCACCGTACGCGACGCCGGGGCCGGGCAAAAGTATGTGGTGTGCAACGCCGACGAAGGCGACTCCGGTACCTTCGCCGACCGCATGCTGATGGAAGGCGACCCGTTCCTGTTGATCGAAGGCATGAGCATTGCCGGCCTCGCTGTGGGCGCCGACAAAGGCTACATCTACGTGCGTTCGGAATACCCCGATGCCATTCGCGTGCTTGACCAGGCCTTGGCCATCGCCCGCGATGCCGGCTATCTCGGCACTGACGTGGCCGGTAGCGGCCAGTCTTTCGACCTGGAAGTGCGGGTGGGCGCCGGCGCCTATATCTGCGGCGAAGAAACCGCGTTGCTCGAATCCATCGAAGGCAAGCGGGGCATCGTCCGCGCCAAGCCTCCACTGCCCGCGCTGCAAGGGTTGTTCGGCCTGCCGACGCTCGTACACAACGTGCTCACCTTGGCTTCGGTGCCCATCATTCTGGCCAAGGGGGCGGCGTTTTACCGCAACTTCGGCATGGGCCGCTCGCTGGGCACCATGCCGTTCCAGCTGGCCGGTAATATCCGCCAGGGCGGTTTGGTGGAACGCGCATTCGGCCTGACCCTTCGTGAACTGGTCGAAGGCTATGGCGGCGGCACCGCCAGTGGCCGACCGCTGAAAGCTGCGCAGGTCGGTGGCCCGCTCGGCGCCTGGGTACCGCCCAGCCACTTCGACACCCCGCTGGATTACGAAGCCTTCGCCGCCATGGGCGCGATGCTTGGCCATGGCGGTGTAGTGGTGGCCGACGACACATTGAACATGGCCAGCATGGCGCGCTTTGCCCTGCAGTTCTGCGCTGAAGAGTCCTGCGGCAAATGCACCCCGTGCCGCATCGGCTCCACCCGTGGCATGGAAGTGGTCGACCGCCTGATAGCAACGACTGACTTCACCGAACGCCACGACCAGGCCCTGTTGCTGCGCGACCTGTGCGACACGATGCAGTACGGCTCGCTGTGCGCCATGGGCGGCATGACCGCCTACCCGGTGGCCAGCGCCCTCAAGTACTTCCCCGCCGATTTCGGGCTGACCACCACGGAGGCCGCGCAGTGATCAATTTCTTCGACCCCGCTTCTGATAAAAGCAGCGACCTCGGCACCCCGGCCCGTGACAGCGACGTGCAGGTCAGCCTGAGCATCGATGGCCGTGCCATCAGCGTGCCTGCCGGCACTTCCGTCATGCGTGCTGCCGCCATGCTCGGCACCAGCATCCCCAAGCTCTGCGCCACCGACAGCCTCGAAGCCTTCGGCTCGTGCCGCATGTGCATGGTGGAAATCGAAGGCATGCGCGGCTACCCGGCGTCCTGCACCACGCCCGTCAGCGAAGGCATGGTGGTACGCACCGAAACCCCACGCCTGGCTGGCCTGCGCCGCAACGTGATGGAGCTGTACATCTCCGACCACCCGCTGGACTGCCTGACCTGTTCTGCCAACGGCAACTGCGAGCTGCAGACCGTGGCTGGCCAGGTGGGCTTGCGCGAGGTGCGCTACGGCTACGATGGCGCCAACCACCTGGCCGAGAAAAAGGACGTTTCCAACCCGTATTTCGACTACGAGCCCAGCAAGTGCATTGTGTGCAGCCGCTGCGTGCGCGCCTGCGAGGATATCCAGGGTACCTTCGCCCTGACCATTACCGGGCGCGGATTCGAGTCGCGGGTGGCGGCGGCGGGCGGAGACAACTTCCTGGCCTCCGAGTGCGTCTCCTGCGGCGCCTGCGTGCAGGCTTGCCCGACCGCAACCCTGACGGAAAAAAGCCTGGTGCAGCTTGGCCAGCCTGAGCGCTCGGTCATCACCACTTGCGCCTATTGCGGTGTCGGTTGTTCGTTCCGCGCCGAAATGAAAGGCGACCAACTGGTGCGCATGGTCCCGGACAAGAACGGCGGCGCCAACCACGGCCACGCGTGCGTCAAGGGCCGTTTTGCCTGGGGCTACGCCACCCACCCGGACCGCATCACCAAACCGATGATCCGCAAGCGGCTGGAGGACCCGTGGCAGGAAGTGAGCTGGGACGAGGCGGTGACGTATGCCGCCAGCGAGTTCCGCCGTATCCAGCTCAAGTACGGGCGTGACTCGATTGGCGGTATCACCTCCAGCCGCTGCACCAACGAAGAAGCCTATCTGGTGCAAAAGCTGGTGCGCACGGCGTTCGGCAACAACAACGTCGATACCTGCGCGCGGGTGTGCCATTCACCCACCGGCTATGGCCTGAAGCAGACCCTGGGTGAATCGGCCGGCACACAAAGCTTCGATTCGGTGATGCAGGCCGACGTGGTGCTGGTGATAGGTGCCAACCCCACCGATGCCCACCCGGTGTTCGGCTCGCAGCTCAAGCGCCGCCTGCGTCAGGGCGCGCGGCTGATCGTGATCGACCCACGGCGCATCGACCTGGTCGACTCGCCCCATGCCCGCGCCGAGCTGCACCTGCAACTGCGCCCGGGCACCAACGTGGCGATGCTCAACGCCCTGGCTCATGTGATCGTCACCGAGGGCCTGCTGGCCCAGCGCTTCATCGATGCGCGCTGCGAAACAGAAGACTTTGCCCGCTGGCGTGACTTCGTCAGCCTGGCAGACAACGCCCCTGAAGTGCTCGGCCCGGTCTGCGGCGTGCCCGCCGAACAGATCCGTGCCGCTGCCCGGTTGTATGCCACAGGCGGCAACGCGGCAATCTACTACGGCCTGGGCGTGACCGAGCACAGCCAGGGCAGCACCGCAGTGATGGGCATCGCCAACCTGGCCATGGCCACCGGCAACATTGGCCGTGAAGGGGTAGGGGTGAACCCGCTGCGCGGGCAGAACAACGTGCAGGGCTCGTGCGACATGGGCTCTTTCCCCCATGAACTGCCGGGCTACCGGCACATTTCCAACGAAGGCGTGCGTGCCGAATTCGAGCGCGCCTGGGGTGTGACCCTGCAGCCTGACCCAGGCCTGCGCATTCCCAACATGTTCGAAGCCGCGCTGGACGGCAGCTTCAAGGCGTTGTACTGCCAAGGTGAGGACATCGCCCAGAGCGACCCCAACACCCAGCATGTCACGGCGGCCTTGCACGCGATGGAATGTGTGGTGGTGCAGGATATTTTCCTCAACGAAACGGCCAAGTTTGCCCATGTGTTCCTACCGGGTAGCTCGTTCCTGGAAAAGGACGGCACCTTCACCAATGCCGAACGGCGCATTTCGCGGGTGCGCAAGGTGATGGAACCGTTGGCAGGCAAGGCGGACTGGGAGGCGACCGTGGCCTTGGCCAACGCCTTGGGCTACCCGATGAGCTACCGTCACCCGTCCGAGATCATGGACGAGATCGCCCGCCTGACGCCGACCTTCCGCCGCGTCAGCTATGCCGAAATCGACCGCCACGGCAGCTTGCAGTGGCCGTGCAACGACGCCGCACCCGATGGCACGCCGACCATGCACATCGACCAGTTCGTGCGCGGCAAGGGGCGTTTCATGCTCACCGGTTACGTGCCCACCGACGAGAAGGTCAACAACCGTTACCCGCTGTTGCTGACCACCGGGCGCATCCTTAGCCAGTACAACGTCGGCGCCCAGACCCGCCGTACCGGCAACGTGGCCTGGCATGACGCCGACCGCCTGGAAATTCACCCGACCGATGCCGAAAGCCGTGGCATCCAGGACGGTGACTGGGTGGGTATTGGCAGCCGCGCCGGGCAGACCGTACTGCGTGCCAAGGTCAGCGCGCGGGTCGCACCGGGCGTGGTGTACACCACCTTCCATTTCCCCGAGTCGGGGGCCAACGTGATTACCACCGACAACTCCGACTGGGCAACCAACTGTCCGGAATACAAGGTAACGGCGGTGGAAGTGGTGAAAGTGTTCCAGCCGTCGCAGTGGCAGAAGCGTTATCAGGACTTCAGTGACGAACAGCGGCGTTTGCTGAAGGAGCGCCGCACAGAGGAGAAAGCCGAGGTGCGCCGATGAGCAGCGACAACCTGGTCAAGATGGCCAACCAGATTGCCCATTACTTCGACAGCGAGCCGGACCGGGCCTTGGCGGTACAAGGGGTGCGGCAGCATTTGCAGAGTTTCTGGACACCGGCGATGCGCCGGCAGCTGGCGGAGTGGATCGAGGCCAATGCAGGGGAGGGGCTGGACCCCAAGGTGCGGGAGGCGTTGACCTAGCTTCTGGTGCTGATTGGGGCTGCTGCGCAGCCCATCGCCGGCAAGCCAGCTCCCACAGGTATTGCACATGACTTGAGGCCAATCGGGTCGATGTGGGAGCTGGCTTGCCGGCGATAGGGCCGTGACAGGTTAAATTCAGCCTCGGGCTAACTCGGCTTGGTGGGCGATGGCCTCTTCACTCTTTAGCACCAGCACATCGCCTTCCAGAGCATCCAGCACCACCTCCGAAGTATTCCCAATCAACGCCCCGGTAATCCCGGTGCGGCACACCGTACCGATCACCGTCACCACCGCCCCCAGCTTCTGCTCGGTATGCGGGATCAGCACGTCCGCCGGCCCTTCGGCCACATGCAAACGCTCTTCGCTAATGTCGTACTCTGCCTGGAACGCCTTGCACGCCTCGCGGTAGCGCTTTTCGATGGTCTCGCTCAACTGGTAAGCCGGGTCCGACGCCGACAGCATCGGTGACGGATGGGCACTGATGACATGCAGTTCACCCTTGGCCAGTTTGGCAATCTCGAAGCCATGGTCAATGATGCTGGCATGCAGGCGGCGGTGATCCTCGTCCTGATTGCCCACGTCCACCGCCGCCAGGATCACGCCACCCGTCCAGGGCCGCTCACTCTTCACCATCAGTACGGCACACGGGCACTGGCGCAGCAGCTTCCAGTCGCTGGGGGTGAGCAGGGCTTTTTTCAGCGGGTTGTCCGGGCGGTGCTCTTTGATCACCAGCTCGCAGCCCTCGGCCTGTTGCACGTAGATGATGGTGTCGTGCAGGTTGCCGCGCCAGGCCTCTTCATGGGTGACATTGTCGTAGCCGTCATCGTGCAGCTGACTACTTAACAGGCTCAGCAGCGCATGGTGGTCATGCCGTTTGTCGCACATCAGCAGGTGCAGGCGTGCGCCGGTCACGCCGGCAATCAGCTTGGCCCGGGTCAGCGCCCGGCTGTGGGCGTGCTCGGGGTCGAGGACGACAAGGATGCTGCGGACGGCTTGCATGGGCGTTAGCTCCCTTCAACGGTGGCGACCAATGCCTGACTATAGACGGCGCGCCCCCCGCTGGCGCTTGATGTACATCAAGAAGCATAGTCACTGACGCCGCCCGCCGCCGCCGCTATAATCGCCGGCCCTGCCTGTTCTGTGTGGTTGTACGCTTATGTCCCTGATCCCCGAAATCGACGCCTTTCTTGGCTGCCCGACGCCAGATGCCTGGATCGAAGCGGCGCTGGCCGACCAGGAAACCCTGCTGATCGACCACAAGAACTGCGAATTCAAGGCCGCCAGCACGGCCTTGAGCCTGATGGCCAAGTACAACACCCACCTCGACCTGATCAACATGATGTCGCGCCTGGCCCGTGAAGAGCTGGTGCACCATGAACAGGTGTTGCGGCTGATGAAGCGCCGTGGCGTGCCACTGCGCCCGGTATCGGCGGGGCGCTATGCGTCGGGGCTGCGCCGCCTGGTGCGCGCCCACGAGCCGGTCAAGCTGGTGGATACGCTGGTGGTGGGGGCATTTATCGAAGCACGCAGCTGCGAGCGCTTTGCCGCGCTGGTGCCGCACCTGGATGAGGAGCTGGGCCGCTTCTATCACGGCCTGCTGAAAAGCGAAGCACGCCATTACCAAGGCTACCTGAAACTGGCGCACAACTACGGTGATGAGGCAGACATCGCCCGCCGCGTGGAGCTGGTGCGTGCCGCTGAGGTCGAGCTGATCCAGTCACCGGACCAGGAACTGCGCTTCCACAGCGGCATTCCGCAAGCGCTGGCCGCCTGATTCGCACCAGGCGGCCCAGCCGTCAGTTGCGCCGGCCCAGCAGCAGGCCCACCACCAGGCCAAGGCCTGCGGAAATGGCCACGGTCTGCCACGGATGGCCACCAATGTAGTCCTGGGTGGCGTCCACCACCGGTTGCGCCTTGCTGCGCATATTGCTGGCCGCCTGGCGGGCCTGGCGCAGCTTCAGGTTGACCTGCGCGCGTAACGTTTCTGCTTCGTCGCCCACCAGGGCAGCGCTGTCGTTCAGCAGCTTTTCCGATTCTTCGATCAGCGATTGCAGTTCGCTGAATACCTGGTCCTTGATCTGATCGCTGTCTGCCAGTGCGGCGTTTTTCCGGGCCATGAACTCGTCCTCGTCGATGGGGTGGTTTGAACAATGGATGCCGCCGCGTCGGGAAAGTTGCGCCGGCTTACCGATGTTGCGTTGCCTGGGTGTAAGATAGCGGCCATTTTCAAACCTGCAGGTACCTTCATGAGTTTCAATCTGGCCAACATGAGCTTCGAGGAACGGGCGCAGATCGAGGCAGAGAAGGCGCGGTTGTTCGAGCTGTGGCAGAACAACCTGGGCAAGGCCAAGGGCGAAGCGGCCCGGCTGATTGCCGAAAAACCACGTCGCAAGGGCAAGTGGGCCGAATGGGTACGCGCCGAGCTGGACGGCATGACGCCCCCCGAATACGCCAGCATGGTGCGCAGCGAAGTCAACAAGCTGATGGCCGCCGCCAGCGCCAGCCGCTGAACACAATCCCCAGGTGCTTACCAGTAGGCGCCCTTGGGCAGGTCCAGCTTGCCCTCGTCGGTAAAGCGCACAGTCCCCAGCAGCCCACCGGCCAGCTTGCCGCGCAGCTTGTAGGGCAGGCCCTGCAGCGAGTCCACCTTGCCCAGCCCATAGGCCTGGCGCAGGAAGGAAAATGCCGTGATGCTTACCGGCACCACGATCACCGCCTCGTCATAACGGCCAATGTGCCCCTGCTGGTCGCTGACCCCGGCGGCCAGCGGCTGGCCGTTCACTTCCAGGTTGAGGGCAATGCCGTTGTAGTCGATGGGCGATTCGTTGGGGTTTTGCACCCGCATTTTCACGGCCATGCGCAGTTCCAGTTCCTGGCCGGGCAGCGGTTCGATGCCGATCACGCTGATGTTGACCGGGTCACGTGGCTGGAACAGTGCGCAGGCGGTGAGGCCATAAGCCGTCACTAGCACGAGGAGTAGCTGCGTAAGGCGGTACAAGCGGGCAGTCATGAGGGCGACCTTGCCAGAGTGAACGAATGGTCAGTGTGGCAAATGCGTGTCGGCGTTGAAAGTATCCCTTCAGATGAAAGATACTGTTTCTCATTAACGCCCGATAATTCATCCTACTGGCTGTTCCCAAACCCATGCTGACGTCACCCGTGTCGGGGCTGCTGGCGAGTTTCCAGGAGCACTACGACGACCTGCTGCAGTTTCTGACCCGGCGCATGAGCGACCGCCAGCGCGCCGCCGACGTGGCCCAGGAAACCTACCTGAAGCTGGTCAAGATCGATGAGCAAGCGCTGCCGGTGCTGCATGCGCGCAGCTTCATCTTCCGCGTGGCCGGCAACCTGGCAATCGATGCCTTGCGCCGCGAACAGCGCCTGGCGGCCAGCCATGACGACTGTGACGGGGCAGCGGAACTGGCCTGCCCGGCGCCAGCACCCGAGGCGATGTTGCTGGCCCGGGAGCGCTTGCAAATTCTTGACGATGCGCTGCTTAAACTGCCCGACAATGCCCGCCAGGCGTTGTTGCTGAACCGCGTCGAAGGCCTGACCCAGGCGCAGATTGCGCAGCGGCTGGGGGTTTCCGAGAGCATGGTGGCCAAGTACATCGGCCAGGCCCTGCGCCATTGCCGCGACTGGCTCAAACAGGCGGGTGTGGCGGCCTCCGTGGTGTTGCTGGTTGCCGCTATGGCTGCTTGGCAACAGGCGCCGATGCTGCTGGCGGATTACCACACCGCAGTGGGCGAGCGGCAGGTGATCACCCTGGCAGATGGCACACGGGTGACATTGAACAGCGCCAGTGCGCTGAGCGTGGTGTTCAACGAGCACGAACGCCGGGTGGTGCTGGATGCCGGTGAGGCCCTGTTCGAGACCGCTGATGAGGCGCGGCCGTTTGTGGTCGAGACGGCGGGTGAGCGTGTGCAGGGTGGTGCAGCCACGTTCAGCGTGCGCCGCGATGGCCGTGTGGTGCTGGCGCGTGGTGAGGCCAAGGTTGGCGAACGTCCATTGGTGGTAGCGGCCGATGCCGGAACGCAGATGGCCTGGCAGCGGGGCAAGCTGATCTTCAACGGCAAGCCGCTGGGGCAGGTGTTGGCGGAACTTGAACGATACCGGCATGGGCGGATTGTGCTGTCCGATAGCAAGCTGGCGGCAATGGAGGTGAGCGGGGTGTTTGACCTTGACGAGCCTGAGGCGCTGTTGCGCACGCTGGAGCAGCGTTATGGCCTGAAGGTGACCTACCTGCCGTGGTTGGCCGTGGTTCATTGACCAGCCTGTACCGGCCTCTTCGCGGGCTTGCCCGCGAAGAGGCCGGTACAGGAAAAATAATTTCCATTTGCCACTGCAAGTTCCTGCAAGCCAGATCGTCGTAGTGGGACTGATCAGCAACCCATTCTCATTTACGACTTGTCAGGAAGCTCATTCGTGCCTCTGATGCTCAAGCCCCTGCACCGCCGTCGCGGTTCACTTCACCATGCCCTGATGTCCTGCAGCGCCCTGGCCATGCTGGCCGGCCCGTTGTCGGCATGGGCGTCCACCGCTGCCGACCAGGCCCAGGTCCAGGCCCGCCAGGTTCAGCTCGACCTGCCAGCCCAGCCGCTGGACCAGGCCCTGACTGCCTTCGCCGACCAGGCCGGCCTGCACCTGCTGTACACCACGGGCGATGTTGCAGGCCTGGCCAGCCCTGCGTTGCACGGCAGCTACAACGTCGAGCAGGCCCTGCAGCAGTTACTGGCCGGCAGCGGCATGGGCTGGCAGTTCAGCGATGCCCGCACGGTCACCCTGCGCAAGGCCGAGGCTGCGCCGCAGGCGGTCAACCTCAAGCCGATCGAAGTCAGCGTGGCCTCGCGTACCAGCACTGCAATCAGCGAAATCCCCGGCACGGTCTGGGTGGTCGACCAGCAGCAATTGCGCGAACAGATCGACAGCGGCGTCAGCCTGAAGGAAGCCATCGGCAAGCTGGTACCCGGCCTCGACCTGGCGCCGGAAGGGCGCACCAACTACGGCCAGAACATGCGCGGGCGCAACGTGCTGGTGATGATCGACGGGGTCAGCCAGAACAGCTCGCGTGGCCTGTCGCGCCAGTTCGACAGCATCTCGCCGTTCAACGTCGAGCGTGTCGAAGTGTTGTCTGGCGCCAGCGCCATCTACGGCGGCGGAGCCACCGGCGGCATCATCAACATCGTCACCAAGAAGGGCGAGCCCGGCCCGGCGCGCTTCGAAACACAGCTGGGTGCCAGCAGCGGTTTCAACAACAGCGATGACCTGGCCACCCGCTTCGCCCAGTCGATCAGCGGCGGCAACGAACGGGTCAATGCCCGCCTGGGTATCTCCGGTGAGCAGAACGAAGCCTTCTACGACGGTGCCGGCGACCAGATTTTCATCGACAACACCCAGACCGACCTGCAGTACAACCGCACCCTCGATGTGCTCGGTACCTTGGGCCTGCAATTGAACGACCAGCAGAGCCTCGACCTACTGGCCCAGTACTACGACTCGGGCAACCACGGCAGCACGGGTATCTACTTCCCCAACCTCAACTACAACGCACCGTCCGACCTGGAAGATGCCGAACTGCGCAGCGGCTACTCGTCCGACCTGGAGCCGCGTACCCGGCGCCTGCTGCTCAACGCCAACTACCACCACACCGATGTGCTGGGCCAGGACTTCTACCTGCAGGCCTCGTACCGCAAGGAAGACGACAACTTCTATCCGTTCCCGTACTACAACCGCGCCACGCCCACCGGCTCGCGCGGGGTGTACTTCGCCGCCTCGCAGCAGAACTTCGAGGTCACCAGCCTCAAGGGCCTGTTCGCCAAGCAGTGGGACACGCTGAAGCTGACCTACGGCGTCGACCTGGACCGTGAGCGTTTCAACGCCGAGCAGACCACGTTCAATGCCCTGACTTCGTCCGAGTCGGGCGGTCTGGAGATGGAGAAGGACAGCAAGGCCCCGCGCTATCCCAGCTACCGCGTCGATGGTGTATCGGTGTACGCCCAGCTGGACTGGCATGCCACCGACAACCTGACCTTTTCCGGCGGCGCCCGCCGCCAGCAAATGGACGTGGACGTCAGCGACTTCAAGGGCGTGCCGGGTGGCAGCAACGACTACCAGGTCAACCTGTTCAACGTCGGTGCCATTTACGACTTCAAGAACGGCCATCAGGTGTGGACCAACTACGGCGAAGGCTTCGACCTGCCGGACCCGGCCAAGTACTACGGCAAGCCAGGCCTGAGTGTGGCCGACAACCCGCTGGCCGGCATCAAGAGCCGCCAGGTGGAACTGGGCTGGCGCTTTGCCGATTTGGACTGGGATGCCCAGGCGGCGCTGTACTACATCTGGTCGGACAAGATCATCAACGTCGATTCGCAAACGCTGACCATCAACGTGGAAGAGCAGAAGAGCCGCGACTTCGGCTTTGAAAGTGCGCTGACCCGGCATTTCCAGACCGGCTGGGAGGCAGGCGGTACCTTGCACCTGACCCGCTCCGAGGAAGAGGCTGCCGACGGTGGCTGGATCAAGCGTGATGCCCGTTATGCCTCGTTGTCCAAGGCCACTGCATTTGTCGGCTGGAAGGGCGATGGCCGCAGTGCGCGGTTGCAGGCCAACCATGCCTTCAGCCTGAAGGACGATGCCGACCACGAGATCGACGGCTACACCACCTTCGACCTGCTGGGCAGCCAGGACACCGGCTTCGGCACCTTCAGCGCCGGCATCCAGAACCTGCTGGACAAGCAGTACAGCACGGTCTGGGGGCAGCGTGCGACGTTGTTCTATTCGCCGACTTATGGGCCGGCGTACCTGTATGACTATCAAGGGCGTGGGCGTACTTACACCTTGACCTGGAGCATGGCTTACTGATTGATGTTGTCTGTTCTGGCCCGCTGCCACAGAGGCCAGTTCAGGCAAACGCTGCCAGCAAATCCTGCGCAAACGCCTGCTGGGCCTCGCCCACCGCTTGTGCCCGGTGCCGAGCCAGGGTAAACGGCACCACAAAATCCAGCCCCGGGTCCAGCGCCCACAACAACCCTTCGGCTTCCCACCCCAGCGCACAATGGCACGGCAGATAGCCAATGTGCCGCCCCGACAAAATGAACGTCAGTACGCTCTCGATCTGCTCCGCCACGGCCATGCTGCGCCGGCTCTGAAACGGCTCGCCGCCTTTGAGAAACCGGTACGGGTGGCAGACCTGATCCATGTCCAGCAGCCGCTCATGTTCAACGTCCTTTACACCAAACAGCACATGCTTCTTTCCGCAATAAAGCCGCTGTCGCTCCTCGAACAGTGGCTGGTAATCAAAGGCCGCCTGGTTGCCGGAGAAGTAGCTGATGGCATAGTCCAGCCGCTGCTCCAGCAACAGCCGTTCCAGCTCCGCTGGCGGCGCACTGATCAGTTCCAGTTGCACTGCTTCCTCACGCGTGCGGAATGCCGAAATGGCTGCGGCCAGTTTAAGGCTCACCGCCTTGTCCTGGTTCTCCGCCATGCCGATGCGCACGGTCCCCAGCAACCGCCCGGCAACCCCATTGGCCTGCTGGCGAAACTGCTCGATGTTCAGCAGCAGCCCGCGCGTCGCCTCCAATAGCAACGTGCCTTTCTCCGTGAGGTGAAAGCCACCCTTGCCCCGGCTGCACAGGCGATAACCCAGACGTGCTTCCAGCTGTGCCATGCGCTGGCTGATGGTGGGCTGGCTCAGGCCCAGCACGCCTTGTGCGGCGCTGAAGCCGCCGGCCTCGACTACAGTGACGAACAGCCGCAGCAGGTGCAGGTCGGGGTCGTGCACTTGTCCGAGCATTACATTGCTCCTTTTGAATGTCAGCTTTGCAAACTTTTCATTCCTGCAATGTAACCCGGCTGGCATGCTCGCGGCATCCACCCATTTGCCGAGGTGTCCGCCATGCGTCGATCGTTGTGCCTGTTGTCCCTGGTTCTGGCCTTGCCGCTGCAAGCCGAAGAAAAGGTCGTCAACCTCTACAGCTGGGCCGACTACGTTGCCCCGCAAACCCTCAAGCGCTTCGAGCAGGAAACCGGCTACAAGGTGCGCTACGACACCTTCGACACCACCGAAGTACTGGAAACCAAGCTGCTGACCGGTGGCAGTGGCTACGACGTGGTGGTGCCATCGTCGACCGTACTGGCCCGGGCGCTGAAGGCCAACGCCCTGCAACCGCTCGCCCCCCAGGCCATGCCCGGCTACAGCAACCTCGACAAGGACCTGCTGGCCAAGCTTGCCGAGGCCGACCCCGGGAACCGCCACGCTGTGCCGTACACCTGGGGCACCTTGGGCCTGGGTGTGAACGTGGAAGCGGTGCGCCAGCGCCTGGGTGATGTGCCGCTGGACAGCCTCGACCTGCTGTTCAAGCCCGAATACGCCAGCCGCCTGAAGGATTGCGGCATTGCCATGCCCGATTCACCGCAGGAGGTGATTGGCGTGGCCCTCAACTACCTGGGCAAGGACCCGTACAGCCAGAACAAGGATGATCTGGCGGCTGCGCAGCGCCTGCTGAGCCAACTGCAACCCTCGATCAGCTACGTCGCCAATGGCCGGCAGATCAGCGACCTGGCCAATGGCAGTGTGTGCCTGGCGCTGACCTACAACGGCGATGCGGCGATGGCCGCCGACCAGGCGCGCCGTGCCGGCAAGCCGTTCGAGCTGATTTACCGTATCCCCCGCGAAGGCACGCTGGTGTGGCAGGACAACCTGGTCATCCCCAAGGACGCCCCGCACCCCGAGGCAGCGCGTGCGTTCATCGCCTTCATGCTCAAGCCAGAGTCGGTGGCTGCGCTGACCAACACGCTGTTCTTTGCCAACGCCAACCAGGCGGCCACGCCGCTGGTGGACGAAGCGGTGCGCAACGACCCCGACATCTACCCGCCGGCCGAAGTGCGCCAGCGCCTGTTCGCCGACCGCAGCATGGCGCTGTCCGACCTGCGCCAGCGCAACCGCCTGTGGACGGCCTTCCGCACCCGGCAATAACCCATAACAACCCAGGAGCCCGACCGTGGACCAAGCCGTAAGCAATGACCAGGCGATGACCCGCGACAGCCTGTACGGCACTGCCGCAGAAAGTACCTACGCCGGCATTACCAGTTTCTCCCGCCGACGCTACAGCCGCGACCTGCGTGGTGTGGATGTGGTCGTCAGCGGCGTGCCGTTCGATACCGCCACCAGCAACCGCCCTGGCGCACGCTTTGGACCGCGCGCGATCCGCGCCGCCTCGGTGCAGCAGGCCTGGGCCCGGCACTGGCCGTGGGCGTTCGACCCGTTCGACCACCTGGCAGTGATCGACTACGGCGACTGCGCCTTCGACAGTGGCACGCCGCAGTCGGTGCCGGACAGCATCGAGGCCCATGCCGAGCACATCTTGCAGGCGGGTTGCGCCATGCTCACCTTGGGCGGCGACCACTTCATCAGCTACCCGCTGCTCAAGGCTCACGCTCGCCGCCATGGCCCGCTGGCGCTGATTCACTTCGATGCCCACAGCGATACCTGGCCGGACGAGGAGGGCAAGCGAATCGACCATGGCACCATGTTCTGGCATGCCGCCCGTGAAGGCCTGGTAGACCCGGGCAGCTCGGTGCAGATCGGCCTGCGCACCACCAACGACGACAGCCAGGGCTTTGCCATCCTGGATGCCCGGCAGGTACACCGTCAGGGCACCGAGGCGATCATTGCGGCGATTCGTCAGCGGGTGGGCGACCGGCCGGTGTACCTGACGTTCGATATCGACTGCCTCGACCCGGCTTATGCGCCTGGCACGGGTACGCCAGTGTGTGGCGGGCTGAGCACGGTGCAGGCGCTGGAGATTCTGGGCGGGCTGCGCGGCATCAACCTGGTGGGCATGGACCTGGTGGAAGTGGCGCCGGCCTATGACCATGCCGACATCACCGCATTGGCCGGGGCGACGTTGGCGATGGAGATGCTGTGCTTGTATGCGGCGCGGCACAAGGTAGACAAAGGCCAGTAATCGGGGGCCGATTTGCGGCCCTTTCGCGACACAAGGCCGCTCACAAGGGTACGCGTTCCTTTGTGAGCGGCCTTGTGTCGCGAAAGGGCTGCATGGCAGCCCCAAGGTCCATACTGAAACATCAGGAATCAACTCCACCCGCATTCACACTTTTGCCGCGAACCCCTCGCGCCTTAGGCTATCAAAACCCCCAGGCGCGGCATTTTCGTACAGGAGGTGAAGCATGAACCCGTCATTGCCCATCCTGGCGCTTGGCCTGGCCTTGTGCCTGCCCGCGCACGCTGTTGCGCAGCCACCGTTGCAGCTCGCTGCCGGCAACAACAACCCCTACAACAGCCCGATCCAGCGCGCCAACCCCAACAGCCGCCAAGGCAGCATGCCCGCCGCGCCCCCCGTGCGTGGCCCGTCCACCGACCCGTACCAACGCACGCCCAGCCTGGACAACCGCGGCATTGGCAATGGCGACAACCTGCGCCGCCAGCAGCAAACCCCGAACCTGGAACCCACCCGGCCGCCGCGCGACAGCACGCGTGCGCCCTAAGCCCATACGAAAGGAATCCTGCATGCCCAGAGCAACCTGGCTAGCTACCCTGACTGCCGCCGCACTGATGCCCCTGCTGACACAGGCAGCGGCAGAGCAACAGTTTCGCAGTGAAGAGGGCACCTTGACGGTCAGCACCGTGGCCGATGGCCTGCGCAACCCTTGGGCTTTGGCTTTCTTGCCGGGTGGCAAGGACATGCTGGTGTCCGAGCGCGTCGGCAACCTGCGGCTGGTCAACGCCGAGGGCAAGGTCGGCCCGCCGATCAGCGGTGTGCCCAAGGTCTGGGCCGAGGGCCAGGGTGGCCTGCTGGATGTGGTGCTGTCGCCGGAGTTCGACAAAGACCGTACCGTATACCTGTCCTACGCCGAGGAGGGCAGTGACGGCAAGGCCGGCACCGCGGTCGGCCGTGGCCAGCTGTCCGAAGACCGGGCCCGGCTGGAAAACTTCAGCGTGATCTTCCGCCAGCAGCCCAAGCTGTCGGTGGGTAACCACTTCGGCTCGCGGCTGGTGTTCGACCGCAACGGCTACCTGTTCATCGCCCTGGGCGAGAACAACCAGCGCCCCACTGCCCAGGACCTGGACAAGCTGCAAGGCAAGATCGTGCGCATCCTTCCCGATGGTGAAGTACCCAAGGACAACCCCTTTGTAGGCAAGGACAACGTGCGACCGGAAATCTGGTCGTTCGGCCACCGCAACCAGCAAGGCGCCGCGCTCAACCCGTGGACCGGCAAGCTGTGGACCCACGAGCACGGCCCGCGAGGTGGTGACGAAATCAACATCCCCGAGCCCGGCAAGAACTACGGCTGGCCGATTGCGACCCACGGCATCAACTACTCGCTGCTGCCGATCCCCGAGGCCAAGGGCAAGCACGTCGATGGCATGGTCGACCCACACCATGTGTGGGAGAAGTCGCCAGGCATCAGCGGCATGGCGTTCTACGACAGCCCCACGTTCAAGGCCTGGGACCACAACCTGTTCATTGGTGCGCTGGCAACGCAGGAGCTGATTCGCTTGCAGCTGGACGGCGACAAGGTGGTGCATGAAGAGCGCCTGCTGGGGGACCTGAAGGCCCGAATCCGCGATGTGCGGGTAGGGCCGGATGGGTACCTGTATGTGCTGACCGATGACAAGGATGGCGCGTTGCTGAAGGTAGGCCTGGCCGACGGAGTCTGACACGGTCCTCTGTGGGAGCGGCCTTGTGTCGCGAAAGGGCTGCAAAGCAGCCCCGGCAATTCATGCACAGATGCAGAGATCCTGGGGCCGCGTTGCGGCCCTTTCGCGACACAAGGCCGCTCCCACAGAGTACATGTAGAATGGTGCATGGCTATCGAACCCCAATCCCTCTACCAGCAAGCCCTGACCACTCAGGGCTATGTCGCCGACCCTGCCCAGGCCCGCGCCGTCGAGGCGCTGCAAGCGTGCTTCCTGGCCGTCGAACAGGGCCGCTCCACCCAGGGCATCTACCTTTGGGGCCCGGTTGGCCGTGGCAAGACCTGGTTGATGGACCAGTTTCACCGCTGTCTGCGCATCCCCAGCCGACGCCAGCACTTCCACCACTTCATGGCCTGGGTGCATCAGCGCCTGTTCCAGCTCAGCGGCACTGCCGACCCGTTGTTGGCGCTGGCCCGGGAACTGGCCGGGCAGATCCGCGTGCTCTGCTTCGACGAACTGTTCGTCAACGACATCGGCGATGCGATCATCCTCGGCCGCCTGTTTCAGGTGCTGTTCGATCAGGGCGTAGTCATTGTCGCTACATCCAACCAGCCCCCTGAGCAGCTTTACCGCGACGGCTTCAACCGTGAGCGGTTCCTACCCGCCATCGGCGCGATCCAGCGGCACATGCAAGTATTGTCGGTGGCGGGCGAGCAGGACCATCGCCTTCACCCCGGCGCAGCGCGGCAGCGCTATTGGGTGGCAGAAGCGGGACAGGTCAGCCAGCTGGGGGAGGTGTTCCGCCAGGTCAGCCCGGACGCTGCAGGCAGTGACCAGCCGTTGGCCATCGGGTCCAGGCAGGTGCAGGTCGTGCGGCGCAGCGAGCAGGCTATCTGGTGCCGCTTCACCGACCTGTGCGAACAACCCCTGGCGGCCATGGAGTTCATGGCGCTTTGCGACCGTTTTCCGGCCATTCTGGTGTCGGGTATTCCGGCACTGGGCGGTGAGCAGCAAGCCGGGCGCATTGCCCGTGGCACCGAAGACGGCGCAGCGCGCGTGGTGGCGGGCGACCGTGAGTTGCCAGCACTGTCACCCAAGGACGATGCGGTACGCCGCTTCATCGCCTTGGTTGACGAATGCTACGACCGCCGGGTGGCGCTGTACCTGGAGGCAGAGGTGCCGCTTGAAAGGCTCTACACGCAGGGGTATCTGGCGTTCCCGTATCAGCGGACCTTGAGCCGGTTGCGGGAGATGCAACTCCAGCGGTTTGGCTGAAAGGTGCAGGGGCGCTAAGCGCCCCCGTTTCATTTGCCCAACCACTCCACCAGCGTGCGATTGAACCGCACGGGCTCTTCGATCTGTGGCGCATGCCCCATGCCTTCAAAGGTGATCAGTTCACCCTTGGGAATCAGCTTGGCCACCTGCGGCCCCAGCACTTCATACTTGCCCAGCTTCGCCTTCACGTCTGGCGGCGCAATATCACTGCCGATGGCGGTGGTGTCCTTGTCGCCGATCAGCAGCAGCGTCGGCATCTGCAGGTCCTTGAACTCGTGGTACACCGGCTGGGTGAAGATCATGTCGTAGATCAGCGCCGAGTTCCAAGCCACCGCTTCATGCCCCGGCCCCTTGTTCAGGCCCACCAGCATCTGCACCCAGCGTTCGTACTCCGGCTTCCAGCGCCCGGCGTAGTAAGTCTTGCGCTCATATTCGCGCACACCTTCGGCATCCAGCTTGAGCTCGCGGGCATACCACTGGTCCACGGTGCGGTAGGGCACGCCGAGGGCTTTCCAGTCTTCCAGGCCAATCGGGTTGACCATGGCCAGGCGTTCCACCTGCTGCGGGTACATCAGCGCATAACGTGTGGCGAGCATGCCGCCGGTGGAATGGCCGAGCACGATGGCCTGCTTCACGCCCAGTTGTTCAAGCAAGGCATGGGTATTGTTTGCCAGTTGCTGGAACGTGTACTGGTAATACGCCGGTTTGCTGGAGGTACAGAAACCGATCTGGTCGGGCGCGATCACACGGTAGCCGGCCTTGCTCAGGGCGTCGATGGTGGTTTCCCAGGTGGCGGCGCAGAAGTTCTTGCCGTGCATCAGCACTACGCTGTGGCCGTTGGCCTGGCCTTGCGCGGGGACGTCCATATAACCCATCTGCAGGGCCTGGCCCTGGGACTTGAAGTCAAAATGCTTGAGCGGGTGTGGGTAGCTGAAGCCTTCGAGCTGAGGGCCGTAGGTGGGTGACTCGGCGGCGATGGCCGGGCTGCCGACAAGGCAGGCCAGGGCCAGGGCGGTTGCGCGCAGCATGGGGGCACTCCATGTAGGGCCATGTAGGAATGGGCGACTTTAGCAGCCAGGCGCATGTCGGGAACGTGAAAGGTGTTACCAGGCGTGAAACCAGCCCAGGGTAATCATCGCCAGCACCGCATAGCGGCCAGCCTTGGCCAGGGTCACCAGCAGCAGAAAGCGCCAGAACGGCTCGCGCATGATCCCGGCGATCAGCGTCAGCGGGTCCCCGATCACTGGCATCCAGCTGAGCAACAGCGACCACTGGCCCCAGCGCTGGTAGCGCTGCTGCGCACGCGCCAGCTGGGCTGCGCTGAACGGGAACCAGCGCTTGTCGCGCAGGTGCTCGATGGCCCGGCCCAACAGCCAGTTCACCACCGAACCCAGCACGTTGCCCACTGTGGCCACCAGCAGCAGGGTCGCCCAGGCCTCGGGCTGGCGCAGCAACAGGCCGACCAGCACGGCCTCCGATTGCAGCGGCAGCAGGGTGGCGGCGCCAAAGGCGCTGAGGAACAGCGCCCACAGGCTGAGCATCAGTAGGTGGCGACCACGGTGTCCTGGCCATCCTGGGTCACGCCGATAACCTGGTAGGCGTCCTTGTGGTCACCCATTTCCATGCCTGGCGAACCCATGGGCATGCCCGGTACGGCCAGGCCCTTGAGGTCATTGCGTTTGGCCAGCAGGCGTACCTGCTCGGCCGGTACGTGGCCTTCGACGAACTTGCCGTCGATCACCCCCGTGTGGCACGACGCCAGGCGTGGTGCCACGCCCAGGCGTTGCTTCACCGCGCTCATGTTCGGCTCGACGTGGTCATTGACGGTGAACCCGTTGTCACGCAGGTGGCTGATCCAGGCCTTGCAGCAGCCGCAGTTGGGGTCACGGTAGACATCGATGGTCTCGGCGGCCTGGGCCAGCCCGGTGATGGCCAGCAGCCCCAGGGTCAGCAGGTGTTTGCGCAGCATGGTAAAGCACTCCTTCCAGCATTGGTTCAGCAGCATAGCGTAAGCGGCTGGCCGCTGAGTTGCACGTTACAGTACTGTCAGCTTGCTGCCTCGTCGGCACCGAGGTCGCGCATCAGCAGGGCATGCTCGAGCGCGACCTGCTCCGGAATGGGCAGGTACACCACATGGCCATCGCCCGGCGCCACCTCGATGGCCTGCTGCTGGCGGTTGCACAGGCGGTGCAGGTCGAAGTGGTAGTTGCCGCGCGGGGTCATCAGCTCCAGGTGGTCACCCACGGCGAAGCGGTTCTTCACCTTGACCTCGGCCAGGCCATCGACACGCACGCCGGTCAGCTCGCCAACGAACTGCTGGCGCTCCGAGACCGAATTACCGCGCTGGTAGTTCTGGTACTCATCGTGTACGTGACGGCGCAGGAACCCTTCGGTGTAGCCTCGTTGCGCAAGGGACTCCAGGTTGCCCATCAAGGTGCGGTCGAACGGCCGCCCGGCCACCGCGTCGTCGATGGCCTGGCGATACGACTGCACCGCGCGGGCACAGTAGAAGTGCGACTTGGTGCGCCCTTCGATCTTCAGCGAATGCACGCCCATGGTGGCCAGCCGCTCGACGTGCTGGATGGCACGCAGGTCCTTGGCGTTCATGATGTAGGTGCCGTGTTCATCCTCGAAGGCGGGCATTTCAGTGCCGGGGCGGTTGCTTTCCTGCAGCAGGAACACCTGCTCGGTCGGGGCGCCCAGGCCAAGGGTGGGCTGCACTTCGCGCACGATGTCGCCGGTGGCGTTCTCGGTGGCTGGCGTGGCGTCGTACTTCCAGCGGCAGGCGTTGGTGCAGGTACCCTGGTTGGCGTCACGCTTGTTGAGGTAGCCCGACAGCAGGCAACGGCCGGAGTAGGCCATGCACAGGGCGCCGTGGACGAAGACCTCCAGCTCCATGCCCGGCACCTGCTGGCGGATTTCCTCGATTTCTTCGAGCGACAGCTCGCGTGACAGGATGACCCGGCTCAGGCCCAGTTGCTGCCAGAACTGCACGCTGGCCCAGTTGACCGTATTGGCCTGCACCGACAGGTGCACCGGCATCTGCGGGAAGTGCTGGCGCACCAGCATGATCAGGCCGGGGTCGGACATGATCAGCGCATCCGGCGCCATGTCGATCACGGGCGCCAGGTCTTTGAGGAAGGTCTTGAGCTTGGCGTTGTGCGGGGCAATGTTGACCACCACGTAAAAGCGCTTGCCCAACGCATGCGCCTCCTGGATGCCCAGCGCCAGGTTGGCATGGTCGAACTCATTGTTACGCACCCGCAAGCTGTAGCGCGGCTGGCCTGCATAGACCGCGTCGGCACCGTAGGCAAAGGCATAGCGCATGGTCTTGAGGGTGCCGGCGGGGGCCAGCAGTTCGGGCTTGGCGGTCGGGTTCATGTGCGTACCGGGGCAAAAGGCGCGGATGCTAGGGCCGGCGCAAAAAGTGCGTATTGATTTGCATCAAAGGAGTGGTGGCACTTTTACCCAAGCGGCGCGCACTAATATCCCAGAAGCCATTCGAGGACCTGCGATGAACGAAGCTGCGCTACAGAACAAAGCCCTGGCGGTACTTTTGGCGCTGGTGACCATCGCCTTTTTCTGGATACTGCTTCCGTACTACGGTGCGATCTTCTGGGCGGTGATACTGGGCATTCTGTTTGCCCCGCTGCAGCGGCACCTGCTGATCCGCTTTGGGCGCAGGCGCAACCTGGCCGCAGCCACCACGACGCTGGTGTGCCTGCTGGTGGCGATCCTGCCAGTGATCATCACCAGTGCGCTGTTGGTGCAGGAGGGGGCCACGCTGTACCAGCGTATCGAAAGCGGGCAACTGGACATCGCCGGTTACGTCGAGCGCGGCAAGGACATGCTCCCGGCGTTCGCCCAGCATGGCCTGGACAGCATGGGCATGGGCAACCTCGACGGGTTGCGCGAAAAAATCACCAAGTGGGCAACCCAGGGTAGCCAGGTATTGGCCAGCCAGGCGTTCAGCTTCGGTCAGGGTACGTTCGAGTTCGTGATCAGCTTTGGCATCATGATGTACCTGCTGTTCTTCTTCCTGAGAGAAGGGGCCGAGGTGGCCCGCCGTGTGCGCCTGGCCGTGCCACTGCCCGAACACCAGAAGCGCCGTTTGCAGCTGAAATTCAACCGGGTGGTGCGGGCGACGGTGAAAGGCAACGTGCTGGTGGCCATTACCCAAGGGGCGCTGGGCGGCTTCATCTTCTGGGTGCTGGATATCCCCAGTGCGCTGGTGTGGGCGGTGCTGATGGCGTTTCTGTCGCTGCTGCCAGCAGTGGGCGCTGGCATCGTCTGGGCGCCGGTGGCAGCGTATTTCCTGCTGACCGGGGCCATATTGCCGGGGGTGATCCTGACCGCGTTCGGTGTGCTGGTGATCGGCCTGGTGGACAACCTTTTGCGGCCGATCCTGGTGGGCAAGGACACGCGCATGCCAGACTACCTGATCCTGGTGTCGACGCTGGGTGGGCTGGCAGTGTTCGGGCTCAACGGCTTCGTAATCGGGCCATTGATTGCGGCGCTGTTCGTGTCCAGTTGGGCAATCTTTGCCTCGACCAAACCGCAGGTGCAGTTGCCGCAGTAAGGGCGCAAATGGGGCCGCTTTGCGGCCCATCGCCGGCAAGCCAGTTCCCACAGGTAATGCGCCAATCTTGAACGCTGCGCTGTCGCTGTGGGAGCTGGCTTGCCGGCGATGGGCTGCGAAGCAGCCCCACTGGCCATGTCAGGAGGCCTGCGGCATTTCACCCTTGGCCAGGCGCCGGTTGATGTCGGCGATCACTTCGGGCAGCTCGTTGATGGTGTCGATCAGGTAGTGCGGGCGCGAGCCTGCGAACAGCGTGTGAATGCGCGTGCGCTCGCTTTCCAGCTTCTCGGCGCTCAGTGCCCGGTAGCCTTCCCAGGTCAGCCCCAGGGCATTGCCCGAGCACACCAGGGCCACGGTCCACATGCCGGCGCGGCGGCCTTCGAGAATGCCCGGCACGGTGTCGTCCACCTTCACGCAGGCCGCTACGTCATCGATGCCAAGGGCAATCACGTTGGCCAAGGCCTGGGCTGGCCATGGGCGCCCGTTCGGGGTTTCATCGGTGGCTACCACATGGTCGGCCACGTAGCCATTCTGCGCGGCCAGCTCCACCACCTTGTCCATCACCACTTTCGGGTAACCCGAGCAGGAGCCGATCTTCAGGCCGTCCTGGCGCAGGCCGGTCAAGGTTTCCAGGGCGCCAGGGATCAGCGCCGAGTGCACGGCGATCTTCTCGATCTGCAGCGGCATGAAGCGGTTGTAGATGGCGGTGACATCATCGTCGGTGGGGGTGCGGCCGAACACCTTGCGGTAGCGCTCGGCAATTTCCGGTACGTCGCACAGGGTGCGGATGTGGTCCCATTTGCCCATGCCCATCGGGCCTCGGGCTTCCTCGATGGTCACTTGCACGTCGAATTCGGCGAACGCCTCGACGAAGATCTGGGTCGGCGCGAAGGAGCCGAAGTCGACCACGGTGCCGGCCCAGTCGAGGATGGCGGCTTGCAGCTGGGTAGGGTTGCTGTAGTTCATGTGCGCTAATTCCTGAATTCGGGTGGGCAAAGGGGTCAGATGTCCAGCACTTCCATTTCCCGCAGCACTTGTGCCACGGCATTCACGGCGGCTTGCATGCCGTCTGCTCCGACCACGCCGATGCAACCGACGCGGAAGGTTTCGACCTGGGTCAGCTTGCCTGGGTAAAGGATGAAACCCTTGGCCTTGACCCGCTCGTAGAAGTCTTTGAACTGGTAGCGGGCATCGTTGGGTGCATGGAACGTGACAATGATCGGCGCCTGGATCTCGGCCGGCAGGAAGCTGCGCAGGCCGATGGCAGCCATGCCGTCGAGCAGGGTCTTGCAGTTGTCGGCGTAGCGCTGATGGCGCGCCGGCAGGCCGCCTTCCTCGTTGTATTGCTGCAGTGCTTCATGCAGGGCCGCGACCACATGGGTGGGCGGTGTGAAGCGCCACTGGCCGGTCTTGGCCATGTAGGCGTGCTGGTCGTGAAGGTCCATGGCCAGCGAGTGGGCATTGCCTTCGGCGGCGGCCAGGGCTGCTTTTTCGGCGAAGACGAAGCCCATGCCGGGTACGCCTTCCAGGCACTTGCCGGAGGCGGCGATAAGTGCTTCGAAGGGGATTTCGCGGGCGTCGATTGGCAAGGCGCCGAACGAGCTCATGGCATCGATGATCAGGCGTTTGCCGTGGCGTTTGATGACCTGGGCGATCTCGGGCAGCGGGTTGAGGATGCCTGTGCTGGTTTCGCAGTGGATCAATGCCACGTGGGTCACGGCCGGGTCGGCAGCCAGCAGGCGGTCGACATCAGCGGCGGTAGTTGGCTGGTCTTCGGCGGTTTCGAAGGTGCTGTACGTGCGGCCCAGCACTTTGCAGATTTTCGCCAGACGCTGGCCGTAAGCGCCGTTGATCAGCACCAGAACCTTGCCATCGCGTGGCACCAGGGTGCCGATGGCCGCTTCCACGGCGAAGGTGCCGCTGCCTTGCAGGGGCACGCAGTGGTGGCTGGCGCTGCCGTCGATGATCGCCAGCAGCTGCTCGCACACGCTGGCCGTCAGTTGGTTGAAATCGCGGTCCCAGGAGCCCCAGTCCACCAGCATGGCTTGGCGGGTGCGGATTGATGTGGTCAGGGGACCTGGGGTCAGCAGAATCGGGGCGTTGCTCATTCCGTTATTCCTCACAAGCGGTGGGCTGAAACTACGGGGCCTAGGTTGCAATTCACGCTGCTATCAATCAAATTGTTTGTTGTTATTTCAGCTATAAGTCAGGCCGATAGAAATGAACCTGTTCCAGCTCCGCGCCTTCGACGCCGTGGCCCGTGAGGGCAGCTTTACCCGTGCCGCCGAGCGGCTGTTCATCAGCCAGCCGGCCGTGACCGGGCACGTCAAGGCACTGGAAGAGCACTACCAGATCACCTTGCTGCGGCGCACCGCACGGCGGGTGGAGTTGACCGAAGAGGGCACTCGCCTGGCGGCCATCACCCGCGCCATGTTCGGCCTGGCCGAAGAGGCCCAGGCCATGCTTGAAGCCAACCGGCAGTTGCTGACCGGGCGCCTGGAGGTGGCGGCCGATGGCCCGCACCGGGTCATGCCCATGCTGGCGCAGCTGCGTGAGCGCTACCCCGGCATCACCGTCAACTTGCGGCTGGGCAATGCCCAGGAAACGCTGGCTGCGCTGTTGTCCGAACACGCCGACGTGGCGGTGCTGACCGAGATCGAGCCGCGCAAAGGCCTGTACCTGCAGAACCTCTGCGAATCACGCCTGTGTGCCTTGTTGCCTGCGGGGCATGGCTGGGCCCACGGCGACGGCGATTTGCCCCTGGCCGAACTGCACCAGCAGATCATGGTGCTGCGCGAGCCCAGCTCCACCACGCGGCGCACCTTCGACAAAGCCTGCATCAGGGCGGGCGTGCAGCCGCGTGTACTGCTGGAACTGGACAGCCGTGAGGCGGTGACCGAGGCGGTGGCTTCGGAGCTGGGTATTGGTGTTGTTTCTTCTACAGAAGTGGCCAATGATCCGCGGGTGGTGGCACGGCCATTGTCTGGCGAGGGCCTGGTCAACCAACACCTGATCGGTTGCCTGGAGCGCCGTCGCGAATTGCGCCTGATCCAGGCGTTCCTGGGCCTGGCGGTGGGGCTGTGATGGCTGTTTTCAGCAAGGCGGCCTAAGATGGCCGGCAACCCGCCGACAGGACCGTCGATGAGCGACAAAGACACTATTTCCATGCAGCTGGTGCGTGAAGCGCTGTTGCAGACCTGCCCCGCCGGTGAGCCCGATAGCGGCTTGCTGGCCCGGGCGGGCATTGCCGTTGAACACTTGCAGTTGCCTGAGGCGCGTGTCAGTGCAGAGTCCTATGCCCGGTTGTGGCGCCTGCTGGCACGTCGCTGCAACGACGAGTTCTTCGCCATGGACCCGCGCGGCCTGCGCAGTGGCAGCCTGGCGTTCATGTGCCGTGCCAGCATGGGCCAGCCGACCTTGGGCGCGGGCCTGGAAACCTCGTTGGCATTCCTTTCGCTGATGCTCCAGGACATGCAGCCCAGCCTGGTGCGCCAGGAAGGTCTGGCCGAGATTGTCATCAATGAGCCGCGTGACGAACCGCGCCGCGCGTTCACCTATTTCACGTTCTGGATGATCGTGCATGGGGTGGCGTGCTGGCTGGCCGGGCGGCGTATCCCGATTCTAGCCATCGACCTGCGTTGTGCCGAGCCGCCATTTTGTGATGACTACCGTGTCATGTTTTCGCAAAACCTGCATTTTGAACGCCCGCGCACCCGCATGATCATTGCGGCGGACTGCCTCGACTTGCCGCTGCGGCGCAGTGAGGAGGAGCTGCAGCGTTTTCTTGCCGAAGTGCCGGGCAACATCCTGGTCAAGTACCGTGACCCGGCCAGCCTGGCGCGGCGTATCCGCACCGACCTGCTGCACCTGGACCCCAACCGCTGGCTCGACAGCGACGCCTTGGCGCGGCAACTGTGCCTGTCGCCCTCTACGTTCCGCCGGCGCTTGGCAGAGGAGGGGCAGACCTACCAGGGGCTCAAGGACAGCGTACGTCGTGAGCTTGCCATTGCCTGGTTGAGCCAGGCGGAACCTGCCATGGGCGAGGTTGCCGCACGATTGGGCTTTGCCGACAGCAGTTCGTTCTACAAGGCGTTTCGCAAATGGTTTGGTTGCAACCCGGGCCACTATCGCGCATTGGTCCTGACGCGTGACGCAGCACACTGAGGGTTGAAGGCTTCCTGCTGCCGGGCACAGAGCAGGTTGAGCAGTGTAGCGGGGCGATCAACCTTCAGGAGGCCGACATGGCTGTGCCCCAGGAAAACCTCAAGCTCAAATACCCCGTCAATGACTTCATCGCCGAGCAACTGCCTGGCTGGCTGAAACAGGCTAAACCCGCTCAGATCCCGGTGTTGCAGCAGCATGTGGCCTTGCACCTCGCGAGCCAGGCAACGGTCGCCCAGGTTGCGCAGCGGCTGCTGCCCTTGGACGGGTTCGCCAGAGGGGTGCTCGAACACAGCCTGGAAAGCAGGTTTGGCGTTGTTGTGGACCTTGGTAGCGCCGTGTGGCGTGAAGTGCGAACCCGGGTCAACCGGCCAGGCTTTGAAGTGTTGCCGGGCAGCACGGTGCCAGATATCCAGCCTGTCACACACGATGAGCCTGCATTGCAGCGGTTGATGCGCAATTTCAAGGCTGGGCAATCATTCCAGGCCCCTACCGCGTTGCTGGCGTGCCAGCCGATAGAAGGTGGTGCCGCACAGGTTGTTACCGAACGCATCGATGAGCTCGTCAGCCTGTGCCGTGAAGTTGATGTGGGTGCTGCTTATCAGCAGCACCTGGAGGCGCTATTGACTGCTTCATTCGAGGCGGTTCTGGCCACCGACAAACGCCTGGAACTGGCCTTGGCCACGGAAATTTCAGCGCTCAAAGGGTCGCTTACCCCCGCCGACGTGAAGACGCTGCGCGAAATTGGCCAGGGCGCAACCGCCGTGCATGTGGGTACGCTTGCCGTGCAGGCCGCAGGTTTCGAGGTGCTCGGCATGCCCGTGGATGGCGTGCTGGTGTTCGAGCTGATCCAGCCACCACGCAACCAGAGCGAGGCCCAGTTCGGTGTTGTTGATCGCCTGAAAGGTATCATTGCGTACCTGCCAGATGACCATGAATGCCCGCTGCGACGTTTTGACGATTGGCATGCCATGAACCTCCACCTGGTCGGAGCGCTACGCAGCGCAGATTACCTTCGAGCGTTCGAACGTCGTCTGGCACTCAAGGATCGGGCGAACTTTCTGGTTTTGCTCAAGACACGTCTTGCGGACGACAAGCCAGACCTGGCTCCCTCCAGCGTGGTGATTTCACAGGATGTATTCAAGGCGTTTGCCGCCAGGCGTGTGCAACGCATCAAAGCGGATGCGCGGTTTCTCGCCGTGCCCACGGCCGAGGTGGATGCCAGAACAGCGGCTGAACGCCTGCGCGCCCTTGAAAACGCGGGGTTGACCGTGCTGGGGCTGGCCGGCATGTTCGTGCCGGTGATTGGCGGGTTGATGTTGGCGAACCTGGCGGTGCAGATGCTCGATCATGTTTACGAAGGTGCGCGTGACTGGAGCCAGGGCCATCAGCACGAGGCCCTGCAGCACATGCTGGAGGTGGCGGCATCGGCCTCTGTCACCGCGCTTGCCGGGGCTGCTGTCTGGGGCCTGCATGCAGCACACGGCGCGTTCGTGGAAACGCTCGAACCGATCATGACCGAAGGTGGCGCCCCGCGTTTATGGCGCAATGACCTGGCGCCTTACCGGGAGGCATCGCCGACACTGCCGTTGACTGAGCGTGATGATGGACTGTTCAGCAATGACCAGGGTGCAGGGTGGTACCGCGACGGAGCGTATTACAAGGTCAAGGCAAATAGCGATGGGGCCTGGCGACTGGAACATCCTGACGACCCGAATGCATACGGCCCTCTGCTGCGTGGCAATGGCGAGCGCGGCTGGCTGCTAGCCTTCGACAGGCCACTGGAATGGAGCGGTGAGCCCCTGTTGCTGACCCGTCTGTGGCCCTCGGCCCGTGATCTGGCACCTGAGCGTGTGTCGCAGCTTTTGCAGGTTGCAGGTGTGGATGCCGACTTTCTGCGTGGCGTACTGGTGGAGCGGCGGCGCTTGCCCGTGGTACTGCGCGATACCCTGGAGCGTTTCGCGGTGGATGCCCGAAACGAGGCTTTTTTCCAGGGTGTACACCAAGGCCGGGCGGAGGATGCCGAGCGTTTGAACTGGTGTGTCGACAGGCTTGCGCTGCGGTCACGGCCATTGGCCGAGCAGATCACCACCCTTCGCGCGGCCACCCACAGCCTGCGCGAGGCCATGCTCGATCACTTTGCCGAACTGTATCTGCCGCAGGCCCCGGCCCTGGCAGTGCTGCAGCGAGATTTCCCTGGCTTGCCCAAGGCGTATGCGCTGGAGGTGCTCAAGCATGCCGATGACGACATGCGCGCGCTCATGATCAACCGGGCACGGCTACCACTGGCCCTGGCGCAACGAGCCAGGGCGTCGTTGCAGGAAGCGCGCCTGGCACGCACCCGTGAGGCGTTGTTCCTGCACGGCAGTTATCGGCCTGATGCGGTGGCCTTGGTGTTTGCCTTGTTGCGCAAGCACGGGCTGCGAGCTGAACAGATGAACCTGGTACTGCTCGAAGGCTCGGTGAGTGAGCAGGCGCGGGTGCGACTGTTCCCTGAAGGGCAAGGTGTGGCGCCGGCAATGCAGTTGGTCAGAAGCAGCGGCCGATTTACGGTGCGTGACGCGCAAGGTAATGATCGGATTGTGCGGCAACCCCAAGGCTTGTTCGAGGCACTGGAAGCAAGCCTTGGGCAAGCGTTTCTCAACGATCAGGGCTGGGTTGGCGACGATGTGCCTGGGCAAGTGCGCAAACAGCTGCAGGCCTGGCTGCCACGGCAGCGTACGGATGTGTTGGCGCTGTTGGGGTGGGGGGAGGCCAAAGCTGTTGCCTCCACCATGAAGCGCATGGCCGATGGTCGATTGGGTTACCCTTTGGGGGGCAGCCTGTCGGCATTCGAGCGGCCGGGGCAGGCCTTGCGCCGCCGTATCCGCGCTTTGTACCCAAGCTTTGACGAGGATGAAGTCGAGCGTTTCGTTCAGATCGTATCGAATCGCGGTCGTTCGGCAATGAGCAATCTTCTGCTGCAGGAACAGCAATACCAGCAGCTGGAGATGCATCTTCAGGATTGGGTGCAGGCCGCAGAAGAGCAGCAACAGCACCACAGGCGTGAAATCACCGCGGCGCTGCTGCGTGCCTGGCGGTTTGACGGGGAGCGCGTCGCCAATGCGCAGGGCCCAGGTTGGGGGACGCGCCTGTCGATCATGTCGGTGCCTGGGGGCGGATTGCCGACCTTGCCAGTCAACATCGACTTTTCCAATGTGCTCGACTTGTCACTCGTGGACATCCGCATGCCTGAACTGCCGCCAGGCTTTCTGGCCAGGTTCGCCCGTTTGCAGCGCCTGAACCTGAGCTACAACTTTCTGACAGCACTGCCTGATGGGTTGAGTGCTTTGACCCATTTACGGAGTTTAATCCTGCGGGGCAACCAGATCCGTATCCGGAGCAGCCAGGCAGGCCTGCCTTTGACGGTGACGCAACTGCGTATTCTGGACCTTAGTGGCAATAGCATTCGTGCCGCCTCATTGCCTGTGGGGCATTTGTTGCAATTACGCGAGTTGGGCTTGCAGCGCACAGGGCTGACAGCCTTACCTGCTGGCCTGGAACGTTGTGAACAGCTGGTTTATGCCGACCTGCGTCATAACCGGATTCGCCAATTGCCTGCCTCATGGGGGAGCAGGCCGTTGGCCTGGCGTAACGCTGTGGACCTCAGGGGCAACGCACTGGCGCTGTTGCCAGGAAACGTAACGCCGCCGGCAGCGGCCGGTGCCGAAAGTATCGGTGGGGATGCGTTGAGGGCACTGTGGTTGGCTACCGTGGCGCCAGCCGAACAAACCGCCAGGCAACTGCAGTGGAACCGATTGCGTGGGCTGGAGCGGGCAACGAGCTTTTTCGCGTTGCTGCAGGAAATGGCCGAAACCTCTGATTTTCGTGCGTTCCCGGCATACACCGGTGAGCGCGTATGGTCACTGGTAGAAGCGGCCAGCAGCGATGAGGCGGTGCGTGACGAGCTGTTCGAGCGGGCAGCAGACCCGCGCACCTGCCGGGACAACGCGTCCGAGGTTTTCAGCCAGCTGGTGGTGAGGATGCATGTGGCGCGGCTACGGCAGCGTGGCGCACCGCTTGCCACCCGTACGGATCGGCTTGACCTGGCTCAGCGTCTGTATCGGCTCGATCGGGTGGCTGCGATCGTTCGGGCCGATATGGAGGGCCGCTATGAAAGCGGTGAGTGGCAACGTGAAGACACCAACGAAGAGGTAGAGGTCGACATGGCCTACCTGTCTGGCCTCGCTGTGCGCCTGGACCTGCTGGGGCAACCTCGAAGCATGCTGTTCCAATCGTTGGCCGGGGTGACCCAGGCGCAGATCGATGCTGCATACACCCAAGTGCTGAATGCCGAGGCTACACCGGCCAGGGAGGCCTATATCAGCCAGCGTGACTTCTGGCTGGAATACCTGCGGCAGCGGTATGAAGAGCCGTTTGGCAAAATCGAGGATGCGTTCATCGACAAACTGCAGACGCTGGAAAGCGAAAAACCGACCTTGAACAGTGCCGAGTATGTGGCGCGGTCCGGGGAGTTGGCGGTGGCGCGTGAACAGGCCTTGCAGGCATTGGCCCTGCGCCTTACCCGGGAAGAGATGGGCCTGGCGGGGCAAGCCGATTGAAGGTCGGGCGTCAACGTTGGCACATGGGAGTACAACGGTAGTTCAGTTCCCTCTTATTGGGGCGGCCAAACAATGAAAGATTGGTCGGCCCATTTCAATAGGGCGGAGTGACCCATGCGTGAACGTAACCTGATACAGATCAAGACTGATGGCGATGAAAACGACCTTCCCTCCGTAGGTGAAGCCGAGGCGCGCCAGGCTGGCGATACCTTCATCCACAGACGAACGCCGCACTGGATCAAGGAGGCCTCGGTGGCGGACATCCGTACGTTGCGGGCCTTGGTTACCAGCCATAAAGCCAGCGAAGAAAGCGTGGCGGCGGCGACGGCCAGCGCCTTACCGCTGCACCAATTTGCGCTAAACACATTCTCTGCAGCACTGGCAGGTATTCTGCCTCGTGGGCAAACGCTGAGTACGCTGATGTGGCAGCGCAAGGTTCGCACGCTGGAAGGCTCGACGGTGCCTTGGCTGGAAACCGAGTATCAGATGGAGCCTGGGTTGTTGCGCTTGATGCAGAACTTCGCCCATGGCGTTACCCCACTGGAGGGCAGTGGGCTGGTGGCCCCAGGTACTACGACAGTGTTGTCCGGCGACCTGGAAACGTTGATCGACATTTGTCGCACGCTGGATGCAGGGGCCCAGTACCAGGCCTTGCTGGATAGCACCTTCACCACACATTCGGCGCTGCTGGTGAAGGACAAGCTGGAAGGATTCAAGCTGGCCGTGCACCTTGCGTTCCTGAAAAAGACGATTGATGGCGATGTGCGGCGGGCGCTGGAGGCTTACATCAGCAGCGTCGCTGCGGGCATACCTGGCCAGGCCTTGCCCGCTCAAGCAAGTGATGACCAGGCGTTGACGGCTTATCCAGGCTTGATGTCGATGCTGAAAGTGACTATGCATGGGGCTTTGTTCATCCAGTTGCGTGGGGCCGAAGATGAAGACAAGGGCGTCGTCATTTACTTGTCGGGTGAGCAGGAAGACCCATTGCGCTGGTACCCCTCCACGCAGGATTGGGTCAAGGCCATGGCTATCTCGCTTCAGGATGAAACGAGGCAGGCGGCCCTCCTTCAATCAATAGCACTGGCAGACCGTGCCGCGTTCATCAAGACACTGCAGTTGCGGCTTGCGGATGAAGTACCGGACCTGGAAGTGGAGGGTGAGACCTATCACGACTCAGTGTTCCAACACTGGGTTGACGCGCAACTCACGCGCATGAAGGCAGACGCCGAACTGCTGTTGGTACCCACGTCAGCCGCCGATGCCAAGGCCAGTCGTGAACGGCTTGAAGAATGGACTTCGCTGGGCTGGGGACTGACCAACCTGGCAGGGCTTACCGTGCCGGTCGTTGGTGCCTTGTTGTTGTCGCAGTTGGTGGTTCAGGTGTGTTCGCAGGTGTTCGAAGGTGCTGTGGACTGGGCCAAAGGGCATGATCACGAGGCACTGCAGCACGTCCTGGGTGTTGCCGAAACCGTCGCTGCAGCCGCTGCCATCGGCGGAGGGGTCGCCGCTACCCAAGCCGTTGCCAGTACTATCGCGCGTAGTGCTTTTGTCGATGGCCTGGCGCCAGTGACCACCGGCATCGACACTCAGCGGCTTTGGAACCCAGACCTCAGCCTCTACCGCACCCCGGCAGAAGGAGCCACGCTGGCCGACAACGGCCTTTACCGCGACGGTGAGCGGCATTTCGTGCGGCTCGATGGCCACTGTTATCAGGTGCATCGTACTGAGGTAAATGGCCCATGGCGTCTGCAGCATCCGCTTCGGCCCACGGCGTATGGGCCGATTGTGGTCGGTAATGGCGAGCGATCGTGGCATTTGCGCGAAGAGGTACCGCAGGCGTGGAGCGATGAAGCGAAGATGCTCGACCGGTTGTGGCCCCAAGCGCAACCTGTTGACCCATTGCGCGCCCGGCAGGTGCTGCAGGCCGCATGCAGCGACGCGGACGAGCTACGTGGCATTCTGGTTGAAAACCGTGCCTTGCCAGCCAACCTGCGCGATACGTTACGCAGGTTTGAGGCCGACGGGCGGGTTACCCGTTTCTTCGCCGAGCCAGCAGCTACTGCGTCGAAGTTCGAAGACCAGGACCTTCGTGCCTGGTGCACGCAACATCTGGCGCTTACCACTGTGGACTCAGACCAACTGAATGCCGCGTTCGAAGAGAACGCGACCCAGTTACGTCAAGCGCTGTTCACGCATTTGACCCAGGTTGACCCGCCTGCTGATACGGTTGCCCAGGTAATTCAGCGTGACTTTGCCGGTTTGCCGCCGGATTACCTCTCCGAGTTGGCCATAGCCTTGACCGCCCCCGAGCGGGAGGAAATCGAACTGCGGCGGCGGTTACCGCTGTCGGTGTCGAAAAAGGCCCGCTCACTGTTGCAGCTTGCCCGGCTCAGCCGTGCCCAGCAAGGGCTGATGCTGCGTCATGCCTATTGCGATGTAGCGGGTGAGCTGGCATTCCACCTGCTGCCTCGTGTTGATAACTGGGCGTATAGCGGGCGCCTGGAGCTGCGGGAAAACACACCATCAGGCCGTTTGCTGGCGGTGCTCAATTCACAGGCAGCAGAAGCTGAACAGAAGATCCTGGTGCACAGCGAAGGGCAATTTGACCTCTATGACTACCGCGGCGTGCGGCTTGAAGATCAGGCTAGCGAACCTGATGATTTCTTCCGGGCCATCTGCGCCTTGCTCTCAACGCCACAGCAAACCAGCCTTGGGCTGAGTGGTTGTCAATCTGCGGATAGCTTGCGACAAAGGCTGCTGAACACGTTGCCCGACAAGCGCCAGAAGCTGCTGAACGTGTTGGGTTGGATTGAAGACGAGGGTTGGGTCAATCCGGGGCAACGCCTGCCTGACGGCCGAGTGGGCTATCCATTGGGGGGGCGGGCTTCGACGGAATCAGGCATGTACCAGCGGTTACGTCGGCGGTTGTCTGCGCTCTACCGAGGTGACTCGCCAAGGCAACTGGATGAGCATGTGTACCGGATCATGCAAAGCAATGACCCGTTGGAAGCGCTGTTGTTCGAAGAGCGGAACTATGAGTTGCTCAATGCCAGGCTCGGTGAGTGGATTGCCGGGGCGCCAGAGCCTGAGCGACCGGCGCGTCAGCAACTGACGCAGCGGCTGCGTTCGGCCTGGCGCCGGCAGCTGGATATTGATACGGAGCATCATCCTGGCCGAGGCCACATCCTGGATATGAGTGGTTGCCGAGTGACCACGCTACCCGAAATGAGCGCCGAGCTCGACTTCCACTTTGTGACGTCCATCGTCATGGTCAATTCGTCAGTGCAAGCCGTGCCTGACGCGTTCTTCGTTTGCTTCAGGAGTTTGCGTCGGCTCAACCTGTCGAGAAACAACCTGCAGACACTGCCGGAGGGTATCAGGCACCTCACGCAGTTGGAGAGGTTGCAACTGTCCTACAACCGTATCCGCCTGGATGAGCAGGCAACCAATACCTTGGGTGAGCTCCCCCAGATAATTTCACTGGACTTGAGCTTCAACCCTTTGCGTGCACTGACGCTGCGCTTCGCCCAGGTGCCGGCATTGAGGCGGCTGCATCTGATTCATTGTGGCTTGCACGAATGGCCAGTCGGGCTGGAGCATTGCGGATCGTTACGTGTCGTGAACCTGAGCTCGAATGTACTCACCAGCGTTCCCGACGCAATCGTGAGCATGCCCTATACATTCCGTGCCGCCATCAACCTGGATCGTAATGCTATCCCAAGGCTCCAGCTGGAGCGTTTGTACGCACGTGCACCGCATCGTACACATGACCCATTCGTCATGCCCGGCGAACTGCTGTCCACCCGCAGGGCGTGGATGACGGATGAGCGTGCAGAAGAGCGCGGTGCACTATGGAGCCGACTGTTTCCTGCATCGAGCGGCGACCAGCAGGAAGACAGCCTTTTACAAATCCTGAACAAGCTGCAAGAGAGCGCCGATTTTCGCAACAAGGCGCAACGCGAAGTCCTTACCGCACAAGTGTGGAACATGTTGGACGCCATGGATGCCGACCCCGAGCTGGCGCTACAGATACGTGGGATTGCCAGCCAGCCGGTCACCTGCGCGGACAGTGTGGCCGAGCGCTTTGCAGGGCTGCAGGTACAGGTGCTGGTAGCTCAGGCTGAAAAGTCGGCGCCAGGCAACGGGGATGAGCTTCTGAAGCTGGGGGCGGGGTTGTTTCGCCTGGACAAGCTCGAGGCGTTTATTCGTGAAGACCTGGAAGCCCGTGCCAAGTCGGAACCTGATCTGGACCTGATCGAAGCTCGGCTCTACTACATCGTCAACCTGGCCAAGGAAATGCAGTTGCCAGGGCAACCCGGTTCGATGAGGTTTGCCACCTACAGCAGAGGCACTGAAAGCATGTTGGTCAAGGCACGGGCCTCTATCAAGGCGGCTGAAACGAACGAGGCAAAGGCGGGTTTCCTCAGCGAGCAGACATTCTGGAGCAAGTGGCTGCAAGCGCAGTACCCGGCTGACTTCAAGGCAATCCATGATGAATATGACGACCTGGGCAGTGAGCTGGACGATCTGCGTGACACGCTGAGCGACCAGCTGTATCGCGAGCGGTGGGAGGCATTGAGTAACGCCAAAGCCGCGCAGCTGTGCTGGCTGAAGCAAGTGCTGACAAAGCCCTTGCTGGGCCGGGCCGAACCTGCGGACGGCCAAACCGGTCATCCAGTTTGACAATTTAGGCCATTGCCGCCGCGCTTGAGCGGCGCGAACATCGTTGGACCGATGGTTTAACTCCAAAAACAAGAAACCAGGAGTCTGACGATGCGCGATTACGCCGAGGCCGCCCGTGCGTTCGACCATGCCAAGGCCGCTACGGCGGCATTGCATGGCCACCTCGAAGCCCTCAATGCCTGTGTCGAATGTTGTGATCGGCATGCCGGAAACGGCAAGCTGGCGCTGATTTACGAAGACCGCGATGGCAACAGCGCGCGCTACAGCTTCGATCAGCTCAAGGCGCAGGCAGCCCGGTTTGCCAATGTGCTCAAGGTGCAGGGGGTGGGGGCCGGAGACCGGGTGGCCGGGTTGATGCCGCGCACGCCCGAACTGCTGGTCACCATCCTCGCCACCTGGCGCCTGGGGGCGGTTTACCAGCCGTTGTTCACGGCGTTCGGCCCCAAGGCCATCGAGCACCGGCTTGAGCAATCCCAAGCCCGAGTGGTCATCACCGACAGCCAGAACCGCGCCAAGCTGGACGATGTGCAGGCCTGTCCGACCATCATCACCGTCAGGGCCCGTAGCGGTGAGCTGGACTTCCAGCAATGCCTGGAGCGCGCAGCGGATGCCTGCGAGCCGGTGATGCGCTCGGGCAACGATCCGTTCCTGCTGATGTTCACCTCCGGAACCACCGGCCCGGCGAAACCACTGGAAGTACCGCTGCGGGCCATTGTCGCGTTCCAGGGCTACATGCGCGATGCCATCGAACTGCTTCCGGAGGACAACTTCTGGAACCTGGCCGACCCGGGTTGGGCGTACGGCCTGTATTACGCTGTTACCGGCCCGTTGTCGCTGGGGCACGCCACCACCTTCTACGATGGCCCGTTCAGTGTTGAAAGCTGCGCCCGGGTGATCGACAAGCTGGGCATCACCAACCTGGCCGGCTCGCCTACCGCGTACCGTTTGCTGATTGCTGCGGGCAATGAGTTCTCGGCGCCGGTCAAGGGCCGCCTGCGGGTGGTCAGCAGTGCTGGCGAACCGCTTAATCCGGAAGTGATCCGTTGGTTCTCCGACGAACTGGGCGTGACCATTCACGATCACTACGGCCAGACCGAGCTGGGCATGGTGCTGTGCAACCACCATGGTTTGAAGCACCCGGTGCACCTGGGCTCGGCCGGCTTTGCCATCCCTGGCCACCGCATCGTGGTGGTGGACGAGCAGGGTAACGAACTGCCGGCCGGCCAACCGGGCATCCTTGCTGTCGACCGTGAGCAATCACCGTTGTGCTGGTTCGGTGGCTACCACGGCCTGCCGACCAAGTCCTTCATTGACAAATACTACCTCAGCGGCGACACCGTCGAGCTGAACCAGGACGGCAGCATCAGCTTCGTTGGCCGCAGCGATGATGTGATCACCACCTCCGGTTACCGGGTTGGCCCGTTCGATGTGGAGAGCGCGCTGATCGAGCACCCGGCGGTGATCGAGGCGGCGGTGATCGGCAAGCCCGACCCGGAGCGCACCGAGCTGATCAAAGCGTTCGTGGTATTGGCCAGTGGCTGCAACGGTAGTGTCGAGCTGGAAGAAACCTTGCGTCAGCACGTACGCCAGCGGCTGTACGCGCATGCCTACCCCAGAGAAATCGAATTCGTCAGCGAGCTGCCCAAAACCCCGAGCGGCAAGCTGCAACGCTTCATCCTGCGTAACCAGGAAGTCGCCAAACAAAACGCGCAACAGGCCACCCCTGCCAGCGCCTGAAAGGAAACCGATCATGCAGATAGCCAACAAACACTTCATCGTCAGCGGCGCCGCCTCCGGGCTGGGTGCCGCGACCGCGCAGATGCTGGTCGAGGCCGGCGCCAAGGTCATGCTGGTCGACCTCAATGCCCAGGCTGTCGAGGCCAAGGCCCGGGAGCTGGGTGACAACGCCCGTTTCGCCGTGGCTGACATCAGTGACGAGCAGGCGGCCCAAGCGGCTGTCGATGCGGCTGTCAGCAGCTTTGGCAGCCTGCATGGGCTGGTCAACTGCGCTGGCATCGTCGGTGCGGAGAAGGTGCTGGGCAAGCAGGGGCCTCATGGCCTGGCCAGCTTCGCCAAGGTCATCAACGTCAACCTGGTCGGCAGTTTCAACCTGCTGCGACTGGCTGCGGCGGCCATGGCCGAAGGGGCTGCCGATGAGGGTGGGGAGCGTGGCGTGATCATCAACACGGCGTCGATTGCCGCCTATGACGGGCAGATTGGCCAGGCCGCCTATGCCGCATCCAAGGGCGCCATCGCCAGCCTGACCTTGCCGACCGCCCGTGAGCTGGCGCGCTTTGGCATCCGCGTGATGACCATTGCCCCGGGCATCTTCGAAACACCGATGATGGCCGGCATGACCGAAGAGGTGCGTGCTTCGCTGGCGGCCGGTGTGCCATTCCCGCCACGCCTGGGCCGCCCACAGGAATTCGCTGCACTGGCCCGTCACATCATCGAGAACAGCATGCTCAACGGCGAGGTGATCCGCCTCGACGGCGCACTGCGCATGGCAGCCAAGTAAGGAGAGCGAACATGACCCTCGCCAATGACCCGATCGTAATCGTCAGCGCCGTGCGCACGCCCATGGGCGGCCTGCAGGGCGACCTTAAAAGCCTGACCGCGCCACAACTGGGCAGCGCGGCCATTCGCGGCGCCGTGGAGCGCGCCGGCATCGACGCTGCCAGCGTCGAGCAGGTGCTGTTCGGCTGCGTGCTGCCTGCCGGCCAGGGCCAGGCACCGGCGCGTCAGGCGGCGCTGGGCGCCGGGCTGGACAAGCACACCACCTGCACCACCCTGAACAAGATGTGTGGCTCGGGCATGCAAGCCGCGATCATGGCTCATGACCTGCTGCTGGCCGGTACCGCAGACGTGGTGGTAGCGGGTGGCATGGAGAGCATGACCAACGCCCCCTACCTGCTGGACAAGGCCCGTGGCGGATACCGCATGGGCCACGGCAAGATCATCGACCACATGTTCATGGACGGCCTTGAAGACGCCTACGACAAAGGCCGCCTGATGGGCACTTTCGCCGAGGACTGCGCCCAGGCCAATGCCTTCAGCCGCGAAGCCCAGGACCAGTTCGCCATCGCCTCGCTGACCCGTGCCCAGGACGCGATCAAGAGCGGCCGCTTTGCCGCCGAGATCGTGCCGGTGGAAGTTACCGAGGGTAAGGAAAAACGCGTCATCAAGGATGACGAGCAGCCGCCCAAGGCGCGCCTGGACAAGATCCCGCAGCTCAAGCCTGCCTTCCGCGAAGGCGGCACGGTGACGGCAGCCAACGCCAGCTCGATTTCCGATGGCGCTGCCGCGCTGGTGCTGATGCGCCGCTCCGAAGCCGAGAAACGTGGCCTCAAGCCGCTGGCGGTGATCCATGGCCACGCCGCATTCGCCGACACCCCGGCGCTGTTCCCGACCGCGCCGATCGGGGCCATCGACAAACTGATGAAACGCACCGGCTGGAACCTGGCCGAGGTCGACCTGTTCGAAATCAACGAGGCCTTCGCGGTGGTCACCCTGGCGGCCATGAAGCACCTCGACCTGCCCCACGACAAGGTCAACATTCACGGCGGCGCCTGCGCCCTGGGTCACCCGATCGGTGCTTCTGGCGCGCGCATTCTGGTCACCCTGCTGTCAGCCCTGCGCCAGAACAACCTGCGTCGGGGTGTAGCGGCCATCTGCATTGGCGGCGGCGAAGCGACGGCCATGGCTGTCGAATGCCTGTACTGAGGTGAACCATGCTGGTAACTGACGAGCAACAACAGATCGCCGACGCCGTGCGCGCTTTCGCCCAGGAGCGCCTGAAACCGTTTGCCGAACAGTGGGACAAGGAACACCGTTTTCCGAAAGAGGCCATCGACGAGATGGCCGAGCTTGGCCTGTTCGGCATGCTGGTGCCGGAACAGTGGGGTGGCAGCGATACCGGTTATGTGGCCTATGCCATGGCCCTGGAAGAGATCGCTGCCGGTGATGGCGCCTGCTCGACCATCATGAGCGTGCACAATTCGGTAGGTTGCGTGCCGATTCTGCGTTTTGGCAGCGAGCAGCAAAAAGAGCAGTTTCTCACCCCCTTGGCCACGGGGGCGATGCTCGGTGCCTTCGCCCTGACCGAACCGCAGGCAGGCTCTGATGCCAGCAGCCTGAAAGCCCGTGCAAAGCTTGATGGCGACCACTACGTGCTCAACGGCAGCAAGCAGTTCATCACCTCTGGGCAAAACGCCGGGGTAGTGATCGTGTTTGCCGTGACCGACCCGGACGCCGGCAAGCGTGGCATCAGCGCCTTCATCGTGCCGACCGATTCGCCGGGCTACCAGGTGGCACGGGTCGAGGACAAACTTGGCCAGCATGCCTCCGACACTTGCCAGATCGTTTTCGACAATGTGCATGTGCCCGTGGCCAACCGCCTGGGCGCGGAGGGCGAAGGCTACAAGATCGCCCTGGCCAACCTTGAGGGTGGTCGCATCGGTATTGCTTCGCAGGCTGTGGGTATGGCCCGCGCCGCATTCGAAGTGGCCCGCGACTATGCCAACGAACGGCAAAGCTTCGGCAAGGCGCTGATCGAGCATCAGGCCGTGGCGTTCCGCCTGGCCGACATGGCCACGAAAATTGCCGTAGCCAGGCAGATGGTGCTGCACGCCGCCGCGCTGCGTGATGCCGGGCGCCCAGCGCTGGTGGAAGCGTCGATGGCCAAGCTGTTTGCCTCGGAAATGGCCGAAAAGGTCTGTTCGGATGCCTTGCAGACCCTGGGCGGTTATGGCTATCTGAGTGACTTCCCGCTGGAGCGGATTTACCGAGACGTTCGGGTTTGCCAGATCTACGAAGGCACCAGCGACATTCAGCGCATGGTCATTGCGCGCAATCTTTGAAGGAGCAGACTGCATGGTATTCGAAACCATCCTGTTGGACATCCACGGCAAGGTCGGCCTGATCACCCTCAACCGCCCGCAGGCGCTCAATGCGCTGAACGCGCAGATTGTCGGTGAAATCAACCAGGCCCTGGACCAGCTAGAGCGTGACCCGAACATCGGCTGCGTGGTGCTGACAGGTTCGGCCAAGGCCTTTGCCGCTGGCGCCGACATCAAGGAAATGGCCGAGCTGCAATACCCGCAGATCTACGTTGACGACCTGTTCAGCGATGCCGACCGTATTGCCAACCGCCGCAAGCCGATCATTGCTGCGGTGTCTGGTTTTGCTCTGGGCGGTGGCTGCGAGCTGGCGATGATGTGTGATTTTATCCTGGCCGCCGACAACGCCAGGTTCGGCCAGCCGGAAATCAACCTCGGCGTGTTGCCGGGCATGGGCGGTACCCAGCGCCTGACCCGTGCGGTGGGCAAGGCCAAGGCCATGGAACTGTGCCTGACTGGCCGCCTGATGGGCGCCGAAGAGGCCGAGCGTGCTGGCCTGGTGGCGCGGATTGTGCCGCAGGCGGAGTTGGTGGAAGAGGCGCTGAAGGTGGCGGCGACCATTGCCAGCAAATCGATCCCGGTGAGCATGATGGTCAAGGAAAGCGTCAACCGGGCGTTTGAAGTTACCCTTAGTGAGGGTGTGCGCTTTGAACGTCGAGTGTTCCATGCGGCCTTCTCCACTGAAGACCAGAAAGAAGGCATGGCTGCGTTCATCGCCAAGCGCGAGGCGCAGTTCAAGGATCGTTGATCAGACTCGGCGTTGCCGTTGCCGTTGCCGTTGCCGTTGCCGTTGCTTTTGCTTTTGCTTCTAAGCGCGCGATAGTTCAGGCAACGCCGATTGCGACTTCAGGAGGCCGAGCGAA
>NZ_LUVY01000001.1:0-17597 GCF_002992185.1 Pseudomonas sp. LLC-1 | reverse complement strand
AAGATCAACAGCCAGATCAACAGCCAGCCAAGGCAAGGGCTTGCTTTATAGTATCGCGCTGGCAATCGACTTGAACTGATGGCACCGACCGGCGGATTGTAAGCACCGGAAGCAAATTCGCACCCATTTGCAGTTGCTCCACGCGACGTGGCGCCTTAGACTGCCGCCCCCTGTAAAAGAGTGCCGGTTGGCGCTTGAAGAATTCCGCTGCCGATGCCAAGGCGTCGGCGGCACATGAATCGCCCAAATGCACATTTTTTCATAGAGAAATCGATGACCAAGGAACAGTTGCTGGCCATGTCGGCCGATGACTACATGAACGCCGACCAGCTGGCCTTCTTCACTGAGCTGCTGCAGGCGATGAAAGTCGAAACCCATGAGCGCATCGAGCTCAGCCGCACCACCATCGAAGGCCTGGACACTCCGTCGGACCCTGCCGACGTGGCTTCGGTCGAAGAAGAGCGTAGCTGGCTGGTCAATGCCATCGACCGCGACCAGCGCCTGCTGCCACAGCTGGAAATGGCCCTGGACCGTATTGCCGACGAAAGCTTCGGCTGGTGCGATGACAGCGGTGAGCCGATTGGCTTGAAACGCCTGCTGATCAGCCCGACCACCAAGTACTGCATCGAAGCCCAGGAGCGCCACGAGCAGCTCGACCGCCACCAGCGCCAGGTATAACCCCGCGCGCGGTGCCAAGCCCCACGGAGCAATCCCTGGGGCTTTTTGCGTTCCTCGCTGACGCCGTTTTTGTTGCCCCGTGCGTAACACTGCTGTACCGGCATGCGCTGTTTCCTCGCCACGAGCAGGCGTATCATGACTATATCGTTAGGGTGCTAATTAAGTTCCGGAGGGAATGATGAATAGCCGAGTCGATGTAGCCGTGATGATTGGTTCGGGGGTGCCGCCCACCCTGCAAGCGCTGGGCAAACGCATCTGCTGGGTGGTGCTGGTCAATGGCGAACGCCGTGGTACTGCATTTGCCACCCGTGAAGAGGCGTTGGAATGCCAGGCCGCCTGGCAGCAACAACTGAAGAAAGGGCTGGCTGCCTGAAAATGTTTATTGCCTCTCGACGGGTTTCGGTGTTTTCGGGCATATTTGTCCTACAGTAATGCGCATCGGGATGCCCGGCCTTGTGTTCTTGCAGGCCCGCTTCCTTGGTTGCGCTTTCTGGCGAGTGATCTCAGGCATCACGCTTCCCACGCCGGGAATGAGCCAAACGCCTTCGGTTGAGGGCGAATCTGGCAAACCAGAGTAAAGATTCCTGCACGCTGCATCGTCAGCGGGCACAGACATTTCGTATATCGCTTTATTACTCTTTTCGCCTATCGATAAGAAATGGCCGTGCCTCCCCGAGCTTGGGTGAGGGCGGGTTGTAACCGGTTGAGGATTACTTCATTGGCAGTCAGCACTCTTGATACCCATGCATTGTTCGCCCTCGGCGACTTGCGCGGTAAATTGGCCCAACTGTTCCAGGGCCGCTTCATCTATGTCACCGAACAGAATCCAGAAGGCCTTTACATGGCCGAAATCGACACCGAAAGTGCACTGGTGGTCGATGACAAGCAACGTCTGGAGCTAAAAGTAGGCGACCACTTCCGCGCTGCCGTATTGCCCAGCCGTGAAGGTGGCAAGCTGGAAATGCGCTTTCGCGAAATCAAGTTGAATGTGTATGGCGTGGGCGATTACGCCTTCGTTTCGGTGCCGGAAGGCGAGGGCATCGTGTTTCGTGAGGGCCAGGGCGTGATGCTGGTGTTCGCCGCACAGCAGCAAGTGCAGGAAGGCCTGGGCAAGTTGCTCAAGGCGGTGACCGGCAAGGTTGCCAAATGGCGCAAGGGTGAACTGACCACCTTCAAGGCCAGTGAGTGACCGGCCCTGACGGTGCACCTGCCTCGCGGGCTGAATTTCATCGGCAGCATCAGGCGGATGCCGTGGCCGAGGCCGAACGTTTGCTGGCCAGGCGCGAGGAATTGCAAAGCACCTGGCTGAGCTGGGTGGCGGGTGAGCTCTACCGGCTCGGCCCACCGCCTTATGTCGCCATGGTCCGGCGGGAGCTGCAGCGCCTCAGCCAAAGGTGAGGCGCAACCTTCAGTTACCGCGGTCGCGACCGCTGCTAACCTCTTCGGGCACCGGCTCTTTCGACATGCGCTTACGGAACAGCGCCGCCCGCGCCAGCAAGAGCGTGGTGACCGGCACGGTGATCGACAGCAGGATCGGAATCAGCCAGGCGTGCAGCACAGGCGCGTCCTTGAGCCAGGAAAAGTAGATGATCGAGGCCAGCGCCACGCACCAGGCGCCGATGGTTGAGGCCAGTGCCGGTGGGTGCATACGCTGGAAGTAATCTTTCAGGCGTACCAGGCCTATGGCACCCACCAGGGCGAACAGGCTGCCGGTCAGCAGTAGCACGGCAGTGACCACCTCCAGCCAGAAGGGCAGTACCAAGGTTTCGGTCATTCGATCACCTCTCCGCGCAGCAGGAACTTGGCCAAGGCAAACGAGCCGACGAAGCCGAACAGCGCAATCAGCAGGGCACCTTCGAAGTAGGTGTCACTGGCGTAACGGATCCCCAGCACCAGCATGGTCAGCATGGCCAGGATATACAGGTAGTCCAGCGCCAGCACACGGTCCTGGGCGGACGGGCCACGGAACAGCCGGATCAGCGCCAGGCCCATGGCCAGGGCGAAGATGAACAGGCTGGCGAGGACAGCATTGGCGAGCAGGCCTGTCATTGGAAGATCTCCATCAGCGGGCGTTCGTAGGTGTCCTTGAAGTGCTGGATGAAGGCCGCTTCATCGTCCAGGTCGAACACATGCAGCAGCAAGACGCTGCGGTCCAGCGCCAGCTCGGACCAGACTGTGCCGGGCACCACCGTGGTGATCATCGAAAGTGCCGCCAGGCCGTGCGGGTCGCGCAATGCCAGCGGTATGTGCACGAACGCCGAGCGTGGCGGCTGCTTGCCGGCACGCAGTACGCCGCGGGCCACCAGCAGGTTGGAGACGATCACATCGATGCCGACCCGGCCGATCAGCCGGGCAATGACCAGCGGCCGACGCACGTGGGCATGCTGCGGACGCAACGGTGCCATCAGCAGCGGGGCCAGCACACCCAGTGCGGCGCCCAGCAGCAGATTGCCGGGGCTGACCGAGAGGTTCAGCAACAGCCAGAGGCCGAACAGCGAAACCGATAGCAACGGGGCGGGGAACAGTCGGTTCATGGCTGCACCTGTACGTCGAGCGAGGTGGGGCCAGGAATCGGCCGAGCGGCCATCACGGCTTCGATGTAGGCGTCCGGGGCCTGCAGGCTGGCGGCGGTGTCCTGGGTGTAGCGCAGCAATGGCTCGGCCTTGAGGCTAAGGACCATGCACAGGCCGAGCAGGATGACGATGGGCAGGCACTCATAGCGGCGCAGCACGGGTGACGGGCGCTCTTCGGGCTTCCAGAAGCGCTGTATGCCCACGCGACCGAAGGCGATCAGCGACGCCATACCGGACAGGATCAGCAGTGCCACCAGGCCCCAGCCTGCCGGGCTCAACGGTTGTTCGGCCGGCACGCCCAGGCCATGCGGGTTGAACAGCGCGCTGATCAGGTTGAGCTTGCCGACAAAGCCCGACAGTGGCGGCATGCCGATGATGAGCAGTGCGCACGCGATGAAGCTCAGGCCCAGGAACGCCATGGTCCATGGGATGATCTGGCCGATCACCACCTTCTGCTCGTCGTCGAGGTTGATACCCTTGGGCGGGTGCAGCGACTCCAGCGGGGGCGGCATCACGTCTTCTTCTTCGTCCAGGGGCGCCTCATTGGCCGAGCGTGAGCGTTCGACCAGTTCGGCGAGCAGGAACAGCGCGCACAGGGCCAGGGTGGAGTTGACCAGGTAGAACAGCGCCGCACCGGTCAGCGCCGCCTGGGCAAAGCCAACCGCGCCGAGCAGGGTGCCAGCCGAGACCAGGATACTGAGGGCTGCCATGCGCTCCAGGCGCTGTGCAGCCAGGATCGATACCGCAGCCACCGCCAGGGTGGCCAGGCCGCCGTATACCAGCCATTCGCCGCCGAAATGCGCCGAGGCCCCGGCCTGCCCGGAGAACAACAGTGTCCACAGGCGCAGCACGGCATACAGGCCGACCTTGGTCATGATGGCGAACAGCGCAGCCACGGGGGCGCTGGCCGAAGCGTAGGCGGGCACCAGCCAGAAGTTCAGCGGCCAGATACCGGCCTTGACCAGGAAGGCCATCGCCAGGATCGCCGCACCGGCGTGCAACAGGCCACGGTCGGCCTCTGGCACCAGGGGAATCTTCAGGGCTAGGTCGGCCATGTTCAGGGTGCCGGTCACGCCATACAGCATGGCAGCGCCGATCAGGAACAGCGACGAGGCGAACAGGTTGATGGCGATGTAGTGCAGGCCGGCCCGCACCCGGGCGCGGCCCGAGCCATGCAGCAGCAGGCCATAGGACGCGGCCAGCAGCACCTCGAAGAACACGAACAGGTTGAACAGGTCGGCCGTGAGGAAGGCGCCGTACAGGCCCATCAGCTGGATCTGGAACAGCGCATGGAAGCTTGCCCCGGCACCGTCCCACCGGGCGCGGGCAAACAGTAGCGCACTGAAGCCGATAACCCCGGTCAGGGTCAGCAGCAGGGCCGACAAGTGGTCCACGACCAGCACGATGCCGAACGGTGCCGGCCAGTTGCCCGGCAGGTAAACGCCGATCGACGCTGCCTGCCCCTGGGTGCGCACCCACAGCAGCAGGCTGACGGCGATTGCCAGGCCGGCGAAGGTCGACAGCAGGTTCAGGCGGGCCTTGATCTGCCGGTGCTTTTCACCCAGCAACAACATGACTGCGGCAGTGACCAGCGGCAGCAGGATAGGCGCAACGATCAGTTGACTCACTCCATTCATTCGTCACGCTCCCGGCCATCCACGTGGTCGGTACCGGTCAGGCCGCGCGAGGCCAGCAACACCACCAGAAACAGTGCGGTCATGGCAAAGCTGATGACGATGGCGGTAAGCACCAGCGCCTGCGGCAGCGGGTCGGTGTAGTGCAGCAGGTCCTGTGTGACGCCGTCCTTGATGATTGGCTCTTTGCCGATGAAGAGGCTGCCCATGCTGAAAATGAACAGGTTGACCCCGTACGACAGCAGGCACAGGCCCATGATGACCTGGTAGGTACGGGGGCGCAGGATCAGCCACACCCCCGAGGCGGCGAGCACGCCGATGGCGACTGCAATCACTTCTTCCATCAGGCGGCTCCTGCTTGGCTGGTTTTCGCCGGGTTGCCCGGGCGGTAAGCGCGCACCGACTGGTGCGCCAGGGCCGTGAGGATCAGCAAGGTCGAGCCGACCACCACGGTGTATACGCCGACGTCGAAGAACAGCGCGCTGGCCACATGCACATCACCCAGCAGCGGCAGGTGCAGGTGGGCAGTATGGGTAGTGAGGAACGGATAACCCAGCAGCATGGCGCCGACCCCGGTCAGGGTCGCGCACAGCAGCCCGGTGCCCATCCAGCGCAGCGGGCGCAGGCTCATCTGCGCTTCGACCCACTGGGTACCGGCCACCATGTACTGCAGGATGAACGCCACCGACATCACCAGTCCGGCGACAAAGCCGCCGCCCGGCTGGTTGTGACCCCGCATGAACAGGTACATCGAGACCAGTAGCGCGACGGGCAGCAGCAGGCGCACCAGCACGGCAGGCACCATCATGAAGCCCAGGGCGGTGTCGGTGGCATGCCGTGGGTTGATCAGGTCGGTGACCACGTCAGGCGCCAGTTGGCGCTGCTGCGCCGGCAGTTGCATGCTCTCTTTGGGGGGGCGGAAGCGGCGCAGCAGGGCGAACACGGTCAGCGCCACGGCCACCAGCACGGTGATTTCACCGAGGGTGTCGAAGCCGCGGAAGTCCACCAGCATCACGTTGACCACGTTGGTGCCGCCGCCCTGGGGCAGCGCACGGCTTAGGTAGAACGACGAGATGTCGTTGGGCGTTGGCCGGGTCAGCATGGCGTAGGACAGCACGGCCATGCCGCCACCCACCAGCACGGCCAGCAGCAGGTCGCGCAGGCGGCGCATGCGCGCCCGCTCCAGGCTACCCGGTAGTGGCGATACGCCTTCGATACGCCGTGGCAGCCAGCGCAGGCCCAGCAGGATCAGCACAGTCGTGACCACTTCCACCACCAGCTGGGTCAGGGCCAGGTCAGGCGCGGAGAACCAGACAAAGGTGATGCAGGTCATCAGGCCGCAGACACTGACCATGATCAGTGCCGCCAGGCGGTGGTACTTGGCCTGGTAGGCGGCGCCGATGGCGCAGGCAATGGCGATCAGCCACAGTGCGACGAACACGCCCGAGCCCGGAATTTTCGGCCGGTCGCCCCAGCTCAGCCCGCTGTAGAGCATGGGCGTGAGGCCTGCAAGAAAGGCGGCGACCACCAGCATGAACAGCTGCGATTGCAGGCGGCGAGAGGTGAACAGGCGCTCGACGCGACGCGCCAGCACCATCAGGTGAACCTGCCCGTGCTCGAACAGGCGCTTGCCGTTGAAGCGCTCGATCACCGGCGGGTAGGGGAAGCGGCCCAGGCGCAGCTGCTTGCGCAGCAGCAGGTAAAGCACGATACCGCCGCTCATGGCCACCAGGCTCATGATCAGCGGTGCGTTCCAGCCATGCCAGATCGCCAGGCTGTACTCCGGCAGGGTGCCGCCTACCACCGGTAGCGCCGCAGCGGCCAGCAGTGGGCCGACCGACTGGGCAGGGAAGATCCCCACCACCAGGCAGGTCAGCACCAGCAGCTCGACCGGCGCACGCATCCAGCGTGGCGGCTCGTGCGGGGTGTGGGGCAGGTCTTGGGCGGTCGGCCCGAAGAACACATCGACGGTAAAGCGCAGGGCATAGGCCACGCTGAAGGTGCCAGCCAGGGTGGCGATCACGGGCAGGGTGGCCTCGACCCACGCGGTGGAGCTGATGAATACGGTTTCGGCGAAGAACATTTCCTTGGACAGGAAGCCGTTCATCAGCGGCACGCCAGCCATCGAGGCGCTGGCCACCATGGCCAGTGTCGCGGTGTAGGGCACCAGGCGGATCAGGCCGCTGAGGCGGCGGATGTCGCGCGTACCGCTTTCGTGGTCGATGATGCCGGCGGCCATGAACAGCGAGGCCTTGAACGTGGCATGGTTGAGAATGTGGAACACCGCTGCAACGGCAGCCAGTGGGCTGTTCAGGCCCAGCAGCAGGGTAATCAGGCCCAGGTGGCTGATGGTCGAATAGGCCAGCAGGCCCTTGAGGTCGTTCTGGAACATGGCGGCGAACGCGCCGAGCAGCAGGGTGAGGGCACCGGCACCGCCGACGATCCAGAACCACTCTTCGCTGCCGGAAAGCACCGGCCACAGCCGCGCCAGCAGGAACACCCCGGCCTTGACCATGGTGGCAGAGTGCAAATAGGCCGATACCGGCGTGGGCGCTGCCATGGCGTGGGGCAGCCAGAACTGGAAGGGGAACTGTGCGCTCTTGCTCAGGGCGCCGATGAGAATCAGGGGCAGCAGCACCGGGTACAGCGCATGCTGGCGGATGGTATCGCCGGTAGCCAGGACCTTGTCCAGGTCGTAGCTGCCGACCACATGGCCGAGCAGCAGGGCCCCGACCAGCAGGCACAAGCCGCCTGCACCGGTCACCATCAGCGCCATGTAGGCACCACGGCGGGCGTCGGCGCGGTGGTGCCAGTAGCCAATCAGCAGGAAGGAGAACAGGCTGGTGAGCTCCCAGAAGAACACCAGCTGAATCAGGTTGCCGGAGATCACCAGGCCAAGCATGGCGCCCATGAAGGCCAGGAAGAAGGCGAAGAAGCGCGGTACCGGGTCTTGCGGTGACATGTAGTAGCGCGCGTACAGCGACACCAGCGTGCCGATGCCCAGTACCAGCAGCGAGAACAGCCAGGCGAAGCCGTCCATGCGCAGTACCAGGTTGAGCCCCAGGCTGGGCAGCCACAGGAACTCTTCGCGAATCACACCGCCATGGGCAACCTGGGGGTACAGCAGTGCTACCTGGACGGTACCGACCAGGGCTACGAGCCCGGCAAGAATGGACTCGGCGTTACGTGCGTTGTGCGGCAGCACGGCTGCCAGGCAACTGCCCACGAACGGCAGAAGCAATAGCACTATCAATGACATAGCGGCCTATTCTGGAGAAGTTTGCAAAGATCATACGTGTCGAGGGGGTGATCACCAACACGCAAGCTGTCGCAGAATCCTACAAACAGGCTGTGACAAGCTGTTTTTTTATAACATTTGTTTACAAAGCATAGCTGCTGTTAGCGACTTCACACCTCCGCCTGGCGTTCGCCTTCATTCTGTACATCGCGTGCCTCGGTGGCCTCGCGTGGTCGACGTACTTTGAGCTCGCTCACCACCACCGCGATCACGATCAGCAGGCCACCGAGCAGTGCCACGCCCGGCAGGCGTTCGCCCGCCAGGCGCCCTACGATCCCGGCCCACACTGGCTCACCGGCGTAGATGAGCGTGGCCCGGGTGGGGGAAACCGACTTTTGTGCCCAGTTCATCGCCACCTGGATGACTGCGCTCATGGCGCCCAGGCCTACGGCGCTGCCCAGCAGCAGCCAGGAGAAGTCGGGGATACGCTCCTGGGTTGGCACGATCATCAGAAACGCCAGCAACGACGCGGTCGCCAGTTGCACCACGGTAACCCGGCGCACGTCGACCTGGCCGGCGTAGCGGCTGATCAGGATGATTTCGCCGGCGATGGCCACTGCGCTGACCAAGGTGACCAGCTCGCCCTCGCTGAAATGCAGGCTGCCGCCTTCCGGCCCGGCCAGCAGCATCAGGCCGATGAACGCCAGGCAAATGCCGATGCTGGGCATCAGGCCAGGCCGTCGGCCCAGTACCAGCCACTGCAGCAGTGGCACGAACGGTACGTACAGTGCAGTGATAAACGCCGATTGGCTGCTGCTGATGGTTTGCAGGCCCATGGTTTGCAAGCCATAGCCGAGCATGATCGATACACCGATCAGCATGCCGGCCTTGAGCTCGGTGAAGGTCAGCCCGGGCAATGCCCGCGCCGAGACCACGCCCACGAACAGTGCAGCTGCAGCAAAGCGCAAGCCGACGAAGAACATCGGGCCGCTGACGGTCATCACGTTGTGCACCAGCAGGAAGGTGCCGCCCCACAACATGGTGATGAACACCAGCACCAGTTCAGCCTTGCTCAGGCGAAAGGTTACGGTGGGGGTCGGTTTGTTGCTGGCCTGGCTCATGGTCTTGCGCACTCGGAGGGGGCGGCGCACAATCGCCGCAAAGTGGGCAGTATACTGCGCAATCTCGACCAGTGAGCAATATAGTGCACAAAGATTCCGCGCACCGCGCATCGGTGCTTCAACATGTCAGCCTCAATGTGCGCAGCCTGCGCAACGCGGCTGGCATGAGCCAGACGACGTTGGCCGAGCGCTCCGGGGTTAGCCGGCGCATGCTGGTGGCGATCGAGGCGGGGGAAAAGAACGTCAGCCTGACCACGCTGGACTTGATCGCCGAAGCCTTGGGGGTGGCATTCAGTACCTTGATCCAGGCGCCTGATCGGCGTGATCCCGGGCGTATCGAAGAGCTGGCCTGGGCGGGTGAGCATCCGCAGAGCCGCGCAGTGTTGCTTGGCACCAGCCCGGCGCGGCGTGAGGTGGAGCTGTGGGAGTGGACCCTGGCGCCGGGTGAGTGCTATTCCAGCGAGGCCGATGCCGAAGGCTGGAGCGAGCAGATTTATGTGGCTGAAGGGCAGCTGACGTTGATCATCGAAGGGGTCGAGCGTCGTCTGCTGGTGGGGCAGTTCCATGTGTTCCCCAGCAACTGCCGGTATGCGTACCGCAATGATGGGGCGATGGCGGTGCGGTTCGTGCGTAATGTGGTGATTTGAGCCTGCAAGCTTTGGGGCTGATGCATAGCCCCAAAGCTTTCGAGCCGATCAGCCTTCAAGCAACTCATCGGTCTTCACGACCTTGGCATAGGCAAATGCCAGCGCCGCCATCGCCGAATCATGAACCTGCGCCGCCGGTATCTGCCTGCCGTCGAACGCCAGCGGCAGGGTCGCACAGGCATCGTGCACCACGGTCACCTGGTAACCCAGGTCGGCCGCAGCACGGGTGGCGGCATCGATGCACATATGGCTCATGCTGCCGACGATGGTCAGGGCCTCGACGCCATGTCGGTCCAGCGTGTGCTCAAGGTCGGTACCGAGGAAGGCGTTGACCTTGTGCTTGAGCACCACCGGCTCGCCTGCTGCCGGTTCGACCTTGGAATGGATCGCCGAACCCTGCGAGCCCGGTGCAAAGAAGGGTGCATCGGCACTGTCGAACTCATGGCGCACATGCACCACCAGGTCGCCGCGCTGGCGTGCGGCTGCCAGCAGCCGGGCAGCGTTGTCGGCCGCCTGGTCGGCGCCATCGAGGGTCCATTTGCCGCCCGGGAAATAGTCGTTCTGGATGTCGATGATGATCAGCGCCTGCTTGCTCATGCTGCCTCCTGTGGCAGTAGTCGTTGGTAGGCGTTAGTTATAGGCTGTGTGCACGAACCTGAGGATTGGCGCGAACGACACTATGCGGGCAAAAACTGACATCCCTGCCAGCCTGGACATCGGCCTGCTGCTGTACCCTGGCGTGCAGCGCGCGGCCGTATATGGCCTGGCCGACCTGTTCCTGGTGGCCAACCGGGTTGCGGCCGAACTGGGGGCTGTCGAGCTGCCGCACATTCGCGTCAGCTTCTGGCAGGCCGATGAGGCAGGGCAGTTGCTGCCAGCCCCGGATAGCTCAGCGACTGCTGCACCGGGCCTGGGTGTATTGATCATTCCGCCAAGCCTGGAGTCGGCCCCGCAAGCCGAGCTGCTTGACCGTCACCGCGCGTCGCTGTGCCAGTTGCACGGGCGCGGTACGGTGCTGGCGTCGGTTTGCATCGGGGTGTTTTTCATTGCCGCCAGTGGGCTGCTCGACGGGCGCCCGGCCTGCACCCACTGGAACTACGTGCATGCCCTGGCCCAGCGCTTCCCCAAGGTGCGGGTAGAGGCCCGGCAGCCGTTGCTGGACGACGGCGATATCGTGACCTCGGCAGGGTTGATGGCCTGGACTGACCTGGGCTTGCGCCTGCTGGAGCGATTTCTTGGGGCGACGGTGGCGCGAGAGACCGCTCGCTATCTGGCAGTCGAGCCGACGACAGCGCCCTTGCCCGGAGCACTGTTCAGCCCGCGCCTGGACCACGGCGACGAGGCCGTGTTGAAGGTGCAACATTGGTTGCAGGGTAATGGCGGGCAGGAGGCTGACCTTGCGGCGATGGCTGCGTGCGCGGGGCTGGAAGCGCGCACGTTCCTGCGGCGCTTTCGTGCCGCCACCGGGCTGCGTCCGACCGAGTATTGCCAGCAGGTGAGGGTAGGGCGAGCCTGCCGTTTGCTGGAGTTCACCCGGCGCAACGTCGAACAGATTGCCTGGGGTGTCGGTTACCAGGACCCGGGTGCGTTTCGCAAGGTGTTCCAGCGCATTACCGGCCTGACCCCGAGTGACTACCGGCGGCGTTTTGCGGTATCAGGTGAGGGTGCGCATAAACCCCTTGACCTTGACTTTACTTGAGGTTTTACCCTGCTCGGCATCGCGCTGCATGCGTCCATTACCAGGAGACCGCCGATGTCGGCAAGCCCTAATGCCCTTTGGTTCACCCAGATGATCGAGTACGAAGTGCCCAGCATGTGCCAACAAGCATTGGCTCAGGCCTTGGTGGCGCGCAGCGAAGCGCTTGCTGCGCGCTGTGAAGGGCTGCAGGGTGTCAGTGTCCAGGCCAGTGACGATGGCAGCCGGGTGCTGCAATACCTGCAATGGCAGTCACGCCAGGCCTGGTCGGCGGCGGCCGAGTACTTCGTTGAAGAGCCCTTCCTTGAGCTGCTGGGGCAGCATCAGGCGCGTGGGGTGAACTTTGCAGCCTACCAGACGCTGCGCAGCCTGGTGCGCGGCACCGATGGCGGCCTGCATTGTGAGGTGGGCGAGCTTCAGGCATACCAAGGCGCGTAATGCGGGTAGCGGTCCAGTCGGGCACCGATGACCATTTCGCTGATCCAGGCTGCCAGGATCGAGCTGTAGGCTTTCTGGCTCTGTTCGCTGGACAGCGCGTGGTCGGCCCCGTCGACGATGCGATGGGCGAGCGAATGGGCGCTGATGAATGCCGAGCGGTAGCTCATCAGTGTGCTGTGCGGTACATAGTCGTCCTGTTCGGACTCTACCAGCAAGACGTCCCCGTCGAACTCGGCGCACGCTGCCAGTGCACGGTTGTCCGCCGGGCCAAGCGATTGCTGCCGGTAGGCGTTCAGGCGTTGGCGGTCGAGGGTTTGCTTAGGGGTGTTCCATTCGTCGTCCCAATACATGGCGGGTACCCGCAGGGCCAGCCACTTGACTGGCCGTTCGCGGGTCAGCAGCGTTGCCAGGTAGCCACCATAACTGCTGCCGATGATGGCGATGGCGCTACTGTCCACGGCTGGATGGCTCAGCAGCCGGTCGTAGGCCACCATCAGGTCATGCAGGTTTTGTTCACGCGTGACTGTCAGGCGTTGGCTTTCGGTCTTTTCGTGCCCGCGAAGGTCGAAGGTCATGCACACGCAGCCCAGTCCGGTGATGTGCCGGGCCCGGGCCAGATCACGCTGCTGGCTTCCGCCCCAACCGTGCACGAAGAGGATGCCCGGCATCTTGCTGCCGGGGCTGACCAGGGTGCCGACAATGCTGTCGTTGTCGACTTGCAGTTCAACGGTTTCACTCTGAACGGCCATGTTCGCGAATCCGTGCAAATTTGCTGAATTGTCCGAGTTCACTGTCGTTTCCTTGGTAGAAGAGGGTGGCATCAGCGGGCAGGTCGGGCGTGCCGAACACTTCGTGGGTGGAGGCATGCACCTGCTGCAATGCCGGGTCATCGGCAAATGCCTGCAGGGCCAGCAACTCGGCACTGCTGGCACCGCCCAAGCGCCAGGATTGCTCAAGCACACCGCTACGCAGGTGGCCCTGAGGGCTCAGGCCGCGAGCGATGTCGTAGTTGCGCCGCGAGGCGATGAAGCCAGGGAAGTGCTGCTCGGCAGCCTGCTCGTAGGTCATGGCCTGGTTGATCGCCAGGCGCAGGTGGTCTTCCAGGGGGAGTTGCAGCAGCGCCTGATAGTCGCCACGTACCACCACAAGGTCGGAGCCGCCATACACCTCGATGCCCTGGTGGTCATGGGTCAGCTGTTGGGTACCGTAATAGCTGCATGTCAGCCCCGCGACGCGCACTTGGCCGACGCTGAAGGTTTTTACGTCGTTCAGGTCTTCTTCGAGTACCAGCCCCCACACGGCCAGCGCCTGTTCGTCCATATCGTCCAGTAGGGGTTCCAATGCGTCCGCAGTGCTGATGACCTGTTGTCCGCGGCCTGCGCTCGCCAGTACCGGCTTGACCCGTAGCGGGCCGTCGAGCAGCAGCAACTGTGCGGCAGTGCGCGCATCGGCTTTGCTGAACACGGTGTAGCCGCGCAGCAGTGCGTCACAAGCCTGTTGGGCGAAGGCATCGGTCCAGCCCGGTGGGAAGCTGGCCTTGGCCGGCAGCGGGTGGGAGATTGCCTTGGTCGCCATGTGGGGGTAGGACACCAGGCCGCCAAACAGGTCCTGTTCGCCAAGAATACCCAGGGCGGTATAGCGCCTGTGGTCGATCAGGGTCTCGGTGGGCACGAAGTAGTAGTTATCGTTGGCGTTGGCCTGCTGCCTAGGCACATGTGGACAACCCAGCAGGCGGGCGAGGCCGTCGGCAAGCTTGAGGTGCACGGCGTGCTCATGCTCGGGCGTTTGCTCGCGGGTGTCGAGCAGCACCACGCCGGTTTTCGAATGCCAGGCATTGGGCATGGTCATTTGCCTGTGGGCAGTGAGTGTACTGTGTGTGAAGCCGCCCCTTTGCGGAAGTTCAGCGGGACTTGATCGGTGGTCCTGAGCTCCTTGTAGGAAGTGTCTGATTAGCGCAAGGCGTGGCGGGCAATGCATGCCGTGTCTTGGTCGTCGCGATTGCAGGGTTCTGGCGGCTGTTCCATTATCGGCACATTGGATCAACCGTGATGTTGCCGCAGGAGAGCGCATGAACGTCCAGACCACCCTTGAGCAAAGCGTGCCACAGCGCCTGGCGCGCGTGCGCCAGGCCATGGCGGCAGAGGGCATCGATGCCTTGCTGGTGCCTTCGGCCGACCCCCACCTTTCCGAATACCTGCCCGGTTACTGGCAGGGGCGTCAGTGGCTCTCGGGTTTCCACGGCTCGGTCGGCACACTGGTAGTTACCCCGGGGTTTGCCGGCTTGTGGGTCGATAGCCGCTACTGGGAGCAGGCGGAACATGAGTTGGCTGGCAGCGGCATTGAGCTGATGAAGCTTTTGCCGGGCAAACCCGGGGCACTGGAGTGGCTGGGTGAAAACGTCGAGCTCAACGGCAGTGTCGCGGTGGATGGTGCGGTCATGGCGTTGGCTTCGGCGCGCCAGTTGGTCGAGCGGTTGAAAGTGCGTGGTGCGCGGTTGGTGACTGACAAGGACTTGCTGGGGCAGGTCTGGGATGGGCGCCCGGCGTTGCCCGGCAACCCGGTGTACCAGCACTTGCCGCCTCATGCCACGGTGAACCGGGCGGAAAAACTCGCGCAGTTGCGCCAGGGCATGCAAGCCAAGGGCGCGGACTGGCATTTCATTGCTACCCTCGATGACATCGCCTGGCTGTTCAACCTGCGTGGCAGCGATGTTTCCTACAACCCGGTGTTCCTGGCCTTTGCCTTGATCAATCAGCAGCAGGCCATCCTGTTCGTTGGCCAGGACAAGATGGATGCGCATTTGCGCCAAGTGCTGGCAGTCGACGGCATCGAGGTGCGCGACTACAGCGAGGCTGGCAAGGCTTTAGGTGCCGTACCGGCCGGTAGCAGGTTGCTGGTGGACCCGGCACGGGTCACCTGTGGCCTGCTGGAAAACCGTTCGGCAGAGGTTGTGCTGATCGAGGGGATCAACCCCACCACCCTGAGCAAGTCATGCAAAGGTGATGAAGATCTGGTTCACATCCGTCAGGTCATGGAGCAGGACGGTGCTGCCTTGTGCGAATTCTTCGCCTGGTTCGAGGCCAGCCTGGGCAAAGAGACAATCACCGAGCTGACGATTGACGAGCGACTGAGTGCCGCCCGTGCCCGGCGCCCGGGTTTCGTATCGCTGAGTTTCTCGACCATTGCTGCCTTCAATGGCAACGGTGCCATGCCGCATTACCGCGCTACCGAGCAGTCGCACGCGGTCATCGAGGGCGACGGGCTTTTGCTGATCGATTCGGGCGGGCAGTACCTGGGCGGCACCACCGACATCACACGCATGGTGCCGGTGGGCAACCCCAGCCACCCGCAGAAGCAGGATTGCACCCGGGTACTCAAGGGCATGATTGCCCTGTCGCGTGCCACCTTTCCGCGTGGGGTGCTGTCGCCGTTGCTCGACGCCATTGCTCGTGCACCGATCTGGGCAGACCAGGTGGATTACGGCCACGGTACCGGGCATGGGGTGGGCTACTTCATGAATGTGCATGAAGGGCCACAGGTCATTGCCTACCAGGCGGCACCTGCACCGCAGACGGCGATGCAGGCGGGCATGATCAGCTCGATCGAGCCAGGTACGTATCGCCCGGGGCAATGGGGTGTACGCATCGAGAACCTGGTGGTCAATCGCGAAGCCGGCAAGAGTGCATTTGGCGACTTCCTGAACTTCGAGACGTTGACATTGTGCCCGATCGACACCCGGTGCCTGCTAGCCGAACAGCTGTCAAAAGAAGAGGTGGAGTGGTTGAACCGCTATCACGCCACGGTGCGTGAGCGCCTGGCGCCGTTACTCAAGGATGACGCTTTGGTCTGGCTAGAAACGCGTACCGCGCCGCTGTAACGGCAAATGAAAAGGGCAGCTTGTGAGCTGCCCTTTTTCCTACTTGCAGATGACGATCATGCTGCGGCTGGTGTAACCCGCCGGGTTGATGCCGAACAAGTAGTCGCCGGCTTCTTCATCGCTGTCGCCCGAGCGTGCGATTACCCGGTAGCCGCGTGTGCTGCAAGAGCTCGCGGCTTTGCTGTAGCAGTTGTCCCACGAAGAGGAAAGGCCGGAGCAGTTGATATGCAGGCCCTTCTTGCCCCTCTTGACCTCAGTCTTGGCCGTGGCGGCACATCCAGCAATAGCCAAGATGGCCAGGATGAGAAAAATACGTTTCATTCCTGTCCTTAAATGCAGGGCCGATCAGCTGTCGTCTGGCCCTGTCGTTATCGCTTCGGTTCTTCCTGAAATTTCCCCAGCGTCCCTGTTCGGTCCAGTAGATAGCGTAAAGATGATGATTCTGTGACAGCTTAATCAGCGAGACGGATCGCTACAATCCTTAATCCTGTCTCAAATGAAAATATTTCTCATATCAGTCTGCCGCGACGGCTGGGGTGGGCTCCTTGCGCATGGAGAGCGTGGTGCCGACAGAGGCCGTAATGATTGCCAGAATCGCCAGCCATTGGGTAACCGTCAGCACTTCGCCCAGGAAGAGCAGGCCGGACAACGCCCCGAACGCCGGTTCGATGCTCATCAGGGTGCCGAAGGTGCGAGCCGGAATGCGCGTGAGGGCAACCATCTCCAGGCTGTAGGGCAGCGCTGTGGACAGTATCGCCACGCCCAGCGCCATGGGGATGACAGCGGGCGTGAGCAGCGCACTGCCCGCGTGGACAATGCCGATGGGGGCGACGAACAGTGCAGCGACCACCACGCCGAGCGCGGCGCTCTGGATGCCGTGTTCGGCCCCGGCACGCTGGCCGAACAGAATGTACAGGGCCCAGCACACGCCAGCACCCAGCGCGTAGATAGCACCGGCCGGGTCGAGTGCCTGGCCACTGTGCCCTGCTGGCAGCAACAGCAGCAGGCCGGCGATGGCCAGGGCAATCCACAGAAAGTCGATTGGCCGGCGTGAAGAGAAGATCGCCACGGCGAGCGGCCCGGTGAACTCCAGTGCAACGGCAATGCCGATGGGCACCGTTTGCAGCGCCATATAGAAGAGGAAGTTCATGCCACCCAGGGCCATGCCATAGATGACCACGTTACGCAGGGTGTTGGCGGTCATGCGTACCCGCCACGGGCGCAATATAAGCAGCATGATGATGCTGGCGAATATCAGGCGCAGGGCGGTGGTGCCTTGTGCGCCGATAATGGGAAACATGCTTTTGGCCAGGGAGGCACCCGATTGAATCGATGCCATGGCGATAAGCAGCAGCCCAATCGGGAAGAGGGTGGCGGCCAGGCTGCGGGGCTGGGTGTTCATTTCTGTGCGGCGATCCTTGGGCGGGGTGGGTGATGAGCAATATAGTGCGCAATTGATGGGGCGCGTGGTAGCCCTGAAGCGCCTTCGGCATAAATATTTCAAAACATTGAAATTAAGGGTTGACCTCCTTGAAGGCGGCCCTATAATGCGCACCACTCCAACGCGGTAGCGAAGCAAAGCTAGCCACCCTGTTGAGTCAAGTGTTTGAAGCTAAACGAGTTTCTCGCAAAAAACTTCAAAATAAACGCTTGACAGGCTCTGAGGAAAGCGTATAATGCGCGCCTCGGTTGAGG